>JBMFNP010000128.1:0-511 GCA_049970095.1 Thermoplasmata archaeon | reverse complement strand
AATATGCTCAGGTAGAGATGCCTTTACATCATAAGTATAAGGCTTTATAGATACAGGTATCTCGCCAATGTAGCCATCAATCCCTTTTGATTCCTCATCAGGATTGGCAAATCGGTAAGAAGTTCCTTTAATCTCTGCACCTTTCCTCAAGATTACCTCTTGAAATCTCAACCCTGCAAAAGTTTTTACTATAACCAGATCCCTTGCCCACTCTTCTACAGCATCCATGTCAATCTTATCCATAGCATCTTTGAGCTCTTTCAATTTTTGAAGTATCTTTTCCGTAGCGTTTTTTATTGCATCTGGCTTTTTCTTTAAATACCAATCTTCCCATTCAGATTTCTTCTTTATTCAAATGTGAAAGAACAAATGTGGTTTACCATCCTGATAAAATCTAAAGAGTGCAAGCTCTCCGACCAATTTCTTCTCAACAGCAGTGCCGAGGATATCCAAAGAAAGTTCGCTGGTGGAAGAAGGAGAACCTATTGTTCCAATACGCTCAGAGGAGCTG
>JBMFNP010000127.1:0-564 GCA_049970095.1 Thermoplasmata archaeon | reverse complement strand
TCACCATCATTGTCTGCAAATGGTGATTCTGGCAGTTCTGCAGGTGTAAACGGCTCACTGTCATTCCCGTCTGGAATCACATCATTATCTGTATCCACATCCAGTGGAAATGTAAGCCGTTCTGATGTCCCAAACATCAATGTGATCCGATAAACAGGCTTCCAATCTCTACCAATTACACTATAATTCCATTCAAGCACACAGTAAACTCTCTGATTCACTGGCTTCTCCATTACGGTGCCAAGACGCACCATACTCTCCAGCCCACTCTCTTTCTCCTCCACTTCATCAATCACACTCATGTTCTCTGAGCACATGCTACCATGCACGCACACAATTTCACCTTCCACACCTTCCTTCAGCCACAGATTTCCCTGCACAATTATCGGCTTTGGAAATTCATCCGCACTTAAATTCTTTCCTCTTGCCTCTGGGATGTAGAAAATTATATATTTCCCCACTCTATAACTGCTCCCATGAGTAAGACGGGCAACTTAAACTGGCGGAAGAATGACAGTGCACTAGTGGAGCAGGGTGTAGCCATGGTAAAGGGACTACAACCGT
>JBMFNP010000126.1:0-595 GCA_049970095.1 Thermoplasmata archaeon | reverse complement strand
CCCCTCAAGTTGGAGTTCCTTTGATCCCTCCTGAACCCCTCCACCTGCGCGGGTGCTACCGCACCTTGCTTGTGAGGTGCATGGTTCTCATGAGGAGTCTGTAAACTCCCCGCACCCCACTTCTAGGGAATGGAATCCCGCAGTCCCAATTCTCCCAAGACCCCATAAGGTTTTACTCCTCATTACATTCTATCTTTTTTCTGTCTCCTCTACGCACATCTATCATTGTACTAGATCCTTGAACTCTTACACGCCCCCTGAGCCTACAAAATGTTTAAATATTAAAACCGTATTAGTATGTTTTTGAGGATTTTGATGAACAAATCCAAAGACGGTAACTCAGAGATAATAAAAATCGGAAAAGACATGTCCGATAGAATAACGGTTACTTTTCCATATAACCCTGCTTTACAAGTACCTCTGTCCCATCCCGTCATTGCGAGAAGCGAAGCAACGAAGCAATCTCAATACAACTTTGAAGAGTTAAAGAGAGAACTACTCTCAAGGAGATATAGTCACAAAACAGTCAAGGCTTACATTTATTTCAACAGAGACTTTCTAAATTTCACAGGCAAAGAGCCATCTAACATCACAG
>JBMFNP010000125.1:0-599 GCA_049970095.1 Thermoplasmata archaeon | reverse complement strand
GAGCCGTTTACACCTGCAGAACTGCCAGAATCACCATTTGCAGACAATGATGGTGATGGTTTATTGAACTGGGAGGAGGATGATGCAGGCACAGACAAGAACAACCCAGACACGGATGGTGATGGCTTGAGTGATTTTGAGGAAGTGAAGATTCATGGAACAAATCCCTGCCTTAATGACACAGATGGTGATGGATTAAGTGATTTTGAGGAAGTGAAGATTCATAGAACAAATCCAACAAACCCAGACACAGATAATGATAATCTAACTGATTACCAGGAAATCCACACATACAAAACAGACCCGAAGAATGCAGATCCAGATGGTGATGGCCTGAATGACAACATTGAAGTGCTTATTACAAACACAGACCCCTGGAAACCAGATACAGACAATGATGGTCTCAGCGATAGCATAGAGTACCAGAACGGACTGAACCCCCTGAGCAACGATACAGATGCTGACCAATGGCTTGATGGCGAGGAATTCAATTACTGGCGAAACTATTATCTCAAAGTGCAGCACATGAGCACTGCAGATGCTGAAAAGTGCGCATATGCGAATTGCAAAAACCCAGATGTAGATGGCGATTCCATAAC
>JBMFNP010000124.1:0-621 GCA_049970095.1 Thermoplasmata archaeon | reverse complement strand
TTCCCATCCAGCATTACGCGCTGTTCATCAAAATGAAATATATCACTGAGCCCTTCTTCATTTTCAACTACCACTATCTCGCCACTTAACTTCTTTACCCAGCTCCTTATTGTTGTAGCAGTCACGGTTACATTATACATTGTGTAAAGGATTTCTACAATTTCTTCAGCAGAAACGCCTTTGTTGTAGAGACACACAGCAAACGCTTGAATCTCTGCTGTGAATCTTTGATAGGCTTGGATATATCTTGTAATGTCAGGTTCAAAATTTTTCTTGCATTGTGCACATTGATATTTTTGGATTTTAATTTCAATTTTCGTGCCAGTTATGGTCTGAGGTTTTCTTTTTCTGGTTCCATTCTCCCAGATTTCCAGACTACCACAATTTGGACATTTGGGTTTTGCCATTGCGATACAGCCCTTTGCATTTATAACCAATTTTTCAGGTGGAATTTCTATCCCCAAATATTCTGCAATTTTCCTTTTTACGAATTTCTGCTGGTCTGTAATTTCAATCGCTTCTCCATCCTCATCTATAAAATCCTCAATTCTGGTTTGAATAAATGCAATATTCTGGATGAGCCCTGCTATTCCATCCAGCGGCAAGAGTGTATTATTCTGG
>JBMFNP010000123.1:303-623 GCA_049970095.1 Thermoplasmata archaeon | reverse complement strand
GGAAGCCGCCGCGGAGGAGAGCGTGACGGAGACCGCAGCCGAGGAAGGGCGGGAAGAGGAGAGCGAGGAGCTTTCCGAGGAAGAACTGGCGAAAGAGGCAATCGAGAAGAAGTAGTGATTGCCCGATGCGCATTTCTGCAAAACGCTTTTGTGGTTGTCAATGATATCAGCATCGAGCTCCGGGCATGAAGCGGACCGTGTCGGGGTGGCTCAGCCTGGTGGAGCGTCGGACTCATAGGGAACCTGAAGACGACCAGATGCTCCCGAGATATCCGGAGGTCACGGGTTCAAACCCCGTCCCCGACACCATCCATATCATG
>JBMFNP010000123.1:0-293 GCA_049970095.1 Thermoplasmata archaeon | reverse complement strand
CGCGAATCATTTGCCCGCCTCGCAGCCCTTAATTTTTCAATCCGATTCCCCCGGAGTGAGTGGCGAAGATCCAGAAAGGTGGACGATTATTGCACAGAGGAAGGATAGCAAGAATGATTGGGCCTGAAAATGAGGAGGGGTTCCGAAGAGTGAGGTATGAGCATCCTGAGTGATATTGTGATTGTGTTTCGGTCCTCGATTTGCTCATAAAACGCTCATTCGCATCTCTTTACCCAGATATTGCCTCCGCCAAGGCCGTCCGTCCCCCAATGGTATGAGCCGTCATCGGACTC
>JBMFNP010000122.1:0-652 GCA_049970095.1 Thermoplasmata archaeon | reverse complement strand
GCCCCTGCCCCTCACCCCGTTTCAGTTGCCACACCCTTCTATTGCGGGTTATACTGGTTGTGTAAGCATTTCACAATGAAGCTGATAGTAGGTTGCCACACCCTTCTATTGCGGGTTATACGTGCGAAATTGTTGTAAAAAATCTATCATTACAATAGTTGCCACACCCTTCTATTGCGGGTTATACTATGGATATTTTTTCTCTTTGTTCGTCAATATCATTGTTGCCACACCCTTCTATTGCGGGTTATACGATTTAGCTTGCATAAGTATATACGAAGCACAAATAGTTGCCACACCCTTCTATTGCGGGTTATACGAATTGAATTATTTTTAACACATTTGGGCAATTATGAGTTGCCACACCCTTCTATTGCGGGTTATACTATTAGTAATGGTGATAAAAATATGGCTGAAGTAGTGTTGCCACACCCTTCTATTGCGGGTTATACAAAATCACATAACCGTTATTGGTTCTTAACAATGAAGTTGCCACACCCTTCTATTGCGGGTTATACAAAGAACTGCGATATTCAATTACAACAGGGGTGGCAAGTTGCCACACCCTTCTATTGCGGGTTATACCCGCATATCCAAATAGCAATTTACCATTGACTTTCAGTTGCCACACCCTTCTATTGCGGGTTATACT
>JBMFNP010000121.1:0-687 GCA_049970095.1 Thermoplasmata archaeon | reverse complement strand
TTTCTCTTCACTCAAATGTTCTGTTTCCCCAGTTTCGCTTAAAACCTTACTTCCCAGTTTCTGCAATGTAACCAAAATGGTTTTGCCAGTTGGATATTCTAATAATTCCTTAAGGTGTTTTACACTTGTAGCATGATATGGGTTAGGAAAACCGTGATGACTTAAAACTCTTTTTATTTGATTGTCTAATTCACGCCTATCAGTGAGAATGATGATGCATGGATTATTAAACTCTCTACGCAATTTAAGGGTAAGCCAGAGCATTGTTAGAGTTTTTCCAGAACCTTGCCAGTGCCAGATTGTTCCCCCTTTGCCATCACCCCTTTGTCGGGCTTTTTGTGCTGATTGGAATGCATTCCTCACCGCTCTCCATTGCATGTGGCGGGCAATTTTCTTTACCTTCCCTTTTGGCGGCTCATCACCGTAAGCGACAAAATCACGAAGAAATTCCAAAAGGTTTTCCTTTCTAAATAAACCCATTATCAAGACTTCAAGCGATGTCAATTCCTTTCCTTTGTAAAAATATCGATAAAAACCTTCTCCAATCTCTTCAACTTTAAGGTCATTATCGCTTAGAATCCCTTCCCATACAAAAAATCTTTCCCAATCACTTGTTGGTGAGCCATACTTTGTTTCGTATCCATCAGAGGCAACAAGAATTTGAGAATATATATAAAGTTGGGGTAT
>JBMFNP010000120.1:0-735 GCA_049970095.1 Thermoplasmata archaeon | reverse complement strand
CTTGCACCCAGTTTGCTCCAATCTCATAAGGAATGAATGCAAGCATTGTAATGCTGTTGTTGTGCACAATAAGTTTTTTCGGGTATTCAGGTGTGGCTATGAAATCATAATACCATGTGCCTCTCTCTGCATTTTTTCTTATTTTCCGTGTTGTTTTGCCCTCTATCTCAAAATCCACAAATGTAGAATTTGCCTGGTAGAGAAGAAAATATTTTGAGTAGGGCATTACTGTCAGATTTTTTGTGGCATTCTCTATCCTGTACCACCACACATTCTCATTCACTTCCTGGGCATCCCCCAATCCATCACCATCTGTGTCTGCATTTGCTGGATTTGTGAAATACCGCTGCCATTCCTGGCTATCACTCAAACCATCATTGTCCGTATCCTCTGCAACTGGGCTTGATTCCCATGCATCCAGCTTGCCATTGCAGTTTATGTCCTCATCACTATCCAGCAACCCATCATTGTCGCTGTCCCTATCTCGCATGTTTATGTTCCCATCGCAATCTGTGTCAAGCCAGTAAAGAACCTCATCTCCATCCTTTATCCCATCATTATCGCTATCAGTATCGCCAAGATCAGGAATGCCATCACCATCTGTATCTGGATTGCTGTGCAACTCTCTGTGCTCACCAGCATATGCAGGCAGTGCATAGGGAGACAAATCAATGCCTGTCTGGTCATTCGTAAAATTGTAAATATCATAGCAAATATACCACTTGTAATACACAG
>JBMFNP010000119.1:0-772 GCA_049970095.1 Thermoplasmata archaeon | reverse complement strand
TTGAATGGAAAAAATGGCAAAATATTCCTGCTTACGCAAAACTAGCTTTTCAACATCAAAGATGGGACATCCTTGATGTAGGATGTGCTACTTGTCAGCTTTATACATTTTTCCAATCAAAAGTGTTAAATGAGAAAAGTAATGGGGTGTAAAGGGTAAAAAATGGATGTAGGAATAATATCGCAGCTCATGGACCTCACACAAAAAACGGGTTTAGGTTATTATACTTATAATCTAATTAAAAATTTAATTAAACTTGGAAAAGCCAATAATTTATACCTTATCCATTGCAAAAGATGCCAAAACGAAGTATATACTAAAACTCATGATATTTTTATTCCAAAAATACCTAAGGGCAAAAATTGCTACAGAGGGAATCGTGGAAAACAACCTCGTGGAGTTGTAGAAAAGCGGAGGCTTAGAAGAATTGAAGTGGAAATAGACGCAAAGAAAGGGAAAGGAAAAGGTTATGTGGTCACTACAAAGCCAACTAAAAATAACTTTATGAGGGGGATAATATGAAAAGGGTACTGTTAAAAATTTATAAGGCAAGTGTTAAAATCCTTTCAGGACATGGAATTGGAAAATTTTATCCTATTAAAGTCGTTAACGATTTCCTCCGTTATCATTTGAAAACAACTTTTGCTGAAGTTCAAGGACATAAAATGTTCTTAGACTCAAAAGATACTCTTAATCTTTCCGTAGATGGAATTCACGAAGCATTTACAACAGAGCTTGTGAAAAGAGAAATTAAAAGAGGCGATGTTGTTTT
>JBMFNP010000118.1:0-806 GCA_049970095.1 Thermoplasmata archaeon | reverse complement strand
TGAAGAAGTGAGATTGTGGCACCAGCAATTGATGTGGCTCTCAGTTCCTCTCCGAACATTGTTTTAAGTTTGGAAAATACAAATTCCTTATTGAAGCGTTCACTGTAACCAGTCTCCCGTGCCCACGCTTTATAACCAAGTTTGCGGAATAATTTCACCTCGTCCGCAAACACTTTACATCCCTTCTGCCTCTCGCTGGCATTTTCTTTTGGTGGAGAATGAAGAATTATCCCGTGTTCTCTTGCAATTCTATAGTTTTTCCTTGATGAGTAGGCTTTGTCACCACACACAACTGAATCTGGTGGCAAGATACTCACAAGATCCTCAAAGAGTTTTGAATCGTTAACATTCCCCTCTGTGAGTGCAAATGCCACAATCTTTCCATTTTTGTCACACAATATGTGTAATTTCCACCATTTCCTCTTTATCTTAATCTTAAATTTTGTAGGTCTCCATGCACCCTTTCTCCTCTGGGAAAACCCAGTGCTATCTATGAAATATTTTCCTGCAGGGATTCCTGCGAGGAAAAAGAGCAATCCCCCACAAGCAAGAGGTTTCGTATTCCATTTACTTTTCTCTCTCTTTATTCTCTTCTCTATCGTGGTATAGTGCACACTCTCACCAAACAGTCCTTTCACTATCCCAGAAAGTTGTCTGTATGGAAGGAGCGTGTGGATTGCCATAAGGAAAAGCATTACGGCCTCTGGCAGCTTCTTCGGGCGCCCTCTTCTCTTGCCTGATTCCCTTCTCGCTTCTTCCCTCATCGCTGAAGGATTTGCCTGAAGGAACGGTTGTAGTCCCTTTAC
>JBMFNP010000117.1:0-831 GCA_049970095.1 Thermoplasmata archaeon | reverse complement strand
AGCTTAAGGTAAAGGTATATTACTATACCAATTAGCACCAGAAGTAATATTCCTAAGACCACTATGATCGTACACAAAAAATTCACAGCCTGTTCAAGCTGCTGTTCTCTATCAGTCTCTATTACTATGAAATGACCAATGTTCCATAGCTCCGGTAAAAAACAACAGAGATATTTTTCTTGTTGTTTTCCCTGCATTTCTATAACCTCCATTTACCGCTAATCCAACAGAGTATATAATGGTTTGATAAAGCATGGAGTATAACTCCTCTTTTCATGGAGGTTAGAGGAGGGGGTTCTCTACATAGTCTCTCTGCCCGTCGCCTGTTGCCACA
Organism: Thermoplasmata archaeon; assembly: GCA_049970095.1. Classification (GTDB taxonomy): domain Archaea; phylum Thermoplasmatota; class Thermoplasmata; order Lutacidiplasmatales; family SKW197; genus SKW197. The sequence continues at coordinate 497 of JBMFNP010000117.1, read as the reverse complement.
CCCTTCTATTGCGGGTTATACGTGATATTGAAAGCGACTACTTTGACCTCCTTTGTCGTTGCCACACCCTCCTATTGCGGGTTATACATAAACCAATGCTAGTACGAGAGGGCGAGTACGTCAGTTGCCACACCCTCCTATTGCGGGTTATACCTGTTGTTCTTGGAACTAATACAATATAATTGGTACGTTGCCACACCCTCCTATTGCGGGTTATACTTCAGACTGTTTATTATCAGTTTTTACACCAGTATCGTTGCCACACCCTCCTATTGCGGGTTATACACGGGTTGTTTTTGCGTTTTTGGGGGGTTTAAACGCAAATTCATTCCCCCGAATATCGGGGATCTCTAATAATGTTTCTCTCACGCACAGATCTCCGATTTTGCACACAAGTAAAATGCATGATTTGTGTGTGTGCGTGCATGGAAAAAAGGGTGAGGCTGTAGGAGAGACTTCTTACTTTTTACTTCTGGCTGTACCTTTCCGCTTGTTTG
>JBMFNP010000116.1:0-862 GCA_049970095.1 Thermoplasmata archaeon | reverse complement strand
GGAAGTGGTCAGAATCGAACCAAGGTGGAATTTAAACATACTTGTAGTGTTTTAAGTTAAAATTGTGCTTCCTGTCAGAATCGAACCAAGGTGGAATTTAAACTACACCGTACCCACAATTCCATATTTCCAGCAGTTATGTCAGAATCGAACCAAGGTGGAATTTAAACTTTTTTACGGGGTTGCTTTGGGAAGTGTAGTTTTAAGTCAGAATCGAACCAAGGTGGAATTTAAACAAATGGTAATGTATTAGACGCAATAGCACAGGCATGGTCAGAATCGAACCAAGGTGGAATTTAAACTGCCTAATAAAAGTTATATTGAATTACAAACTTGTAGGTCAGAATCGAACCAAGGTGGAATTTAAACTAATCTGTTCTTGCGGGGTTTTCTTAAGATATTTATAGTCAGAATCGAACCAAGGTGGAATTTAAACGTTTTCAGCGATGTTATTCGCACTACAATGTTCAGAGGTCAGAATCGAACCAAGGTGGAATTTAAACATGTTGATATAGGACAGGTAATGGATTTTTTCATGTGTCAGAATCGAACCAAGGTGGAATTTAAACATTTTCAATGCAATAGTTCAGAAATATGCAGAAGATAGTCAGAATCGAACCAAGGTGGAATTTAAACATTTTCAGGATAATCTATGATGCAGACCAGAAAGAGGTCAGAATCGAACCAAGGTGGAATTTAAACGTTTGCGAAAGATATAGAGAATCCTATCACAATATTTGTCAGAATCGAACCAATGTGGAATTTAAACTTGTATATGATTCTGCCAAGTTCTCTGTATGTCTAGTCAGAATCGAACCAAGGTGGAATTTAAACTTTTGAAAAATAGAGCCATTCCACTCTT
>JBMFNP010000115.1:0-863 GCA_049970095.1 Thermoplasmata archaeon | reverse complement strand
ACATTATTATAGATCCCCGACAATTAGAGGAATGAATTTGCGTTTAAACCCCCTAAAACCGCAAAAACAACTGGGTCAGAATCGAACCAAGGTGGAATTTAAACTGCTGTCTAACACGATAACAATATTCAATATCAGACGTGTCAGAATCGAACCAAGGTGGAATTTAAACGCAGTTCAAAGATGTGTGCAGTTTTTAGAACCAGTAGTCAGAATCGAACCAAGGTGGAATTTAAACCGCAGAGGAAGATATACTCAAAGAAATAATGACTGAGTCAGAATCGAACCAAGGTGGAATTTAAACTTCATCAAGTAAACGATAAGCATAAAACAATCAATAAGTCAGAATCGAACCAAGGTGGAATTTAAACGCAACAAAAAATTCAATACAATCCTCAATCATTTTTAGTCAGAATCGAACCAAGGTGGAATTTAAACGGTAAACCCTGACAATTCCGTAAATGAAGTCGCTGGAGTCAGAATCGAACCAAGGTGGAATTTAAACCAAGCAGATGTTTGTATGATAACAAGTCCATCGTGGAGTCAGAATCGAACCAAGGTGGAATTTAAACCTTTACACTATTCAGTTTTTTCAATTCCATTGCCTTCCGTCAGAATCGAACCAAGGTGGAATTTAAACATATAGACAAAATTCATGAGACTTACACAAATCTATGTCAGAATCGAACCAAGGTGGAATTTAAACAGCAAATCAGGTGGCACATCAATAGCATACACAGTAGTCAGAATCGAACCAAGGTGGAATTTAAACTGATAATCAATTTCTGATTTCTTAAAAGCATGTATGGTCAGAATCGAACCAAGGTGGAATTTAAACATAAAATTAAAACTATTTGTTAGAT
>JBMFNP010000114.1:0-927 GCA_049970095.1 Thermoplasmata archaeon | reverse complement strand
ATACACCTCGCTCAAACTAGTCTGTGCCTCCACTATACTCGCTATATCACCAATTTGTGTTCCAATCTCAAGCGATTTTTGAAAATTTTCCAGTGCTTTCTCATAATCACCCTTCTCATAGTAAATTGTCCCTATGTTGTTATATGAACTAGCAACGCCACGCAAATCTCCAATCTTCTCCTTGACCCTAAGGCTCCGCACAAAACATTCCAGTGCCTTCTCATATTCTCCCTTCTCATAATAAATTGCCCCTATGTTGTTGTAGGAAGCAGCAACCCCCCACAAATCTCCAATCTTCTCCCTGATCCCAATGCTCCGCTTATAATATTCCAGTGCCTTCTCATATTCTCCCTTCTCATGGCAAATTACCCCTATGTTGTTGTAAGAAGCAGCAATTCCACGCAAATCATTGTTTTTTTCTCTTAATTCAAGGGATTTCTGAAAGTATTCATATGCTTTTTCATAATTTCCCATATCCAAATAACATACACCTATTCTGTTTAACACATTTCCAATATCCTTTTCTGCGTTTTCCTGCACAAAAACATTCTTTGCCTTCTCCTGCCATTCAATTGCCTTACTGTAATTTCCTGTGCGTTCATAAACATAACCTTTTGCACTCCAAAGCCTTGCAAGCACAATCTTAGAGCCTTCAATTCCAGAAACTATCTGTTCCCCTTCCTCTGCCATCTTAAGTGCATTCTCATAATCCCCTTTTTTAATGTAAATCTCGCACATTCTTGCATAATCCTTTCCTGCCTCCAATGGTCTTGCTGTAATTGTTTCTGCAATTCTTTTCTTCAAAACTTCAATCGCCTCATCGTATCTTCCTGCCAGTTCAAGCACATCTGCAAGCTCCTCCTGCACCTCCAGCTTGAGTTCCATATATTGCTCGCCTTCGCCCATTGCCTCAAGCACTGCCCTGAG
>JBMFNP010000113.1:0-950 GCA_049970095.1 Thermoplasmata archaeon | reverse complement strand
CCCGAGAATGACCCTGTGAACGGGAATAAATTCGGCGCCTCACCAGTATGGTTGAATCTCACATTTGAGGATGGTGTAGAATCATTCCACCACACCTTTGTATGGAGTCCAGGTCATAAGGATACAGAGTGGCGCGGGTATCTGAATCCATACATACACCGCCATCCACTCACCCTGCAAGCACATGCGAAAGATGCAGGAAATGATCTCCTTGCCTTTAACTGGGATTTCGGTGATGGGAATACGAGTGTGCATTTCTACCAGCACGAGGGAAGGGATATTGTGAAGCATGCATATGCAGTGCCTGGGAATTACTCCGTTGTGCTTGTTGTAAATGATGATGATGGCGGTTCTGATATGCGAAGTTTAAATCTGCATATGGAGGGCTATGGAAATGTCACACCAAATCTCCCGCCTGTTGTGGATTTTGATATCTGGAATGGGAAAAATGAGAGTGTAAATGCAATTAACGAGAGCGAGGATGTATATTTCATCAGCAAGTCCTATGACCCTGAAATGAAGCCACTCACAGTATTCTGGTTATTTGGAGATGGCAGCAGTGCAACAGATGTTGTGGTGCACCGCAGTTTTAACTCTGGCATCTACAACATTACATTATATGCATCAGATGGCTGGCACACAACATATCTGACAAAGACACTGGTTGTGAGGAATGTGGTAGCAGATGTGAGGATAGAGGGTAGTGAGATATGTAGTGAGGGCACAAATTATACATACACTGCAGTGGTAAATGCAGTACCCACTGACTTACCATATATTCACTACCAATGGTTTGTGAATGGCGATTGTGTGGGGCATTCGCAATACCTTAATTATACATTTACATCTGCAGGGAATTACACAATTTTGTTGATCACCAGTGATGATGAGGGCAGTGTGAGTACTGTAATTTATGTGAATGTGAGCAATGTAGTGCCAGAACTCTATTG
>JBMFNP010000112.1:0-1014 GCA_049970095.1 Thermoplasmata archaeon | reverse complement strand
CAATGTTCTGCATTGGAATTCTTCTGGTTGTGCTGGCAAGAAAACGGAAAGAGCGGTAATCTTTTTTCTTTTTTCATATGTTTTGGGGTATCTTTATATACGATGTTAGCATATCCATTACCACGATTAAGGAGGAAAAAATATGATAGGAAAGAAAAGTCAATCTATCTGGATGGAACACAGAAGCCTATGTGCGCCAGGGCTTACAAATGGGCTCAGAAACAGCGGCGCAAATAGAAGAAATCAGAGAAGGATGAACGAAAAGCAAAGCACAAAGTGGGTTGCAATATTTGTGCTTGGAATACTGGTTCTGAGTGCTTTTGCACTACTGAGCTGGCAATCTAAGAATGCAAATAGCATAAAGATTGATGGGAATTTTGAGGACTGGGAGGGAATTGCAAAAACCACGAAATTGCGGGATTTGAGCGTGCCAGAAAACATAGATATTGCAGCGTATGCAAGTGCGGAAACAGGCAACAGCGTTGCGTTTTATGCAAAGGTATATGGGAAAATGCTGGAAGGAGATGGCAGATACATTGTGGAAGTGCCCTCAGAAAATCCAGTTTATGTAGGGAACTATAGAGAAACCACAATCCCAAATGCAAATGGGAGGGATGTGGCTTATGTGTTCATAGATGTAGATAACAATCAGGCAACTGGATTCAAGCCATCTGCACAGGTTGCAGTGGGTGCAGATAAGGCAGTGGAGATTGTGGGCAAGAACGGAAAGATTGAGATGAGCAGGGTGCTGGCATTTGCGGGTGTGGTGCAGCAGGAATGGACATGGGAAGTGAAGGAAGGTGTTATGGCTGCAACAAATGGAAAAGAAATGGAAACAATGGCTGAAAAAAGAGCACTGGGCATCGGGGAAAAATATGCAGTTTACTTCTACATGGTTGACTGGGTCGGAAGAAGTTCTGCACCAGAAGTACCAGTGACAAGAACAACATACCACACAATAAATGTGGATGGAGATATGAGCGACTGGGCTAGCGATGAATTGATAGCGACAAG
>JBMFNP010000111.1:0-1146 GCA_049970095.1 Thermoplasmata archaeon | reverse complement strand
TGCGAGTTCCAGCCCATCATCAAGTTCATCACCATCACAGTCTCTGGAATGTGGATCTGTGCCCCAGTATATTTCCAACCCATCTGCTGCACTATCATTGTCGCAATCTGGGTTAAGTGGCGAAAGCCCGAGTTCTAATTCAGCCCTGTCCCATACACCATCATTATCCGTATCTGGTTTAACAGGCGATGTGTGATGCTGGTATTCTCCAAGGTCATCAAGTGCATCCATATCCGTATCCACCATCTTCGGATTTGAGCCTGCACGCCATAAATCCAGTCTGGAAAGTATGAGTGTGCCATTGCCCTCCATCCCAAATGAGATTACAGAGACATTTGCAATTGTGAAACTGAAATTCAGAGTGAAATTCCCTCTAACAATTTCCAGTGTGCGATTTTCTGCACCTACAACTACACGAAGCTTGCAATTTTCTGTGGCATTTCCGTAAATACTGGCGTTATAGATACCCGCATGCCATGAACTTACATTCATCTCCCTGCTGGTGTTCTCAAACATCACAAAATTCAGCCAGTATGTGCCATAATAGTAGAGATTGTACACCTCTGTTCCATCCTGTAAACCATCACCATCCACATCTGGATTGAATGGTGAAAGCAGGTAGTGCTGCACCTCTTCACCATCTGTGAGCCCGTCACCATCTGTATCTCTTAACTGCGGATGCGTCCCATAATAATACTCTTCAATGTTTTTCAGCCCGTCATTATCTGGATCTTCCAGACTATCATTTTTACGCCAGTTTAGTCCATGTGTCCATTCCCAGATGTCCTGCATCAAATCCCCATCACTATCACAATACAGAACCACCTTCAACTCTGAGCTCACAGACACAATCTCATCACGAACTGTGCATCTGAATATATATGTGCCTGTGCCTTTTTCGCAACCGCTGTAGGAAAGCCATCTGGAATATCCCAGGCTCTCATTGCATACACTTCCATTGAAACTTACAAGCATCCAGGACACATTTAGCATTCCATAATCATTTACACTGTCAAATACTGCAGCGTCCAGGTATATCGTGTTGGCTATTACTTCCATGTGTTGCATACAATAGAGTTCTGGCACTACATTGCTCACATTCACATAAATTACAGTACTCACACTGCCCTCATCATCACTGGTGAT
>JBMFNP010000110.1:0-1187 GCA_049970095.1 Thermoplasmata archaeon | reverse complement strand
AGATCCAGATTTGGAGGATGTGCTCACACCGCTGCCATCTCACCTCTTCTATTCCTGGAAGGACTGGGAGATAATTGTTTATGACATGGAAAAAGGTTGCCAGGGAAAAATAGAGCATGTGGCTCTGGGATTCGAGGCGAGCACGAAAGCAACGGTAAGCGACAGTGATAACGACTTTTTGAGTGATGGCTACGAGCGTGGAGATGGTATTGCTGTAGAAATGGAAGGCATATCGCAAGGAACCACTGCCGAATCTGTTGTGTTTCAACTTCCATATCTTTCTACAGATTGCAAGATCATGATTGGTTACACAGGTTATGAGGAGTGGCCATTTCCGAAGGCAACTGTCACACTGCTGGAGTGGAAAACGCAACAGATATTTGTTATACGAGAAACAATAGTATTCTGGGGAGAGCCGTCAACACCAGAAGGTGAATTGAATAAGAGTATCTCAAATATCCAGCCCCTGTACACAAATCGCTACAAGCTTAGGGTGAATTGCACTCAAACCATGGAGGTGAAGTGGCTAAGAATGGAGACACAAAAATTCCCAGTGACAGATAATACAGCGGCGAAGCAATTTGATATAAATTTCATGATAGAGGTGGAAGGAAGATATAAAATTAAGATGAGTGCGAGTGGTGTGGATCTTGAGTTAGGAGCTTCTTTTGAAAAAGATGTTGCCATCTGGGTGGGTACAGAATTTTACTGGGATGTTGCAATTCTTGCAGGTATACACACAATTCATGTGGTTGTTCTGAAAGGTACATATGAGCAGAGCCTGATAACATTTGAGAAAAAACAGTTTGACCCACTGGATCCGGACATTTACCAATATACCCCATTTACTGTTTATGTAGATGGCAAGGTGAGTGTGCTGTATCCTGCAGAATTTGGCGAGAGATATTTACCAGGCACCTATTATTTGTTTGTGTGCCAGAGCCAGTACTCTCTTCATGAGATAAAAATAGAATTCATGTATTGGTATAATGAGGGAAGCTGCAGCCTGGCTCCTATCTGTACCAATCCGTTTTCATTTGATAGCGATGGAGACTATCTCACGGATTTTGAAGAGGATTTTGTTTACTCTACACTTCCAGACAGTGCGGACACAGATAACGATGGGTTCGGTGATTGCTGCGAATGTATTGGTTTTTGCACAGATGCATGGAGAATAACTGTAGATA
>JBMFNP010000109.1:0-1242 GCA_049970095.1 Thermoplasmata archaeon | reverse complement strand
CACGATGGGAGGCACAGTGGTTCAATTCCTCAATAATAACAATCAACACCACATTTGTTGTTTCTGGTTGTGGATTTATGGCATTGCCAAACGGTCAAGGTGAGGTTTATGCCGAGGGCAACATACCACTGTTAGGCACCCAGGAGTGCTATTACAGACGGTCAGATAGTGGAAGTTATACAAAAGTTACAGTGAATGCCAATGGTAATAATTATGATGTAAGATTTTCTCTCTCTAATTTAGAGGAAGGTGCAACATATCTGTATTATGTGGTATTAAGATGTGTAGGCGGCGGTGTGGCACAGAGCAGTGTTAAGTCAGTGGTTTATCAGTCACCAAAGATAACTGGCATAGTATGGGAGCCAGAGCATGGAGATGGCTATGAAAAGGCAACAATCACATGGAAGACAAGCGATCCAACAACCAACAATTATGTGAGCATTGGTGGTAAAATCGTAAGTGCAAGTGGTAATGGAGACACAACACATACCGCTTATGTGACTGGATTGAACCCGAGCACATACTATGTGTTCACGATGCACTCAAAATATGGTAGCACTGAGTTAACTGCAACTGGTAGCGGTTACACAAGGATGGTAATAAAGATAATAGAATATAACGAGAATTGGGATGCTTCTGCAGAGAGCCAGTATTTTTACATAATATGGGCAACAGGAGATGCGTCCCCATGGGGGGAAATCACAAACTATTTCTTCACATATCAGAGTTCGCTGGGTAGTGGAACAATATATTCAGACAATTTTGAAAATGGTTGGTATTACGTTTATGGATACTGGCATAGAGTAAAGGTATATTTCTCAAACCCGCAGAGGCTTACTAATCAAACCCTCTCATTTACAATCTCAGGGACATATACCAAAACCCCACAGCCAACAACCGAAGTGGTCTCAGCTACAACCAGGATATTTAAAGATACAGATGGTGATGGTTTATTTGATACAGAGGAACTCGACTATTGGGAGGTGATCACAGATAAGAATGGTGATGGAGATACAACAGATCCTGGAGAAAGGTGGGGGACCAACTCAAATCCTCGGTTGCAGGACACAGATAGAGATTGGTTAACCGATTATGAGGAGAAATTGAAGTATAGGACAGACCCACGTATGAATGATACGGATGGAGACAGTGAAACTGTGTGGAGCCCATATTTGGAGGATTACATAGTAGCTGGCACGGATGCTAATGACCCTGAACCCCTTGCAAAAGGCACAATAAAAG
>JBMFNP010000108.1:0-1441 GCA_049970095.1 Thermoplasmata archaeon | reverse complement strand
TCTGTAGAAATTGCAAGATATGGATTGCATCTCTATCGCACTACGCTTTCATTTTTTGTGGAAACCAGGAACTATGCAATGCTTGCCAGCGCCTACAACGAGACAGACGCCTTTTTCATGTTTGTGGATGCAGATAATAACAGAAGCACTGGCTATAGAATTTCAGGCATTGGGGCTGACTATATGGCTATATTTTCAGGCTGGGATGGAAGTGTAAAGAGTGCAAGTGTGTACACATGGAGCGGTAGCAGGAACCAGACAGACATTAACGGATTTGAGAGCAGGATTGCTGGCAGGGGAGCGGTTGAGGGAACAAGATTTGAGGGGCAGTTTCATCTGATAAGAGAGGTGGAGCATCCAGTGGTTGTGTTCTATGCACAGGACAATTATGGAAACAGAAGCAGGGGCATGGCAGCGATTTCAACGCAAGCAGGGGCAGTGATAGTAACACAGAGCAACCCTGAGCATGGTGCGGTGAACAGAAGCCTGGATGTGGAATTGCTTAGAATTAACATAAACACAAAGGCAAAGGAAAACAGAATTCTTGGGCTCAATCTCACGCTATGTGGAAATGCCATAGCCAGCGATTTCACAAGCATTGAATTAAGGAAAGAAAACCAGGTGCTTGCAACTGCAAATTACACAGATGGAAAGTTCCGTTTCAATCTTTCATTACCACTGGAAAAGAACACAGAAGAAAATGTGAGTGTATTTGTTAGAATATCAGAGAATGCGGAAAAAGGGAAGGCTGTAGGTATGCGAATTGAGGATGCAGGGGATGTGTGGCTTGAAAATGGCACATCCACAATTTACTCTTCATTCATCAGCAACACATACATTGAGGAAATACCAGATAGAATTGTGATTGATGGTGCATTTGGTGATTGGGAAAATATCCTGCTCAATACTGATACTGCAAATGATACCTTTCCTTCTGGTAGATTTGTCTGGCCAACTGTGGACATAGACAGGTATGGAATGGTGGATGCGGAAAATGTCTCCTTCTACATCTCAACGCATGGATTTGTGTTAGGTGGCGAGGAATTGCCATGGATAATTGAGCGGCCTGCAGAGATTCCAACACCGCCACCACCAGAAGTGCCAGTGCAAGATGGCATGGACGCTATTTTTGTATTCATAGATATTGATGGTTTCAGAATGACTGGTTTCAGAGTTTACAATGGAGAGATGGGTGCAGAGTACATGATAATGATTACTGGCAAGAACAATGAGATAAATTCAAGCATGCTTTACCGCTACGAAACATATGAGGTTGAGCAGAACTGGACAAAGTGGAAGTTTGTGGGTAATGTGAGTTGTGCAATTGGAAGTTATGAGATGGAATGTGCACTCCCTAAATCAATTCTTCAGGATATTGGTAACAGGAGCGTGATAAGATTTGCAACAAAGAACTGGCTAAATGCAGGGGACTGGAGTGATG
>JBMFNP010000107.1:0-1562 GCA_049970095.1 Thermoplasmata archaeon | reverse complement strand
ATGATTATGAGATGGTTTATGGGGTTGTTCAAATGGAGAAGAGAGATGGAGAATGGGTGAATATTGGCTCGTATCCGCCCAAATGCGGAGGAATTTGCCATCTTGCGGTTTTGTATCACTCAAAATTAAAATTCTTTAAATATGATATTAATTCGTGGAAATATGGAGAGCCTGCCGATTGGAATATGTGGAGAAGGATGAAAGAGGCAGGTGTGAGGATAGGGTTTATCAATAAGGTGGTGGGTAAACATTATCTTGAAGGTACACAGAAAGGTGTTTAAAGATGACTTATGAATATACTTACAGGTGATGGAGTATGAAAATGGTAACTGTAACTAAATCAGACCTCCCTCCGCTTGAAAAATATGTTGAATACTTGAAAAAGATATGGGCAAGTAGATGGCTAACAAACAATGGCGAGTTTGTGCAATTATTAGAAAAAAAGTTGAAAGAATATTTAAAAGTAAAGAATTTAGTGCTTGCTGCGAATGGTACTTTAGTGCTTCATCTTGCAATTAAGGCATTAAATCTCAAAGGTGAGGTTATCACAACCCCCTTTACTTTTTCAGCTACAACCAATGTCATTTTGTGGGAGGGACTAAAACCTGTTTTCGCAGATATAGACCCCAAGACATTTAATATAGATCCAGGGGATGTAGAGAGAAAAATAACTGATAAGACCAGTGCGATACTCGCAGTGCATGTTTATGGCAATCCCTGTTATGTTGAAGAATTACAAGATATTGCTGATAAACATAACATAAAATTGATTTATGATGCTGCACATGCTTTTGGTGTAGAATATAAGAATCAATCTGTTTTAAATTACGGAGACATATCAACATTAAGCTTTCATGCTACAAAAGTTTTCCATACAATTGAAGGTGGCGCTATTGTTGTTAAAGATGAAAATTTACTTGAAAAATTATTACTGCTAAGAAACCATGGCATAAAATCTGAAGAAGAGGTTATCCTTCCAGGAACAAATGCAAAGATGAATGAGTTTCAGGCTGTTATGGGACTCTGCAATCTTGAAAACATTGATGAGAAAATTCAGCTTAGAAAAGAGCGCTATGAATACTATAAAGAGGAATTATCAGAGTTGCCTGTGAAATTTCAGAAGATAATAGCATCTAAATACAATTACATATACATGCCAGTGATTTTTGAAAATGCTAAGAAAAGGAATGAAATTTACACAGAACTTCTTAAGAATGGAATTAAGTCAAGGAAATATTTCTATCCTTTGACGGTAAATTTTGATTATTTTAAAAATAGTTGTGTGAATCTTATTGAAAAATATGGACTTAGTGTATCTTCTGATATCGCAAGCAGAGTATTGTGTCTTCCTTTATATCCAGATCTGGAATTACAAGTGGTAGATGAAATTATTGACATAGTTAAAAAGATAATATAAACCACACCCATTTTGCATATTATTGACTGCCTAGTTGCTATTACGGATAGAAAAACAAGATGACCACATTCACAGCACAAAAACAGGAAATTATATATTGAACATAAAATTATCGTGTGCTGAATGGCTTCGGTTCTCATCATCA
>JBMFNP010000106.1:0-1580 GCA_049970095.1 Thermoplasmata archaeon | reverse complement strand
GAGGCAAGGGAAGGCAGAGGCTCCACTGTTCTCATTGCTGGCGAAAGCGGGGTTGGCAAAACAAGGCTTGCTGAGGAAATAATTGCAATTGCAGAACACTCCCAATTCCAGATTTTCAGAGCCCAGTGTTTTCTGGAATCCCTTGCACCCTATACTCCATTTTCTGCGGTGCTGAAAGATGCAGGACTTGAGCACCTGCTTACAGAAACAAAGCCACCAAAACTTGAAGGCATTTATGTGGTGAATAAAGGTGGAATTATTCTTGGAAAATTGGAGAGAAAGGAAACATTGGATTCTGACATTTTTATGGGAATGGTTAATGCAGTTGAAACTTTTGTCAAGGACTCGCTGGCGCAGATACAGAAAGGCACAATTTCGGAGCAGATTGGACACATGGGTTATGGCAGTTTTTTCATTACAAATGTGCCAGGCAAACTGATAAATCTTGTTGCAGTCACCACTGGGAGAGAGAACGAATATCTGATTTCAGACATGCGAGAAATTCTGGTTAAACTTGAAAAAGCGCATGGTGAAGCAATTGGAAGAAAGGCGGAAGAGCAGAATGTGATTGAGGAAGAAATCAGAAAGTTGTTTTCAAGCGGAAAATACGAAGGCATTGAGTATGCAGAAGAGGATGCAGCTCTGAGACAGGTAAATCTATTTGAGAATGTGGCAAGAGGCATTCAGAGAAAGGCGGAGGAGAAACCAGTGCTTATTTTCATAGACGATTTGCAGTGGAGCGACCCTTCAAGCCTTGCAATGCTTCATTATCTGGCAAGAAACACAAGGAAAAGCAGGGTGATGATTTTATGTGCCTACAGACCAGAGGATACTATTGCAAGATATGATGGGGGTGTGCACCAGCTTGTGAGCGCAATGGAAAAGATGGCAAAGGAGGAGCTGTTTGAGAAAGTTGTGTTATCAAGAATGGATGTTGAGAGTTGCAGTGTTTTGATTTCAGATGTGTTGGGTGCGAAAATTGAAGCAGAATTCACAGAATGGCTATACAGAGAAACCGAAGGAAACACCCTCTTTCTGATAGAAATTCTGAAGCACCTGTATGAAACAGGAGAGTTGAGATTTGAGAGAGGGAAGTGGGTTTACAATCTTGAGACCATGAGATTGCCAGCAAGAGTATATGAGGTAATTACAAGGCGATTGGAACGCCTGAACAAGGAAGAAAGGGAGGTACTGGATGGTGCATGTGTGCTTGGTGTGGAATTCACATCAGTGCTGCTTTCAAAAGTAATTGAGAAGCCACGCTCACAGGTTGTAAGAACACTTGTGAACATTGAGCGCATGCACACACTCATCAAAGCATTGAAGGACAGATACAGATTTGAACATTCAAAGATTCGGGAGGTGCTCTATCAAGAACTGTTAGAAGAGATGAAAGCCATTTATCATGAGAATGCAGGGAAGGCACTTGAAGAGGACTACAAGCAAGGAAGATTAGAGGTGCTGGAGGAAATGGTGTATCATTATGCAAAGGCAGGAATGCACCCAAAGGTAATAGAATATGGATTGGTTGCTGGCAAGCTTGCAAAGAAAAGGTTTGCAAATGAGGAGGCAGTTAGAGT
>JBMFNP010000105.1:0-1677 GCA_049970095.1 Thermoplasmata archaeon | reverse complement strand
CAATTACCGCATTGGGGGCAATGTTGCTGGGTGGGTTGCAGAAGGTGTGGGAGGCGGTGGCAAAGGCGGTGAATGCGGTTCTAAACTGGATAAAGAAAATAATTACAGATGTTATCTCAAAGGTAATTGAGCAGATACTTTCAGCGATAGAGGGGTTGAAACAATCTCTGCTTAAAATAATAGATGAATTTATCAGCGGAGTGAGTAATATCAAAGAGATTGGGCAGAAGTTTGGTGCAGTAATATGTTCCTCACAGATATGGACACTGATTCTAACGCTTGCCATCAGTATCGTAGCCCTCATGACAGCACTGAATGTGATACTAAAGGTGGTTTCTGGTGGTGGAGACTTTGTTGTGGGATTAATTTTACAGATGATTGGAAAAGCATTCATAAGTTGTGTTGTAGAATATGCACTGATAGAGGCAACAATTGCGGGTGTAGCTGGAATTGTAGCATACCTAATACCACGGAATAATACAATCTGGAACACATCAATATTTATAAATGCCATTGCCCTGGTCCAGGCAATCATAGATTACATTATAATTCGCCCAGATATGGAAGCGTTCAAAAAAAGCGATGCCCGTGGCTTGGTGGTGATATTCCTGGGAATTATAGTGGATTTATTCAGTTTGGGAGTGCAAGATGGATGGTATAAACTAATATTCTCTCTTGCTTCCTTTGTAGTCTCAGCGATAGGATTTTACTACACCTTGGGGGATGACATAATAGACATACTGATAGACGGTCCAATTGCATATGTTGAGGAGATAATAGGTGCTGTGAGTGTTGTATACTCCGCTGTTTCACTTCTTAAATCTGTAGCTGAAGTGCTAAAGAGGTAACCATGAACCAGAACAAAATGTTGTGCAGCGAGAAAGAAAATCCCACGAACTTTAGGTATGAAAGAGATACGATTTTAGGTGTAGCAGTCTTATGCTGGGCAATCGGGATGTTAATTGTAGTGTTTATTGGAGAGCCAAACAGGTATACACTTTTTGCTCCCGTACTACCTGCTCTTGTGCTTGTACTTTTTCTTCTTTCTCTTCACGCAGGAGTATCTTCTCATACATGGTTCAGTGTATATCCAGATAAAATAATTTTGCATTATCCTTGCTTAATCACTTTCACTTACAAAATGAAGGCAATTCCAAAAGAGAAAATTGAAAAAATTGTGTTCAATGCCAAAAAGATGTGTATTGAGATTTATTTTAAGAATGGAAGAAGGAAAATTCTTCGTAGAAAGCATGGAGATATTTTTGATATGGTTGAAGGGGTTCCGAAGACCGAATACAGATACTATCCACTGCTGAAAGTGCTTGAGCAGATAGGTGTGAAATATGAGATCATATACAGAAATCGTGGTAGTAAGCGCATGATTGATAGGCACCTCATGGCAGTAGTGTTCGGACTAATTGTTGCACCAATCTGTGCAGCAATTGGTTGTTTCTTTATCACACAGGATTGGGTCCTCTCTTATATCGTTCTTGGTTTTGTGGTCTTTCTCGATCTCGCAATCTACTTTATGTTGGCTTATATGTTAGATAGGTAGATGGGTTAGATGGGGATTGAAATGAGGGGCATGGTGTTCGGAATCCTTAGTCCTGAAGGGATAATGCAGGCACAGACAAGAACAACCCGGACACATATTGTGATGGGTTGAGTGACTTTGAG
>JBMFNP010000104.1:0-1692 GCA_049970095.1 Thermoplasmata archaeon | reverse complement strand
TGGGGGCAATGTTGCTGGGTGGGTTGCAGAAGGTGTGGGAGGCTGTGGCAAAGGCGGTGAATGCGATTGTGGAGTGGCTGTGGAATGATGTGATAAAACCTGCAATGGATTTAGTGTTGGCACCGATTTATAATGTTTTAAATTCTTTCGCAGAGCAGTATGCAGAAATTTTATTTGAACTATATACATCCAAAATAACAGTGGAGAACTTTTTTGATAAATTTGATTCCATTTTAATCCCGATTATGGAGTTATCTGCAGGAATTGCAATAACAATAACTGCTTTACAAATGATAATAATAGCATTTCAGTATGGAATTCCTGTAGGACAACTTATAGGGGGTATCCTTTCATTAATTATTACCAGTGCTGTCCAGGGAATTTCACAAAATATAGTCAGTGTAATCGGCGTTCTCACGGTATCTGCAATTGTCGGATTTCTTATAGGTTGTCTTGCACCAGAGGATTCTCCTGTATTCGACATTTCATTTACTGTGGGTTTAACCATTGCATCCTATATCACTTATCTTGTACAGCGATTAATTGCAAAAACAAAGAAAATTTCAATGAGTGGTTTGACAAATGATATAGAAGCACTTTGGGTATGTGTAGCCTCGGTATATATAACCATGGCAGGAGAAGCAATCTATAAAATATTTAGGGAAAAGGCTCGGATTGCGGGATATAATGAGACAATTCAGGAGATATCTGCTACAACTGCTAAATTCGCAGTAGATTCCACAGCATTGATATTAGGGCTCATGGGAACATTTATTGCACTAACTTCTGCCAATCCATTAGAAGCCTCTATTGTTGGCTGGTTGGATGAGTGTATAGATGTGGTTGCTACTTCCTATGATATTAGTTCATGGCTCAACGACATTTCGCAACTAAATACTTTTGTAAGGAGTGTCTGAGAAGCATGAAGAAAAATCAACTATCTTATGCTATTTTTCCTCAGGCTATCAAGGGTTTTTTTTACCGTGGAAATTCCTATCCTCTCCACAAAAAAATATTAGTAATTACAGCCGGATTCTATATTTTGATACTCCTTTATCCTATAATTTTTATTGAGATGATGTGGAAATTAGGTTTAGTTAATAGGGAACCATTCATAATACTTGGTTGGATACTTATTTTCGTATTTGTTAATTTATATATAGGAATATTAGTTTATGTCTGTATAAATCATTGTGAAGAAAGAAAAGAGAAGATGCAGAAAATTTTATCTGCAAATACACAAAATTTAGGAAGAGTTATGGAGAATGAAAAAAATAAAATGGTTAAAACATCAGCTAAAGATGTTTTTTTAGCGTTCTCAAAGAGTTTTTTCTACGATGGAAATTTCCATCAGACTACCCATTATCTCAAAAAATAATAATAATTAATGGTCGGCTTTATATTTTAGTTGCCATCATCTTTATGATTTTGATCTACTTAGCCCATGAAGAAAACGTAAGATATAATAAAGGAACATTGCCAATATTGGTTGGGGAGATTGCATGGACTCTTTATTATATCATCGTTGCTGCATACATGTTACTCATTTTTGGTGTATGCACACATCTTTCGGAGAATGAAAATGAGAACAAATAGCGAAACCTACCATCCTGGAAATGACAGTGAGCCGTTTACACCTGCAGAACTGCCAGAATCACCATTTGCAGACAATGATGGTGATGGTTTATTGAA
>JBMFNP010000103.1:0-1720 GCA_049970095.1 Thermoplasmata archaeon | reverse complement strand
ATCAAATAATTTGTAAACCCAGCATCCTATACATGGACGGCAATGGGTTGCAATTCCACCTTGGTTCGATTCTGACTATCTCGTGTTGCACTACTTCCCATTCTGTCCCGAAGTTTAAATTCCACCTTGGTTCGATTCTGACGTCCATGCCTGCCTTGAATGTGTCGCCATCCAATCCGGTTTAAATTCCACCTTGGTTCGATTCTGACCGAAAAATAAATAGAGAGTTTTTGGAGCACGGTATCGTTTAAATTCCACCTTGGTTCGATTCTGACCAGACACACTGACATCGGAAACAATGTAGGCGTGAAGTTTAAATTCCACCTTGGTTCGATTCTGACTGCTTTTTTGAGATAAAAAGATTTTGTGCTTCCTTGGTTTAAATTCCACCTTGGTTCGATTCTGACTGTTCATGTTTTCACCCCCAAAAATATCAATGATAAAGTTTAAATTCCACCTTGGTTCGATTCTGACACAGGTATGTGATTCTATCGGGGACGGCAACATGTCGTTTAAATTCCACCTTGGTTCGATTCTGACCATTACTTTCAATTCTATATTTGATTATGCTATCCACGTTTAAATTCCACCTTGGTTCGATTCTGACAATGCTGTTAAAAAGATTAGAATACACACTGAAAAAAGTTTAAATTCCACCTTGGTTCGATTCTGACGAATTGAAAGTTACCGCAAATACACTTAAAAATCACAGTTTAAATTCCACCTTGGTTCGATTCTGACCAATTATTTTTAAATCTATAGAGGTATATCCTATTTGTTTAAATTCCACCTTGGTTCGATTCTGACAGGAGAAATTCTGTGGTATGATTCTATAGAAGGTATTGTTTAAATTCCACCTTGGTTCGATTCTGACGATTTCGGATTTTGTGATAAAATTCGCATGGAAGGTGTTTAAATTCCACCTTGGTTCGATTCTGACTTTTCTGTATTCTATTAGCGTATCAGGCACATCTTTCAGTTTAAATTCCACCTTGGTTCGATTCTGACCTCCTGTATTGTTTTTGCAAGAGCAACAAGTATATAGTGTTTAAATTCCACCTTGGTTCGATTCTGACTTGTGATAGCACAGTCAGTGATAGCAACATAATAATGTTTAAATTCCACCTTGGTTCGATTCTGACAAAATTCTTCTGCTTCCTTTCTATTCTTAAAAGAACGTTTAAATTCCACCTTGGTTCGATTCTGACTATACAACTCCCTTAGTGCAAGAGCCAGTGCACTTTGGTTTAAATTCCACCTTGGTTCGATTCTGACTACTACGGCACAACACAAGCAACACCAGATTATTTGAAGTTTAAATTCCACCTTGGTTCGATTCTGACCAAGAACGAGTGGGAATACAAGGTTCAGGGCAACAAGTTTAAATTCCACCTTGGTTCGATTCTGACCTGATATTCGCAAATACTATAAAAACTTAAAAAGAGGTTTAAATTCCACCTTGGTTCGATTCTGACAATATTTGCTGAAATTAAAAGAGTTCTTAAGAAGACGTTTAAATTCCACCTTGGTTCGATTCTGACTCCATTGTTAAAAAAGAGGATGAGTCATGACTATGGGGTTTAAATTCCACCTTGGTTCGATTCTGACTTGTTATTTTTTCCTTTATTTCCTGAGGTGTAAATTGTTTAAATTCCACCTTGGTTCGATTCTGACAAGAAATTTATAGAAAATTATGTCCCGAAGGTTATAGTTTAAATTC
>JBMFNP010000102.1:0-1893 GCA_049970095.1 Thermoplasmata archaeon | reverse complement strand
AGAATTCGGAAGAACATCACCAGCCACATTTCTTGGTAAAATAACAAATTATAAGAGAATGGTAATCTGCATAGGATCATGCAAGAGCGGTGGTTTTAATATAATTAAAAATAACTCGTTGGAAAAAAGAACGATATTTACCGGTACAGGATCATCTCAAGCAGCAGCATGGTATAACTGGAACTATGAGTATACCAACTTTTACTATTACCTAATAAGTGCTCTGAACGGTACAAGTCCTCATGGAAATACATCAGTTAATACAAGAAATGGGTGGGTTTCTGTTATGCCAGAGGACAACACAGATAAGGAGACAGTTATTTCTTTGACAGAAGCATTTAACTGGTCATGCGATTATATTTTAGTTAGTGGCAGAAACTGCACAAGCGGAGAGTGGGAAACTCAAGTTATAGGCTATAATGATATGCATAACAATACCGGGCTATATCCACTGTGTGCAAATGCATACCCGTTTACCCTTCCCTATAATGAATCGAGTCCTCAAACTTCCGAACAATGGAAATATGTAGGGATGGGGGGAAGAGGATTAGGTTTGAGTATCTCACTAACACCCTACCCAATAAATCTCATTCGAGGTGATACATGATATGCAAAAATTATTCTCTATATTTGTGTTTCTTTTTCTTGTTCTTTCTCTGGGTTCTGATGTCTTAGAGTCTACCCCCTTCTTCCTTCTCTCTACGGAAAGATTTTTGCCTCATGCACCTATATATATAGAAGGGGATGGTAACTTTACATTCGAAAATGGGGTTGTAGGAGGAAATGGGAGCCCAGAGAATCCCTATCTTATAAGCGGCTGGGAGATAGATGCTACAGGTCACAAGTATGGGATACACATACAGAATACCACATCATCTTGGACTATCATTGACTGCAGGATCCACGGGGCGAACGATACGAATATCGCAGTAAATCCACTACTTCCATTATTCATCGGGAATAAGAATTCAACGATCAGCATCGTTAATTGTACAATCTTCAATTCAAGGAATGGTATCTATCTCTCCGCTGATTCCAAAATCAAGATTATAAAAAATGTGATTTACAACAACACGGAATGGGGTATTGAATTCGGAGTTGGTAGTAGTATTATTAATGGAGTTTCAAAGGAGGAAATTGTGCTTTCAGTAAAGATAGATGGAAATGAAATATATTCTAATGGAGGCGGTATGTGCGGAGTTTCTCATGCAGTAGTAACAAATAATACACTTTACCATAATCTTCGGAATGGTATAGTTTGTAGCGAGTTTGTTGTTTTGCTCAATAACAATATTTCTTCAAACGGTGGAACTGGTATTTACATGGTAGGGCATGGTGCATTTAAATTTAACACTGTTATAAAAGGAAACATTATTTTTTCCAACGGTATAAATGGAATAGAATGTTTGAGTGGGTATTTCTCACCACAAATTGAAGACAATGTGGTGTCCAAAAATGAGGAGTGCGGCATCAAAATGATAGATGGATCTGTAACCATGGAGTGGACAATCAGAAATAACTATATTTTCAATAACAGCAGAGGTTTGTATATCTACTTTCCCTCCCAATCTAGCTTCAAGAAGGATAGAGAAGTAACTTCTACCTGGTCAAAGAGGATATACAACAATGAGATTTCTAACAACTCAGTTGGTATTTTCTTTAAAGGAGCCTCCGGTCACTTGCTGTGCGGAAATAAACTGGGCTCAAACAGATGGGTGGGGATAGAATGTGATGCTACCTCAGGGAAAAATGTGTTTGCATTAAATGTTTTGATAAACAACTCTTCCCCCCAGTGCATAGATAGATCCTTGAATAAGAATATCTGGAACCTTACCTCCGAAGGCAATTACTGGAGCGACTGGCAAAGCCCGGACAACAACTATGATGGGATTG
>JBMFNP010000101.1:0-1909 GCA_049970095.1 Thermoplasmata archaeon | reverse complement strand
CTTGTTGATGGCAATGAAGGTGTTCAGAATCTCAAGGTGTGCGAAGCAGTGTTGAGAGCAATGGAGAAAAGGGGAGTGGTAGAGGTTGGGTAAGATAACCTCAAAGGAAATTGCAGAAAAACTGGGACTGGAGCATATCGGAAATAACATTGAAATCTTAACTTATTCTACGCCATCTACACTAAAAGAGTATTCGCTGGTTTTTGCGAAAGAAGAAAAATACATCAGAGAAATCTTCCAAAAGAATCCTCGAAAATTGTGTGTAATCACGAAAAAAGAACTGTGTGTGCCTCATGAAGATATTACCTACATTATTTCAACCAACCCCCGCCTAGATTTCATAAAGGCACTTATGTTGATTAATACTCCTGTAATGAAGGGTGGAAAAGGAATACACCCTACAGCAATAGTTGAAGAAGGTACGGAAATTGGGGAAAACTGTGAAGTGGGCGCATATGTCTATATCGGAAGAAACACGAGAATCGGGAATAATGTGTGCATTTACCCTAATGTGGTAATTTATGGAGACACAAAAATCGGAAACAATGTAACTATACATTCTGGTAGTGTGATTGGAAAACCAGGTTTTGGATATGAAAAAGATAAAGATGGTAGTTGGATAAGGTTTCCGCACATGGGACAGGTAATAATAGAGGATGATGTAGAGATTGGGAGCAATGTGGTAATAGATAAAGGTGCACTGGAAGATACGATTATAGCGCAGGGCACAAAAATAGGTAATTTAGTACATGTTGCGCATGGTGTAAAAATTGGAAGGAATTGTATGATTGTATCATGTGTGCATATTGGTGGAAGCGATAGGATAGCAGATGGAAGTTGGATAGGCCCAAATAGTTCTATGAGAGAAGGGATAAATGTTGGCAAAAATTGCACTGTTGGTGTGGGCACGGTAGTGGTGAAAGACATACCTGATAATACGATAGTTGCAGGCAATCCTGCAATGGAGATTTCCGAACTCAAAAAAATGCGTCAAATAATGAAAAGATTACTGGAAGACGCGTAGCAGAATTGAATTCCGCCAAAACTCAGAATTCTTTTGTTTAACAATGGGCAATTACACACAAGCACAGTTTCATTTCTTCTCTTCCTTATTTAGAATCTCTTGGAGTTTTTTCTTCAGGAAAGAAACATCTTTTGTTGCCGTCTCCCATACTGCGTCCAAATCCACACCAAAATATCCATGGATTAGCTTGTTCCTCATTCCTGCCATCTCTCTCCATGGAATGTCTGAATACTTGTTTCTGAAATTTATTGAAAGGTTCCTAGCAGCTTCTCCTATTTCTATTTCCCTTATAACTGCATCCTGGACCATATGGTTGGATTTAAATTCCTCATAACTTACATCTTTCAGATACTCTTCTATTAGAGCAATTGCGTCTATTATGTGCCAGATGAATATGATATCATCTTTGCTCAACCATACACCACCTTTGATTCCTTCGTTATTCTTTCTATAAGATATGGACTTATGCTTGCTCTTGTGAGCAAATCTACTTTTATACCCAGTGCAGCCTCAATCTCCAGTTCTATTGATACTAGTTCAAGGAGACTTTTTCTTTTTTCAAACTCTACAATAACATCCAGATCGCTACCTTCCTTCTGTTCCCCTCTTGCATAGGAACCAAAAATTGCAATTCTTTTTGCATCATGTTTCTTCAATACTGAGATTAACTTATTGATTAGTGTGTCCATACTTTCTTCCCCTCATTACATTTTAGCTGGTGCACATCTGCAATAACCACAGCCATACGAGAAATGATATAGGTAAAGTGGTATTAATCGCTTTCGGGTGAAAGATCTGGCATGATAGCAATCTGCTCATACACTTTGTGTGCAAAAATTCTTTTTTCCGCTACACTCCAGCCCCTTGTCTTTTCATTGAACCATT
>JBMFNP010000100.1:0-1997 GCA_049970095.1 Thermoplasmata archaeon | reverse complement strand
TTAGTGGCTGGACACTTTCGGTTTATGGCTACAATGTGCGAGGCAGTGTGACAGGAGAGACAGGTCAGAGTGTGAGTGCAGAGCAGAAGATTTCTGGAATGCTGGCAATTGTGGTGGATGCAATTACCGCATTGGGGGCAATGTTGCTGGGTGGGTTGCAGAAGGTATGGGAGGCGGTGGCAAAGGCGGTGAATGCGATTGTGGAGTGGATAAAAAACATATTCATGAGTGGGCTAAATACGCTTATTGATAGCATCAAAGGAATGTTTGGACCATATATAGAAGAAATCGCAAAAGCTCTAGCATCTCTAGATACGAGTACATTTTTCTCATTCATTAATTTTGTAAAAACCAAAGCGCACACACCTTACAGTAGCATCTCAGAAAGTGATGTTCTTACAAGACTTGATCGTGTAATTGTTCAATTCATTACCAGTACATTGGAGATTGCAAGTAAAATCTTTATGGTGTTGATAGGAATTCGGGCAATAGAAACAACGATAAGCGCAGTATTGATGGCATTATCACCTGGTGTATCTACAGTTCTCAAGAAACTCTTCAGTAAAGCCGCGGAAGAACTATTAATCAAGGCACTTATTGTATCAATAGGTTTTCAGATTGTTGGTGAAATATTGGACTTAACAAAGCCTGAGGTTCTAGAGAATTTTGCAGGAAAAGTATTCAAAGGAGCATTGGACGTCTCTATATTTGTAGGCGCACTTTACGATATTGGAAAAAAATATATTACAAAGAAACCTGCTAACTGGATTACATTTTTTAAGTCACTCGGAGGGGCTCTCGCACTAACGGGTTTTATAGTAAATATTTTGGGAACCGACTGGTTAAGCGATAAACTTGGAATTGAAAAAGGCTGGCCAGTAATAATCTTAGATATAGCTACTCTTGCATTCTCTGTGTATGGAGCAAAGGAGTATTATAAAGGAGCAACAAGTGTTCAGGAGACTATATTAGACCTATTTGCAGATATTACAAAAGACCTAGAAAAAGCTCTTACTATAATTGGTTTATTTGGTACTGCCACAATGGTAGGTCTTCATATTGGAGGTGGCAAATGGAGTCTTGGCTGAGGAGGAGGTAGATAATGTCGGGATTTATAAAGATGATAAAATTTTGTTTTTATGTTTCAAGGCGATATAAACACAAAGAAGAATATAAGGATGCTCATATCGACTGTATAGGAAGTCTTTTTGTTTGTTTCTTTTTTGTTGCAATAGGAATTCTTTTTATTTCAGGCGAAATCTATGTGTATCTTCATGGAAGCATAGATTATTCATTTGAATCAATATTTTATGATATATTCTATTCCTCAGCAGGTTTAGCTTTCTTGATATTAGGAATTTTGTTTTTACGACGGTGTAATATTAAATATTACCTTGATGATCCTCTAGTTCAAGAATATCTGGCTACGGAAGGAAAATTAGAAAAAAAGAAGGGAAAAACATAGATGTGGGGTAACCCATAACTCCGGATGGGGATATGGATTCAATAACAGCAGACTACCTGGAATGCCACGGTTACCGTGTAAACGTTGCACTCACATTTGACTCTCAAGGCAATCCGATTATGAGAGAGAAAATCATGTTTGGCAATCCACTACAACTATACAAACAACCATCTGGAGCATGGACAGACACAGATACGGATAACATTCCAGATATTGTAGAGATCTATTTCAGCAACACAACGAATATTGATAACAACACAACATGGGCACAGATGTGCCAGAGATACTCAGGTCTCGCAAACTATCAGTGGTGCAGGGAGTATTACTGGTCAATCAATGGGTCTGATGCAAGCAAGGCGGAGAACTGGACACAGAAAGCATTCAACCCGTTTGTGGTGTGCAATTTGCCACCGATGATTGTGAAATTCAGTGCAGAGCCTCGCAAATACGGTGATTGGCCAAATGAACGCTACACAATTCGCACAGAGTTTGTTGTGAGAGATTTGCGTGGTGTCAGGGAGGTGAAGCAGGA
>JBMFNP010000099.1:0-2016 GCA_049970095.1 Thermoplasmata archaeon | reverse complement strand
GTGTGGGCAACAGAATTCGGAAGAACATCACCAGCCACATTTCTTGGTAAAATAACAAATTATAAGAGAATGGTAATCTGCATAGGATGTTGTAAATGCGGGTATTTCGGGAACCAATTAAGAGACATTCCTCAGAAAGAAAAGAGAGTAATACTAACAGCACAAATCCCTGCAGAAAAAGAGTATGGGTGGAGCTGGTATAATATAGATGGAGAGTACACTGCATATTACTACTACTTTATATCTGCACTAAATGGCACAGGACCTTATAACAATAACACTGTTAAAATTCGAAAAAGCGATGGGAGCGCAGAATGGATTACAATAACTTCGGAGAATTGTGGTGATAAAGATAGTATCGTTTCTCTAGTAGAAGCACAAAACTGGACATGGGATATTGCTAGAAATAACAGTTTCACTGCGTGGGGAATATGGGTAAGTCCTGAGGATACTCAGCGCTCGCCTGATCAACCGACCTTGAATGACCTTCATAATGAAACAGAATGGGTTACCCTTGGAGTAAACAATCTGCCCTTCAACGAAAGTTTTTGCCAAAGCATAAATGGAGGATGGCAATACATTGGATTAGGCTCTCGGAGTCTCGGATATTCTATCTGGCCTCTACCGTATCCAATTAACTTACTGAGAGGAGATTCATGAAATCTCAGAAATATAAAATAAGTATGTTACTTTCTATTTTTTTCATTCTTCTGGGTATCGCCTGTGTTTGTTCTGGAGATATTGGTCCATGTTTACACAATATTTTATTATCAAGCACCTCAGATATTTTTATGCCTCACCCCCCTATCAAAATAGAAGGAGATAATGATTTCACATTTGAAAATGGAGTTGTTGCAGGAAATGGGAGCGTTGAGGACCCATACCTCATTTCAGGTTGGAAAATAGAAAATGCTTCATATGGAATTTTGATTGAAAATGTGACAAAATCTTTTATACTCTCAAATATAACAATCGTAAATATATCTGATTACGGAATTCGATTTTTCAATATAAGTGCAAAAAATATTATTATTGAATGTGTAAACATAATTAGTTCTTCATATGGCATATATTTAGAGGAAAAGCCACAAAAAATAGCACCTGAAAATCAAAATTTTGTGATACGAAAAACGAAAATAATTTACTGTGATACTGGGTTGTTTATTGGTTATCCATCTAACGAAAAAAAATTAACCACAATTAAGCAGAGCAAGAGCATGTGCAAAGTAAGTGTCGATAATTCTACATTCTATGCCAATAAAAAGGGAGCAGTAGTGGACATATGGGAGATGGAGACATACTTCACCTTCAATCAATTTTCTCAGAATGAGATTGCATTAGAAGGAGACATATTTGAATTCTCAAATAATCACATTTTTGAGAATTCCTATGGTCTTTTTGCTACCTCAGGCAATATCTCCAATAATCTGATTTATAATAACATAAAGGAGGGATGTGTGATCATTGGGCAATCTGAGATTGCGAATAACAAGATTTACCAGAATCAAGGTGATGCAATACACATTCTTACGCCTATCACTCATAAAATTCAAATCTCTGGAAATGAAATATTTTCAAATGTTGGGGTAGGCATAAATTTTTCTTTTTCTCAACATCCCCAGAGAGATACCGGCTATGTCCTTTCCTCCCCCTTAATCACAATACAAAACAACCAGATATACAATAATAGGAATGGTATATCTATGCATGATGTTTTTGGCATTTTGACACAAATTTATAATAACAACATTTCTGCAAATGAAGAAAACGGGATTGTACTAACTAGGTGTGGAGGCATAGATATATACAATAATAAGATAATTTCAAATAAAATGTGTGGTGTGCTGCTAATATATTGTAGCCACATAATTAATTTGAGAAATGTTTTTGCCAATCCTCTCTTACAAGCATCTGAGTTCAACTCTTCGGGACTGAATATCTGGAACCTTACCTCCGAAGGCAATTACTGGAGCGACTGGCAAAGCCCGGACAACAACTATGATGGGATTGTAGATT
>JBMFNP010000098.1:0-2045 GCA_049970095.1 Thermoplasmata archaeon | reverse complement strand
ATCTGGGTAAACATAGGTCGTGTAAACTATGCACTTTCGCATATTATAGCCGACAATTCCAGGTACAGACACAGGATAAGGCACTCATGCACGCAGGTGAAACACAGTGTCTGCACACATGTTTACATAGATTGCATAGATAGATACTCTATAAGACTTCTTGTTCCTGGCGGTTTTTCTTCTTTGAATGTTTGATCAAATACCCTCTCCAGAAGTGCAAACTGCCATGGCTCAAAGATCTCGTGGTCTGTGTCAACAATTAACGTACCAAGATACTCTGTAACCTCATCTATTAAATCTTTTATGAAGACCAGCACTTCACGAAACTCAGATGCACTCATAAATTCCGGAAGTGCGTCAATATATATGCACCCGTGCTTGGATTTTAAAAATTTTGTGAGTGCCAGAAAAATTCTTGTTGTGTCAAACGGTGAGAAAACATCAGAACCTTCGTTCAGGGCACCAGAGATACGAAAAAACTGGATCCCAGAACTATCAAAATTCATATTCTTTTTCAGAACAGAAAGATTCTTAGATGTTACCACTAAGAGCGGGTATTTTCCAACTATGCTCTCAAGCACATCCATACTCTGAAATTTTCTGTCTATTAGATAACAATCGCCTGGCTGTATCCCCCCTTCATATTTTTTTGGAACTTTTTTCTCAAATTTTGACCAGTATGAATAGGCAATATTTCTCAAATAGGCTGCATGCTTATGTGGCAGTGCCTGCTCAAGAAAGTGGAGTAAGAGTGTTGAGGAACACATTGAGCAAATGTCTGCAACACCCTTCAGCATTGAATAAACTTTTTCAAAATTCTTTTGGAGCCCTGAAAGGATATCAGCGCCATCAAATAGGACATATGAATGTGGATTCTCCTTGATAAACGAAATTATGTTGAATAAAACTTCAAATTCAAATCTGTCGTATGCAAATGCGTATTTATACTTTGTTGATATGTTGGTTAAATAGATAATCGGTGTTGTTTCAAGCCCATATTTTTCTCTCAATCTCTCAGGATGGCGAAATGTGATACATAGAGTTGGATGTTTTGTTCCCAATCTTCTAAAAAGCTTGTAGAGATCTTCGCTTGAATTTGTATTTACCCAGACAGCAGGATAATCTATGGCTTCCTCAATTTCAGCATCTTCCTGTGGGAGCACTCCGAGTTCCTCTGTGCGAAATTCAGATTCCTGTTCTACCTTAAACTCTAACTTTTTGAATTTTCTGCATGTAACTGTTGTGCCCTTACCAGGCTCACTTTCAATGTTGAATGCGTCCATCAGGCGTTTTACACCTATGAGTCCTGCGCCCAGCCCATGTCTGGAACGGTATTTTCCTGAAAGTATACTCTCAATGTCTTTTATTCCAGGTCCTGCATCTTTTGCAATTATGCAGAGTGATGCACCATTGCTTTCAACCCGAATTGTGATTGTGCCTCTTTTCGCATACTCATATATATTTCTCCCAAGTTCTGAAACTGCTGTGCCTATTGCTGTTACTTCGGTGCTGTTAAATCCACATTTCTCTGCAATTTCAATTGCACAGTCACGAGCGCTTATAATATCTTCCTCACTCACCACATCAAAGTTCCACTCAGTGTCTGAATGCATTTCTCTCACCTTTTTCCATTCTCCTCACTTTGAATAATGCTCTCACCCTTGTTCCTACATTTTTTCCTGTCTGTATTTCAAAATTGTCTGCAAGTTCCTTGACGCCAGCAAGTCCACATCCCAACGATGGTGGTAATGCACCCGTACTCTCAATATATTCTTTTATTACCTTTCCTTTCAGCGCTTTTTCTATATTTTCTATACCAGGTCCCTTATCAACAGATACAATTTCAACGCAGAGCACATCGTTCAGCATAATTCTTACATAAATTTTGCCATCCCCTGGGGAACATAAGTTTTGTCTGAATTTCTTTCAACCTCTTTGGGGTGTGTTCATATTCCAACCCAACACGAGGGGTGTGGGACAAAATTCAGATTTAGATAGTTGCACTTAGCCTTGCCTGATAAAGGAATCACAGCACGATTTTTGGC
>JBMFNP010000097.1:0-2205 GCA_049970095.1 Thermoplasmata archaeon | reverse complement strand
AAAGATATGGCAGATGCAATTACCGCATTGGGGGCAATGTTGCTGGGTGGGTTGCAGAAGGTGTGGGATGCGGTGGCAAAGGCGGTGAATGCGATTGTGGAGTGGATAAAGGGGATAATTGACAATATGTTAAAACCACTTCTTGACCCAATATATAATAGCATAAATGGATGGGCAGAACGAATCGCAACTGCATTCCTTGATGGAATAGAACTAAACTCCTCTATCACACAGAGCAAACAACCAGATACTAATTGGATTGAAGAAATTATCAACGCAATTTTGAGTGCTGGTGGAATTACTACATTAGTAATGGGTTTGGCTCTTGGGGTTGTGATTCTCCAAACAATTATAGGAATCCTTCAATCCATTCCAGGGATAGGTACAATTCCAATGATAGTAGGAAAAATAATAATGCCAGAGATTACCACTGCATTTGCAGAGCGGATTGCACAAATACTCGCTGTGGGTGTAAGTATAAATTTAGGTGTAATATTGGGTTTAATTGCGCCATCAGATGACCCTGTGTGGGGGCTAGGAGTAACTACTAGGTTTACAATAGCCACCCTAGTCACACTATTGGTTCAGATATATGTTGGAAAGAAAAAGGGTGTGATTATAGAGACTGGCGATAAAGATATTGATGCCTTACAAACATGTATTTTTTCACTGTTCTTAACCTATACTTCCACAATAGTATCTACAGCTGTTGAGAGAATGGCATTAGCGAAGGGATTTACACAAAACTGGGCAAAATGGCTAGGAAATGTTGCTGCTTTTTCACTTACAATTTTTTCCGTTTTTAGTGCAACAATAGCAACAGTAAAAGCAGTGATGACGAAAACAGTATTTGACGAAAGTTTGGGCTTCATAGGATATTTAGATGAAATAATAGATCTACTCTCCACAGGATATGATATAGGGCAGGCAATACAGACCTCTTATGGGGTAGCGAAAGGGCCCTCGTAAGGGAGGTGCTAATATACTTAGAAAAGGTGATGAGATTAGGAGAATTATTGAGTGCTGGAAGAATCTTAAGTACAAATTGATCGTAGGGGCATCATTAGTAATTATTTTATTTTTGAGTGTTGTA
This sequence comes from Thermoplasmata archaeon, assembly GCA_049970095.1. Lineage (GTDB taxonomy): Archaea > Thermoplasmatota > Thermoplasmata > Lutacidiplasmatales > SKW197 > SKW197. The sequence continues at coordinate 1,112 of JBMFNP010000097.1, read as the reverse complement.
ATTGTATCTGGTTTCACCACACATCCGCATAGAGTAGAAATAGGTTATTTATTAGTATTTTTGCTTTTTTTCTCCCTTTTTTGGACGGCTTTTTTAAAAGTGGAATGGGATGATGTGAAAACACTTCTTCCCTATGTAGATCTAATAAGAAAGAATTTTTTACCATTAGATAAAAAAATAGAATATAGGATTTTTTCCTCACGAATATATTGTCGTGGGTTAGATAAAGCACTGCCCACGAACTTTACGATTGAGATATACAAAGAATTTAAAGATGTTTGCGGAGTTGTATTACCAAAAAACTGTTCCAAGATATTCTATCAGCCAATTATTGAGATTCGCGTACCAGTGGTGTCGCATGGGATAAGAATATTAATCTCCTCTGACTGTGTTTATCTAAAAAGTAACGAGGTTTTCCCTTCCGACATTCTTGAAGAAACAAAAAAAATCCAGGGTCTAGCACACATTCGAACCGAATATAGTGTTGGCAGAGATTATATAACTGCAGATGTGTTTCTTGCTACATCCGATGAAAGTACTCTCTGCAAAACTCTTCAGACTATGAGAAAAATTTCTGAATTTCTTTTTAAGCAGAAAATTACTCCATCAGAAAAAAAATCTCTTTTCTACAGATTTTGCCCAGTACCAACACACACCATAGGAAAAATCTTTATTGAGAATAATACAGGTAAGGTAATTGGTGTCTCTGATATGAAGAATCTAACAAAAACTCAAGCCAACTTACAGAGAGTCTATGGGGATGTTGGACTGTTACATATTGTTTGGCCACCCTTTTCATCAGATACTGTAGAATGTCAGCGGAGGTGAGTTTTGATGAGTGTTTTAAATGAGTCAGGCGAAGGAGGTTTGGGTTTTGCACAAACTGTAATGTTTGAGGAAATCACAAGCAAAACCCAGAGATACTACTGCGCAGTTATTGTGTACTACGAGGAGACATATCCAGAGCCATATATGAGCATAGTACTCTCCTTTGGTTTGAGCGAACGACTTACGGACCCGCTGGATGCAGACACGGACCATGATATAATTCCAGACGGGAATGACAGTGAGCCGTTTACACCTGCAGAACTGCCAGAATCACCATTTGCAGA
>JBMFNP010000096.1:0-2217 GCA_049970095.1 Thermoplasmata archaeon | reverse complement strand
ATGCCAGCCTGCTATAATCTTTTCTCTGATCATCAACGAAACATATCTTGGATGCGATTTGGGGAGGTGCATGGGCGCTAATTAACATGCAAATATATTTTACTTATGTGCAAAACCCCTGGAAGAGAGAAAGACAATTTTAAGTAAGAAAAAGACATATCTGAGCATAATGAAAATATGCATGATTTGTAAAGACATCGTCCATCAACCTATCTCCGGTGATTCACAGCATATCTACAATCTTGCGTTGAGATTGTCAAAAAATTATGATGTTGTTTTAATAGGCAATGGTGGAATGATAAGAGAAACAAAGGTATGGAATTTTGTGAAATCTCTAAAAATTATTGAAGTTCCAGATTATCCTTCGCTTATTGGGGGTGGCATAGCATACTTTTTATTCAAGCAACCTCTTCTGGACTATTTTGTATCTAAATTTGCGAAATACAACATAAACCTCAAAAAAATTTTTGAAACAGAAGCAAAAGATGCGGATGTAATAGTTTCTGAATCCTGCTGGTATTTTCCCCTAATAAATTCGTTATCTTTTTTGAATGAAAAAGTTTTGGTATATGATGCAAGAAATGTAGAATACCTACTAAAAGATAAAATATATACGGGTATATTTAGAAAGGAGTTGTTACCTTATATCAAAAAAATTGAAAAAGGACTTATAGACAAAGCGGACATTGTGTTTGCAGTATCTGAAGATGAAAAAAAAGAGTTTACTAAATTGTATGGTGCAAATCCTGAAAAAATTGTTGTGTGTCCCCCAGCAATTGAAATCCCAGAAACAATAGAGAGAAGTGAGGTCATACCCAACACGGCAGTATTTATGGGAAGTGCGTACTTTGCAAACTTTGAAGCAGTGGAGTATATTATCAACACCCTTGCAAAGGAGTTACCTGAGGTGGAATTCAGAATTGTTGGAAGTGTATGTTCCAGATTTAAGGGCACACATAAAAATGTGAAACTTCACGGCTTTGTACCAGAAAATAAAAAGAAAGAAATTCTCTCAACATCTGCTGTGGGAATTTGTCCAGTTTTTCATGGTGCAGGAGTGAATGTGAAGATACTTGAGTATTTTGCATATGGACTCCCAGTGATAACAACACCGGCGGGTGCGAGAGGATTTGAAGAGCCAGAAAGAATAATGGTTATTGCAGATAAAAAAGATTTTGCTAATTCGCTGCGCAATTTGTTAGAAAGAAAAGATATGCAGAGGAAACTGGGTGCGGCAGGTAGGGAGTATGTAAGAACTAAAAGAAGTTGGGAGAATGTTGAGAATATATGGCTTACCGCACTTAAAAACCCTGGAAACACATAAGTTTTGTCTGAAATCTCTCGGCTGAGGATCATTAGATAGGGTTCTTCAAACAAATTTGAGGTATCTCACTCTGGAAAAATCCTTATATAACATCCTTGTATTCCATAACTTAGCAAAAGAGGAAAGAGTAAAGAAAAGAGGTGAAGAAAAATGGTGCCTATAAATGAGGGAAAGGTTCTGGTCGTTGCATTACTGATTACATGCGGTTTGTTTGCGAACATGTGCAGTGTCGCTGAAAAGATGGGAAAACTGGAAATTGGAGAAAAGGATACAGAATTGGTTGCAAAGTGGACATTCAACGAAAACTCTGGCACAACAGCATATGACATATCAGGGAACGGCCACCATGCTACAATTCATGGGGCGCAATGGACAGTAGGGATTAATGGCTCAGGACTTTCATTCGGAGGAAGTAGTTACCTTGTTACCACTTCACAAATTACACTTTTCAGTCCTCTTACAATGGTGTTGTGGTTAAAATATAATATCTCAATGGGTGTAAACACCGTAATTTCCAACAGATTACCTGGTTATCAGAGCTATGGTACTGCTTTGTTCGTTAACTCCTGGCCCACAGAAGATAGAAGTGTACATCTTGAGGTGGGAGATGGAACTACAGGCGGGGGTGTCGTCACACCCACAAATACAATTATACCTGGTAAGTTCATCCATCTGGTAGCAGTATGGAATGGCTCGCAATCGAAAATATATGTTAACGGGATAGAGAGTGCATCTGGGAACTTGATAAGTATTTCAAAAACAGATTATCTTTACATTGGGAGAATGGCCCCTGGTGGAGATGCTCAATATTTTAATGGGATTATTGACGAGGTTTCCATATATTCCAGAGCATTTTCGGCAGAGGAGGTAGTTGCAGATTATATGAGCTATTT
>JBMFNP010000095.1:0-2320 GCA_049970095.1 Thermoplasmata archaeon | reverse complement strand
CCTCGCCAATGTATTGCCAAAATGTTAGAGAGTTACAATGTGCAAATGGGTTTAACTGTTCTTTTGTCTACATCCCCACAACCACCAAAAACTGTATATATTATGTAGCATTATGGATAATCGGTGTAAGAAATGGGTGACCACTTTCAGGAACTATTTTCTCATAGGGCCCAGCAGATGAAAGCATCTGATATAAGAGAACTTCTGAAACTGGTTCAAGAGCACGATATTATCTCTTTTGCAGGTGGTTTGCCAAATCCTCTAGCATTTCCAAAAGAAGAGATAAAAGAAATTGTGGCAGATATTCTGGAGAAGGAGTATGGTAGCGTATTACAATATGGGCCTACCGAGGGCATCAAACCCCTAAGACAGCAAATTGCACAACGCATGCAGAAGAAGGGAATAAAATGTGAGGATACAGATGTACTTGTTGTGACGGGGAGCCAGCAGGCATTAGACCTCGTAGGAAAGGTGTTTTTAAACAAAAAAGACATTGTAATTGCAAGTGCTCCTAGTTATCTTGCGGGCTTGAGTGCATTTCTCAGTTATGAGGGAAAGGTGGAGCAAACCCCCATGGATAGCCAGGGCGTGCTTACAGATGTGATGCGGGACCGCATCCATGCGATCCATCGCCATGGAGGAAATATAAAATTCATATATGCTCTTCCTACATTTCACAATCCTGCCGGTGTCACCATGCCTGAAAAAAGAAGGAAGGAAATGTTAGATATTGCAAAAGATTATGATCTCCTTATTGTGGAAGATGACCCATACAGCGAACTTAGATATACAGGCAAGGACATAAAACCAATAAAAGCGTTTGATGAGGAAGGTAGGGTGATTTACACAAGTACATTTTCCAAGATTCTAACACCTGGTTTAAGGGTGGGGTGGATAATTGCAGACCCTGAGATCAATAGAAAACTCACAATTGCAAAACAGGCAACTGACCTCTGCACCAGCACATTTAACCAGTATATTGCGTATGAATATATGGCAAGAGGATACATTGATAAGCACATACCAAAAATAAAAGAACTCTACGGAAGAAAAATGAAAATCATGCTTGAGGCATTGAAGAAGTACTTCCCGAAATCTGTGAAATGGACAGAACCTGAAGGCGGTATGTTTCTCTGGTGCAGCTTACCAAATGCAGGAAAAACAGATACCAGGGAAATGCTGAAGGATGCACTTGTGCAGAAAGTGGCATATGTTCCAGGCAGCGGTTTCTTTGTTGACGGAAGCGGAAAAAATTGCATGCGTCTCAATTTCACGCATCCCTCTGATGAAGCCATTCCGATAGGGGTGAAACGACTGGCCAAGGTGATTGAAGAAGAACTTGCAAAGACCAAGGAGTATAAATTCCTAGACACTACCCCGATTGGAGTGTAAATTCAAACAAGTCCTTTTTCCCTCAAACTCGTAAATCCTTTTCCCAGAATTATGTGATCCACAAGTGAAATGTCAAGAAGCACACATCCCTCCTTGATTTTTCTGGTTAACTTGATATCTTCTTCGCTTGGTTCTGTTTCTCCAGATGGGTGATTATGTGCAATAATTATTCCTGTTGCCCTTAGCAAAAGTGCTTTTGAAAAAATTTCTCTGGGCTCAACAATGGACATGTTTGAAATTCCTATTGTTGTGGTTTCTGCTTTTATCACTCTGTTTTTTCCATTTAGAAAAATTGTGATGAAATTTTCCTTTGCCTCCTCCACAATATATCTTCTAGCAATTGTGGCTGCATCTCTTGCACTTTGAATCTGTTCCGGAATGTAGTTGCTTTCATCAGAAATCCTTTTAGCAAGTTCAAATGTTGCTGCCAGCATGCATGCTGCAGTTAATCCTATCCCGAATCTCTGCGAGATTTCTTGGGCTGAGAGTTTAGAGAGTTCAAGGAGATTTGTATTGGCAAGAATTCTTTTAGAAATATCTAGCACACTCTCGTATTTATTTCCAGTTCTTACAAGAATTGCAAGAAGTTCAATGTTGCTCAAATTGTGAGTTCCGTACATGAGTAACCTTTCTCTGGGCCGTTCCGCAGGTGGTAAATCCTTTATTTTTACACTCCACATGATTTTATCATCTGAAATGAGAATATAAAACCTGAACCCTACATGTAGGCACCCTTTTCAGGCACCCTTTTCAGGGACTTCGTCCCCGAAAAGCGTGCACGGAAAAAAAGGAAAACTTGGGAGTGCCAGAGGCACTCCCGTGGGGTTATCGTAAGGGGCGATAGCCCCTCGCCCGAAAAGGTTGCGTCCAAAAGCACCCAGTGGGTGAGGGTACCGTAGGGAGAGGGTGGAACCCTCTCCTCGCCCGA
>JBMFNP010000094.1:0-2410 GCA_049970095.1 Thermoplasmata archaeon | reverse complement strand
ATCAAATAATTTGTAAACCCAGCATCCTATACATGGACGGCAATGGGTTGCAATTCCACCTTGGTTCGATTCTGACTGTTGGTGAGAAGTGTGTGTATGATTGAGATGTCAGTTTAAATTCCACCTTGGTTCGATTCTGACACTGGAACGCTATTACATATATAATTGGAAACAAAGCGTTTAAATTCCACCTTGGTTCGATTCTGACTCGGTTGTGCAGAATACACAAGTTCCACAGTTAACAGTTTAAATTCCACCTTGGTTCGATTCTGACATCAATAGCAGGCTCTTTGAAGATATATTCAACAGCGTTTAAATTCCACCTTGGTTCGATTCTGACTATGTGGAAGGTAATAAATGGAAAGTTAAGGGTGTGAAGTTTAAATTCCACCTTGGTTCGATTCTGACACTCAAAATAATGGGAGACCCTACAAGCAATGTCTAGTTTAAATTCCACCTTGGTTCGATTCTGACAAATTTACTAAGAAATGTGTCCGAATCACATTTTTGTTTAAATTCCACCTTGGTTCGATTCTGACCACCGCTACAGGTTATAACGTGCTACTTATACAAGAGTTTAAATTCCACCTTGGTTCGATTCTGACGGAGGGCAAAAAACTAGATAAGCAAATCGGTGCATGGTTTAAATTCCACCTTGGTTCGATTCTGACAAACCCTACTTGTCAAATCAATATATAACTCGTTTAGTTTAAATTCCACCTTGGTTCGATTCTGACTTAAAATCCGAATGTTTTTCTCTGGCTGGAAGCCATGTTTAAATTCCACCTTGGTTCGATTCTGACTAATATAAAACTAATTCAAACTTTAAAGGAATGTGTGTTTAAATTCCACCTTGGTTCGATTCTGACTGTAGGCACAGTAAAGGATTGTAGGATTTCAGCAAACAAGTTTAAATTCCACCTTGGTTCGATTCTGACAGAGTGTGAAAAATTGAAAAAAGTTGTTAATGAGCGGTTTAAATTCCACCTTGGTTCGATTCTGACGGATAAAGGTGAAGTGTTATGGGTGCGGAAAGGAAAGTTTAAATTCCACCTTGGTTCGATTCTGACAGCGATAACTGTCGCAAGTGGAACTGAAAGTGCAACGTTTAAATTCCACCTTGGTTCGATTCTGACCCCGAATGGGTCTACTCTCTTTGATAGAATTGCTTTGTTTAAATTCCACCTTGGTTCGATTCTGACTATACTGTGAGGCTATGATTTGTCTGATTTCCCGTAGCGTTTAAATTCCACCTTGGTTCGATTCTGACCTGTCCAAGTGATGCACGCCACACAACATTAAAAGGGTTTAAATTCCACCTTGGTTCGATTCTGACTTAACCATTTATCACACATTAGCAATTGCAATTTTTCGTTTAAATTCCACCTTGGTTCGATTCTGACTTTTAAAATATCTAACGCTTTAAGTGTCATCACATAGTTTAAATTCCACCTTGGTTCGATTCTGACTGCAAAGATACTCAAAGAATACGAGAAATCACTGCAGTTTAAATTCCACCTTGGTTCGATTCTGACTGGAAAACAAAATCTGGGGCAAAAGGGTAATGCATAGTTTAAATTCCACCTTGGTTCGATTCTGACATGTAAAGAAATACACAGCGCGACACGGAATAAAAGGGTTTAAATTCCACCTTGGTTCGATTCTGACAAACACTCTCTCCCGAAGAGAGAGAAGTTCAAGCAAGTTTAAATTCCACCTTGGTTCGATTCTGACAAGTCTATAGCATCCGTAAGGTTTTCTTTCACTGTATAGTTTAAATTCCACCTTGGTTCGATTCTGACTGGATAAAGCCATCAAAATCAAAATATATAGGAACTACGTTTAAATTCCACCTTGGTTCGATTCTGACTCCCATCAGATATGCACGCTCCTCTGCCGTCAACATGTTTAAATTCCACCTTGGTTCGATTCTGACTTGAAACATTCGGTTATCGCAATGTAGCAGACTTACGTTTAAATTCCACCTTGGTTCGATTCTGACCTCCAGCACTCTCGCAACGATTCCTTCAGAAAATATCGTTTAAATTCCACCTTGGTTCGATTCTGACTGATGGTTTCATAAATCTATTCCATGCTTTTTTAACCGTTTAAATTCCACCTTGGTTCGATTCTGACTGGGGTAAGCCGGGGAAGGTGTCATGGACGGTATCAAGTTTAAATTCCACCTTGGTTCGATTCTGACAAAGCGGATTGAAAGATTTTCTTGAAGATGTAAAAAGTTTAAATTCCACCTTGGTTCGATTCTGACAAATCCTCAAAACTTCCAACGCTTTCGGCTATTTTCGTTTAAATTCCACCTTGGTTCGATTCTGACACGGGTTGTTTTTGCGGTTTTAGGGGGTTTAAACGCAAATTCATTCCTCTAATTGTCGGGGATCTATAATAATGT
>JBMFNP010000093.1:0-2489 GCA_049970095.1 Thermoplasmata archaeon | reverse complement strand
AAGATAGATACAGTATGTGGATGGATTAACCAGAATTCCACAACTAACACCCTAGTGTTTGTAATGGTTACGACACATGGAAATACAGGCAACAATGGAACTGCTTTCTTTGCGATTAAAAAGGATGAAAATTACACAGGGGATTCCAGTGGGCGAGATGAGGAAGTGTGGGCAACAGAATTCGGAAGAACATCACCAGCCACATTTCTTGGTAAAATAACAAATTATAAGAGAATGGTAATCTGCATAGGATCATGCAAGAGCGGACAGTTTCTTCACCATCTAAAATGGTATCCTACCTACACCACGGAAATGGATGCCGCTAAGAGAGTTGTAATCACTTCTGTTTATTCTTTCAATGATCTTGCGTACTACAATTATAACAGAGAGTTCTCTGCTTTTTATTATTACTTTATCTCTGCACTGAGTGGGAAAGGACCTGATGGAACAGACCAGGTTAATACAGATGAAAACACGAGTGTGAGAATTACTGCAGAAGATAATTCTGATAGGGATGAGAGTTGCTCCGTTGTAGAAGCATACAACTGGTCACGTTCTTACATATTCTATTATGCATGGGTTCCTCAATCTCAAAAAATAGGGTATAACGATATGCATAACTTTTCTGAATATTACCAGAATATCTACCCTGATTTTCCATCCCTCCCATACACAGAAGCCTCCACCTATCCACCACATGCATCTCAGACTGATATTTATATCGGTTTAGGAAGTAGAGGTCTTGGAATCACAGTCACTACCACTTACCCGATTAATATGGTGAGGGTAGATACATGAAGTTCAAATGGATATATTATGTTATTACTATTTTAATTATTCCTCCACTTTTTTCATTTTCTGGGGGCACACCTAATTGCCACACCCACGAAATACTCGAGAGGCACCCGCCCATAATAATTGAAGGCGACGATAATTTTACCCTTTCAAATGGTGTCAGGGAAGGTAATGGGACACCTGAGAATCCATATATTATCTCAAACTGGGAAATAGAAATCAATTCTTCTGAGTACGGAATATACATCTGGAATACCACAAAACATTTTCTGATTAATAATTGCAGTATTATCGGATTAAATAAAACTAAAAATTATGGAATTTGTTTAACATGTGTAAAAAATGGGATAATTAGTGGAAACGAAATCAAAAATACAATGATAGGCCTAGGTTTGGATACCACGGATAGCATCACTATAACAAAAAACAATATTTCTTTTTGCGATACAGGGATAGGGATTAGTACAGACTTCTCCTGCTCTTCCAATACAACCATTTCTGGCAACAAATTATTCAACAATTCAATTGGGGTTCGGGGCGCATTGGATGGCAGAATTGTTTCAAATCTTTTTACAACCAATATCTTTGGACTCTTTTTCGAGGGAGGGGGAGCAACAATTGAGGACAACCTATTAGAAAATAACACAGTGGGAATAATCTGTAAGGGACAGGGTCTAATTTCTCATAATGAAATAAAGGAGAACAAGGAGGTAGGACTGCAGTTTGAATGGTATCTTCCTGTTGTTTGTAAAGGAAATAAAATCTCTCAAAATCCTATCGGGGTATGTATAACATTCTCACCTTTTATCTCTTTACCAGGTGAGATAGAGTTTAAAGAAAATATTGTTGCTTCAAATATGCTTGGAGTTGTAAGCAGAGGAACAGGAGGGGCAGAACACAGAGTGCTACCTTCTGCACACTTGTTGAAGTTGAAAATCACTGATTCAAAAATAATTCAAAATGAAAAGTATGGTCTTGTGTTTGATGGAACTGGAATAAACACTCCTGCTACAATTTTTATTACAAAAAACGAGATTGATGGGAATGGAAGAGGTATTCTTTTTGTGAATCTCACAGAAGATGAGGTGTATTGTTTTGGAAATATAATTAAAGATTCTATATCGTGGGGGGTTGAAATGAGGAATTGTTTGATAAGTGGAATATGTGCGTCTAATCTCTTTATCTCCAATAATAACAATTCAAGCCAAAGTTACCATGAAGCAGCGACCTCTTTTTACTGGAACCTTACCTCCGAAGGCAATTACTGGAGCGACTGGCAAAGCCCGGACAACAACTATGATGGGATTGTAGATTTGGCATATGAAATTCCTGGGGATGCTGGTGCAAAGGACTATTATCCCCTGACATACATACCACTGGCTCCAACAACTCCTCTTGAACTCAATGCAACGCCAGGCAATAAATTTGTGCATCTGGAATGGAAGGAACCCCTCTATTGTGGTGCCTCTAACATAACTGGCTACAAAATATACAGAGCAACAGAGCCCGAGGCATGGGAGTTTGTGGGAAGCACAACAGCACTGAACTACACTGACAAAAATCTCACAAATGGAATTACATATTACTATTATGTGACTGCCACAAACAGCAATGGGGAAAGCAGGAAATCCAACATTGTAAATGCAACACCAGGAGAATTACCAGGAATACCTGTTAATTTCACAGCCACTGGG
>JBMFNP010000092.1:0-2518 GCA_049970095.1 Thermoplasmata archaeon | reverse complement strand
GGGGCTTCGCCCCTTACGGTCGGGGTTAACACCCTACGGTACCTGTGCTAAGGGGTATCTCACGATACCCCGAGCCTTCGGCACTCCCAATGGATTCCATAAAATTTGAACACTATCTCGTGATCTTTATCGTTTTGAGTTTTTCCAGGTTCTCTCCGTGCACCAGATAGTATTTTTGCACATCAGCCAGTATGTTAGAAAGTGCTTCTGCTACCGCATTTTTAAGGTCCATCGGATGAAGCTGGTCTGCACTGTAATTTTTTACAAGTTCTTCAAAACTGTAAAGTGTGAGGTCGCCACCGAATTCTGGCTTTCTTTTTATTTCCAGTTTTCCAAATTTAGGAAAAACTATGTATCTGGCAATTTCAATAACAGGATTGCTCTCCACAACTTTCTGAGGGCAGTACGCCTTCTTTATCTTCCGCAGAATCTCTTCGTAACTATCATGGAGAAATATACAGGAGTCAGGGTGGCTCTTGCTCATCTTTGCATCTGCAATGTCCATTCTCCCTGTACTTTGCAAGCTTGAGAGAAGCGGGGTATGCACAGCCACAAATTTTTTTCTTCCGAGTTTTTCACACACTTCTCTTGCAAGCATGTGGGCTTTTCGCTGGTCCATCCCACCATATGCAACATCAACATCCAGTTCAAAAATATCTGCAACCTGCATACAGGGATAAATTAACTTTGAGGTGTCACTTTCACTTTCGTCTTCCTGTCTTCCCATTATTGTAAGGGTGCGCTTGATTCTTGATAGTGTGGAATTTTTTGCAACAAGAATTACCTTTTTCCAGTAGTCCTTTGAATCCACGAGTTCTTCAGCATAAACAAATTTTGTGTTCTCCTCCGAAACTCCCAGGGCCAGAAAAGAATCGCGCATATATGCACCTGCGATTTTTATTTTCTCAAGGTCACCACCGAGTTTGTCATTTATGTGGGCATGCCAGTCAGCAAGAAGTATTGTAACCTCAAAACCTGCTCTTTCAAGGTCTTTTATCTTCTCTGCACATATTATGTGCCCTATATGCATGAAGCCAGAGGGTTCAAACCCGATGTATGCCTTCGGATTCTGCACACTATTCAGAATCGCTCTGAGGTCCTCTGGGGTCACCACCTCTTCCGTGTTTCTGACAACCAGACGGAGTCTTTCTTCTGCATCCATGGGTTACGATACACACAGAGGTGGAATAAAACCTTTTTGTGAGAGGAAACTACTAATATCTGAAAGACATATGGGTATTGGAGTGTGGAGAAATTGATGTTCACAGGGTATGTGGTTCCACCGGTTGTTTCCATAATTATCTTTGTTGCATTAATGGTTAGTTTCATCAGAATTCGCAAAAATGTGCATTATTCTGCATTTCTTTATGCTTTTCTGTTTTTTCTGTGGAGTGTTGGTGAGTTGCTTGAGAGAATTGCTTCGCCCCCCGGAGAACAAGAACTTGCATTGTTAGGTTTAAAAATAATTGCAATTGCAGGAGCATTTTTACCTGCAGCACTCATACAATTTGCCACTGTCTTCCCGGTAAAACTAAAGGCAGTCCCTAACTGGGTTATTTTTTCCCTCTATATTATCAGTTCTGCAATTGCGCTGGTTTCCGCATCTACAGATTTCCTGGTTGAAGGGTTGATAGTGTATGGGCCTGGCTGGGGTGCATACTATGGAAAAGGAATGATACTCTGGGGCACATACATTATCTGTGGCACAGTGATTGCAATCTGGATGCTTGAAAAAAGTTCTTTTGAGGGGGCCACCACTCCAGGAAGAACGCAGGCAAGAATTATAGGCATTGCACTTGCCATTTCCCTTTGCTGTGCTGCAATCACTGGCTATCTGCCTCCTCTTATGGGTATTCAGGATTTCTATCCGCTTACCACAATTCCTTTCGGAATAACTGGAATTCTTCTGCTCCATACATTTTTGAAATATCACCAGATGCTGAATGGGAGCAAAGGACCGTGTGGAAAATCAAAAATTGAGCCAGGATATTTCTGGTGTGAAAACAAGAAGAGAGCAAGAGCATATTTCCAGAAAGTGTGCGAATCCGAGATGTGTCTCCTTATTACAGATAACCCCGATGTCCCAGAAAAGCTTCAAAAACAGTCAAGTGTGATTGTTGTGGCAAAAAACGGGGACTTAAATCCAATGGATGAAGAAGCAGTGGGTAAAATACCATTTCTCGTGGAAAAATTTGTTGGTGGTTTTGAAGGAAAAGTGGTGCTCGTTGAGGCATTCGATGAACTTTTTGCCCACTATTATTACTCTACAATCTCTTTATCTGCAATGCTGGGCGAAATAAAAGAATGTGCAAAAAAGTACAATGCAAGAATAATCTGTGCTTTTGAGCCTGGAGTTCTTGAGGGCTGGCAGATTTCCGAAATAAAGAAGGATGGGCGGGAACTGAAAGAAGAGTAGGTGGAGATCCAGAAGTCTGGTATGAGGGGATGTAGAATTACTCAAGAGTGTTGCTTTCATTCCATGTAAAATCTCCAATCTCCCATTTTGTTTCGCAATTAT
>JBMFNP010000091.1:0-2573 GCA_049970095.1 Thermoplasmata archaeon | reverse complement strand
CACAGATAACGATGGGTTCGGTGATTGCTGCGAATGTATTGGTTTTTGCACAGATGCATGGAGAATAACTGTAGATAGTGATGGGGATGGAATGCCTGATGGGTACGAAAATCTCACAGGAAACTCTCCATCAATTGTAAATGAAAGATTTGCACTTCTTATCTCTGCTCCCACAAATAAAGGTGAAAATTATCCACATTACTGGAATGATTTAATGCTTGTATATGATACACTTTACTATGTTTATAACTACAAAAACATAATAGTTCTTTATGCAGATGGAAATTTTCCCAACGAAGATAACTCAATGCATTTGGAAAAAATAATAGACCAGAGCTTTGGAAATCCAAGTTTTGATGACCCATTTCATGAGAAAATCAACTTACGACCAGCTACTCCAGATATTATAAAATCTACAATTGCAGAGTATTCCTCACTGGCTGAGAAAGATATGATATTCATATATTACAGAGTGGAGGGTAGTATTTCGCTGTGCATTAGTGGGTGGAATGGTAGTTGGGTTGATGTTTGGGAGGTTGCAGATTATTTCTTACCATTATCTAGCACCTCTGCTCGAAAAATAATTCTCTGTGATGGTACTTCCCTTGAACCACTTGCATCCAAAATCTATGATGCGGCTCTCAGTTCTACCCAGAATAAATGCGTCATAACTACCACAGCCACAAATTGGAAGGACGAAATAACAACCTATCCCTACGAAACACTCCTGAAGCTGGACGGACTTTCTTATACGTACGTCTCTACTCATATGGACATTTGGTTTAAAACAATAGAGTTAAATATGGCACATGAATGGATGTATTTCTGGTTACATGGAGAGAATCTCTATTATATAATGGGAAGTTTGCGACATCTTACACCGCCAAGAGAATACTCTCTTTTTCTTCTTCCACTGGACACAGATAACAACGGAATAACATCACTTGAGGAAGCAATACACTACACAAAAGAGATTAGCAGTGCATGTGTACAGCACAGATTCTGGTCCGATATGGGCATTCTGGGAGCATTGAATACGATTATCCAATATTCCTCATTCACAGGAGGTGTATTCCTATGAGATTTTTCCCTCTGCTTATTTCTCTCCTTTTTCTTTTATCTCCATATGGAAACTCCCAATCAGAAATAGATGTGCCTCAATCGTTAGTGGAACGGGAACCAATAGAAATCATTGGAAATGAAAATTTCACTCATGAAAATGGAGTTGTTTCCGGTAGCGGAACAGCAGAGGATCCCTATATCATTGGAGGATTTTTAATAACAATCAATGCCTCGGCCCCGCAGTGTGCAATATATGTGGAGAATACTACCGCATATTTTGTAATCACGAATGTAAGAATTATTTGCGAAGGTTCGAGTGAAGCCATATATTTTAAAGTGGGTTGTATGTTCATAAATGTAACTCACGGAAGAATTGAATTTACGGAGATCGAGAAACCAACGTCTGGGATAACTGTTGAGAACTCTACAGACATATGTTTCTCTTATATCAAAATAAATGAGAATTCCCATATCGGCATGGCAATTGGAATATGGGGATGTGAAAACATAATCATACAGAACTCAACTGTAGTGAATTCTACAGGATTTCGGACAGTATATGTGAGAGATTCTACCAATATCTCATTTAAAGAAAACAATTTTGATCATTATTTACATCCACTCCATATTGTTGCCTCTTCTAATGTAGAATTTGTTGAAAATAAGTTCTTTTGTTATAACTCATCATGGGATCCTCCAATATACGCAGTTGTGCTTAACAACACCACTCAATGTAGTATTTGGCTCAACGAGTTCTATTTCTGTGGTGTGTATGCGTCCAATGGCTCCAAGCAAAATAGAATTTTTGCAAACACATTCTGGAAAACAAAAAATACCACACAAAATTGTAACGATTTTTCCTCAGAGAATTCCTGGTGCTACCAGGGTATCGGAAACTTTTGGTATCCTACAGAGATAGCTGATAATGATTTGGATGGGATTGGAGACACACCATATCCCATAGATAACGACACATTTGATTATTTTCCAGTTCTCTCTATACCTCTAATAAGGCACACACCACCAGAAGAAGTTCCAACAAACCTATCGGTAGAGGTAATAGATGTAAGGGGTGGAGGAATAGCAGAGGTTGTGCTGAACTACAGGTTCAATCTCTCAGAAAATTTCTCACAAAAAGAGATGGAATTTATCAATGGTAGTTCATGTTGGGGAACATACACATCATCCACTATTTCTCTCCCGACAAATGCAAGCGTTTTCCAGTACTTCTTCACCGCTAAAAATATTTATGGAAATGTGTCCACCACAAAGATATATGAGCGAGAATTGGCTCTAAGACCAGCACCCCCAAGAAATCTTTCTGTGAGTAATGAAAAGGGAGAAGTTATGATTAAGTGGAGCCAACCTTCCAATACATCTTTTCCTCTGCTTTCATACCACATCTACCGTGGTCTCAGCCCAGGCACTGAAAATCTCTATGCAACAGTTAATGCCAGCACAACAACCTTTACAGATACAAATGTCTCGTTTGGAGTAACTTACTACTATTA
>JBMFNP010000090.1:0-2598 GCA_049970095.1 Thermoplasmata archaeon | reverse complement strand
TCGGGGTTAACACCCTACGGTACCTGTGCTAAGGGGTATCTCACGATACCCCGAGCCTCTGGCACTCCCAAGTTTTCTCTTCTTTTCCGTGCACGCTTTTCGGGGACGAAGTCCCTGAAAAGGGTGCTTTTGGACGCAACCTTTTCGGGCGGAGCCTGAAAAGGGTGCACGGTAACCCCACGGGGGTGTCATCCGACACCCCCAAGTTTTTCCGTGAACGCTTTTCGGCGAGGAGAGGGTTTCGCCCTCCCCCTACGGTACTCTCTCCCACGGGAGTGCCTCTGGCACTCCAAAGTTTTTCCGTGCATCTGGGCGAGGGATGGCAAGCCACACCTTCCGGTACTCTCCTCCGCGGTGGTGCCTGTTCCTCGGCGGTCCAAAGGAAACAAAAACAAACAAAACCTTTTTTATTATCTTTCTATATTCCCTTTCCAAGGGCTCATGGTCTAGTGGTATGACATCGCTCTCACACAGCGAAGGTCGCCGGTTCGAATCCGGCTGAGCCCATCAATAACATATTCAGATGGTGAGTAGGATGGTAAGTGCATATCTCTTGATTAAAACCGAAACTGGAAAAACCAAGGCGATTTTTAACGAACTTTCAAAATTACTCAAAACAAAACATAAAAACATTGTTTTTGGAAGATATGATATTGTTCTGAAGGTAAAAACAAGAACTGATGACGATTTGATTGCACTCATAAATACGAAAATAAGAACAATTCAGGGTGTAACCACAGTGCATGTGCTGCAATGCTGGGAGGAGGAAGAGAGTACAATTGAGGGTGCATAACAGAGGTTGATGCACATGTTTATTAGCGTGATTATCACCGTGAGAAACGAAGAAAAACACATTTCGGACTTATTGGATAGCCTAACAGTTCAGGAACCCCCATTTGAAATAATTATTGTGGATTCCTCAAGCGAAGACCGTACATGCGAGATTGTGAAAGAGTACATGAAAAGATACACCAACATCCGTCTTTTTGAACATGGAGGTACAAGGGGTGAAAGCAGGAACTTCGGTGTGAAACAGGCAAAAGGGGAGTATGTGGCATTTACAGACGGCGATTGCATTGCAAATCCATTCTGGCTTTCTGAGTTAAGAAACGGTTTGAAAGAAAACCAGATAGTAGCAGGAAGGACAATTCAAATTGGATACCATGCCTTTGAGAAACTTGAAAGAGTTGAACTGGTTTACAAGGGAAGTGATGTTACCTATCCCACTGCAAACATAGCATATGAAAAGAAACTTTTTGAAGAGATCGGGGGTTTTGACCCCTGGTTCGTTACCGCTGAGGATATTGACTTAAATCTGAGAGCGGTTGAGAGAGGAGCAAAAATCACATATAACCCAAAGGCAATAATTTATCACAGAGCAAGAGAAAGTTTTTACAAATTTTTCAAACAAGCATTCTGGAACGGTTATGGGCGAAAGCAACTTACAGTAAAACATGGAAAACTCTGGCAAAATTATAAACCTACTGAAATGCTTAAGGCGAGCATCAACATCTGGTACCTTACGCGCCTTGGATTTGCATTTTTAGGATATATTGCATGCAAGTTATTTGGAAAAACTGGGGGAGCAAATAAATGGGAAAGATAACACCATCAAAGTATTTTGGTGTTTATTCGGATGGTGAGAATTTCTACACTATAAATGGAGTACCGGGTTTTCAGGTTTATGGAGAGGTGCTTAAAAGAGAGGGGGGAAAAGAATATCGGCGCTGGAACCCGAAACGAAGTAAGTTGTGTGCAATGCTCCACAAAAACCTTGAAAATTTTTCATTCAGAGAGAATTCCAGCGTGCTGTATCTTGGCGCTGCCACAGGGACAACTGTCAGCCATATCTCAGACATTGTGTTGCGAGGAAGAATTTACGCTGTTGAAATTTCAAGAACTCCATTCGTAGACCTCCTGAGACTTGCAGAAATGCGAAAAAATATTTTTCCGATAATGACAGATGCTTCAAAGACCTATACATACGCATCCCTGATAACAAGGGTAGATGTGATTTACCAAGATATTGCCCAGAAAAACCAGGTAGAAATCTTTGTGAATGCAGGAAACCAATTTCTGAAAAAAGAAGGAATTGGCTATCTAATAATAAAAGCCCCTGCAATAGATTCCACAAAATCCATCAAAGAGATAATCCAGATATGCATTGCAGACCTTGAGGAGAGGGGTTTTACAATCAAGGAAAGAATCTTTCTGGACCCATTTGATGAAGAGCATTGTGGGCTGGTTGTAAAGAAAAAATAACACAGCGCCAGTAGGGTATCAACCCCGACCGTAAGGGGAGGGGTGCTAGCCTCGCCGTCTGCAGAACGACCCTTCCATACCCTGAAAGGGTGAGGTTACCGTAAGGGGAGGGGCGCTAGCCTCGCCGTCTGCAGAACGACCTTTCCATACCCTGAAAGGGGTGAGGTTACCGTAAGGGGAAGGGCACTAGCCTCGCCGTCTGCAGAACGCCCTTCCCATACCCTGAAAGGGGTGAGGTTACCGTAAGGGGAAGGGCGATAGCCTCGCCGTCTGCAGAACGCCCTTCCCATACCCTGAAAGGGGTGAGGTTACCGTAAGGGGAGGGGACCAGCCTCG
>JBMFNP010000089.1:0-2662 GCA_049970095.1 Thermoplasmata archaeon | reverse complement strand
ACTCACACTCTGACCTGTCTCTCCTGTCACACTGCCTCGCACATTGTAGCCATAAACCGAAAGTGTCCAGCCACTAACATCAAATTCCCAGCCAGCTGTAATTACTGTGTAACCAGCACCTGGCCTGTATGTGTGGGATGCTACTAACTTGTTTGTGCACAACTCAAATAGTTCCTGCTTCACCTCCCTGACACCACGCAAATCTCTCACAACAAACTCTGTGCGAATTGTGTAGCGTTCATTTGGCCATTCACCGTATTTGCGAGGCTCTGCACTGAATCTCACAATCATCGGTGGCAAATTGCACACCACAAATGGATTGAACGCTTTCTGGGTCCAGTTCTCCGCTAAACTGGAATTGCTGGCATTGATTTCTTTGTAGTAATCACGGCACCATGAATATCTCAGGAATACAGAGCTGGTTTCGGAGTTTGTTGTGTATGCGTTCCACATTGTGTTGTTATCAATATTCGTTATGTTGCTGAAATAAATTTCTACAATATCTGGAATGTTATCCGAATCCGTGTCTGTCCAGGTTCCAGATGGTTGTTTCCATGCATTTAGTGGATCCCCATACATTTTTCTCTCCACGCTTATTGGTGTACCTGTATTGTCCCAGCCCGTAATAACCTTTACGGTGTAGCCGTGAACCTCCTGGTAGTCGGTTATGCTCTAATTGATTTTTTCCATGGCTGTTCTTTAATTAATTTCTTCATTTCATTTTCAGAAATATAATGAATGGGCTTAAATTGACTTATCCAATATATGGTATTCTTGATATTAGGAATCTCCCTGGATAAAATAATGTGCATGTGTGGAGGTACAGAGGGAAATGTACGGGATTGAAGATAGACATTCAATGATGCAGTGGGGGCAATTATTAATAGTATGCATGGTGATTTTTTATTTGATTTATAATCTGTATAGACTTGCTTGATTTCATTCCATCTGATGAAATGTGCCTCGTGTTTCTCACCAAAATTTTCTGGTAGACACATTCCATCTTCATATATTTTTATGTGTCCTCTTTTGGTAATCTTCTCTTTGAGTGTGCGCCCTGCACACATAAAAAAAGTGATATATATTAGCACAGCCACAATAAGGGCAAGAAAAGCGGCGGGCTCAGTAATTCTATATATGAAAAGAAACACTACGGCAAACGCAATTGGTAAGCCGAAGATTAAACCGCTAAAGGCAAGTTCAAAGAAAAGCTCTTTTGAATCTACCTCTGGGACATTATTCTCAGTGTTACCATCGTAAATGATCTTGCTGGTATAATTACAACCCATCTTTATCCCTTTTTTATTCATCTTCGCCAGCTACTCCAAAATTGATTATTGCCATTGAAAGTATGAATGCTGAAAATGCTTCCTCTAACCAAGGAATACTCCAACTGATGTCTCCGAGGTCTTCAACAAATAAAGTTATTGCAAATCCTATACCTGCAAATGCAAGGGCAAGTGCTGCGATGAAAACTCTATCGGCGGGTAAAAATAATTGGAGAGAAGTAGAGAGAATATATCCAATTAACCCAAGAAATAGTCCATACAGATCTTTATGATGTTGCTAGAGCGGTTGCCAGAATTTTCCATACTCGCTATGAAATTTTTCAAAGGTATATAGCAATCCCACAACAAGTGCAAGCGTATTCGCTTCAATAGACACCCATGTTGGAAGTGCTTGGAGAACCACAGCTACAAATGCACCAATCGTAAAACCAGCTACAAGTTCCAAAAACATGTTCCTTACTGTTTGGATGCCTACATTAACTGCTACTGCAATAATTTTTCCTATTCCTATACTGGCACCACCCGTAACTACACCTATTGCAGTAAGAAACCATTGCAAAGCCATGAGGGCTAAAACGAGAGACAATAAAAGAAATGGAACCGTTGCTGAGAAAATTGCAGCAAGGAGAAACGCTCTTTGTTCCTCTGTATATTGAGTGGGACCCTCATCCATACCTATTTTAGAAAGTGCGTCTTTTATACTCTCTATCCAGCTTGAGATCGCACTTTTTATAGGAGAGAATAGTGGTTCCAATATTTTCTGTATTATCCCCTTCACCCACTCCACAATTGCGTTCACAGCACTTTCCACAGCATCCCACACCTTCTGCAACCCGCCAGTGAGCATTGCAATCAGATTTGCAATGGCCTCTGCAAAAATGGTGACTATTCCTTTTATCTGATGCTCTGCGGAAACAGATGGATATTTGCCACCCACTTCAACATACGCCAAGACAATTACTTGCGTGCTGTATCCTGTTAACTTCAGTGTCCACCAGTCCACATCTAACCTTATTCCTGTGTATGAGGCTTCTGTCTGTGTAGCACTCCATATAACTCCTACCCATGTGGCACTGGTTGTATCAGAGTTTAATGCTCTCACGCCTATGTACACCTGACCTAATCCAGTTATGCTTTTTACCTTCACTGTTACAGTAAGATAACATGCAGTTACAATGATGCCACACCACTCTTCATGGGCTTCAACCGAGAATTCTGTTATCATCGGTGGTAAATTGCACACCACAAACGGGTTAAATGCCTTCTGTGTCCAGTTCTCCGCCTTGCTCGGATCAGACCCATTGATTGACCAGTAATACTCCCTGCACCACTGGTAGTTCGCAAATCCCGAATAGTACTGGCGCATCTGTGCC
>JBMFNP010000088.1:0-2715 GCA_049970095.1 Thermoplasmata archaeon | reverse complement strand
AAGCCCATGGCCACATGGGCTTTTTCTCTCATTAGAGGTTAGACTTTTGTCCATATATATTCCTCCTTTTTATTATCAACCCTCACCCAACATAGTATATAACCATACCTCGGTGTGCAACAAGGCAGGGAGATGGACCAAAAACCCACTTACAACAACTCACCCATTTCTATTTTTTTAACAATATCCTTCTCCCATACAAATTTGAGTCGGTGGCGCCCTTTCCAGACACCTTTCTGAAGAATTGCACCTACAATAAGCGGTAAAGCTACAGTGGTTTCCACATATGCAGTTGCCTTCGTTGCCTTTTTTGAAATCTTTCCCCAGGATTGAGCTTCATGTAATGTACTTCCACTCAAACCCCCATCCACAGGTGTTGCTGTAGTTATCTGAAATGCATATTCATGCCCATTGATCTCCGGGTTAAAAAGATAACTTGCCATAACTTCGGAATCGTTTATCCAGTTCTTCGGCACACCCCCTCCGATGTAAATAACTCCTGTCTTTTTAGATTTGAGAATGATCTGAGTGAGTTCATAATTATCCCTGATTGAATGAATAAATGCATGTGGCTTATTCCTGTTGTTGTGGTAATAAATTGTAAGCCCTATGCCAATTGAGGAGTCGTTTATTGCAGGGGAGAAGACAGGCACCCCGTATTTTCTTGCATTATACAATATGGAATTCTCATCCTCTATGTGCGTTGCTATAAATTCCAGGAATTCCCTGCTTGAGTATCCCCTTGGCTCCAGTTTTTCTGTGAGTTTACCGATATATCTGTCCGTTTCCTCAAATTTCAGTTCGTCCACAAGCGTGTCATATATTCTATCTATGTAAAGGTCCCTGAGTTTTGTGTCATCCATATCTGGTGAACCTCTGTAGTGCTTATAACCTCTTGCCTGATAGATATCCTGATAAAGAATTGCACCAGTGGAAACAATTACATCCACAATTCCATATTTTATCATGTCTACAATGACCTTTCTCAAGCCACCAGCAATTAATGCACCGCTTAAACCCATAATTATCGTAGGCCTGTCCCTATCTTTAAGCATGTTTTCGTAAACTTCCATGCATCTTCCAATATTTCTCGCCTGGATTGATGCGTTTTTATATGCTTCAACAATATCTAAAAGCGTTTTTGATTTTTCAAGGTCAATCATTTCTATTGGCTGGCTTAACACCTTTTTTCTCATTTTTTCGTCTATCATACAATCACCAGCAGGGATATATTCTCATCTTATTTTAAAGTTCCGAGATGGCGTACACTCAAAAAGTTATTAACCCCCTTACCATATTAAACCTCATGATTGAAAAACCAGTTTTGCAGGTTGCCCTAGACATGGAAAATATAGAGAGGGCGCTGGAAATTGCAAAGGAAGCGGTGGAAGGCGGTGCTGACTGGGTAGAGGCGGGAACGCCACTCATCAAAAGTCATGGTCTGGATGCTGTAAGAACACTCAAAAAAACCTTCAAGAACAGGATAATTGTTGCGGACATGAAAACAATGGATGTGGGGGGTTTTGAGGTTGAAATTGCAGCAAAGGCAGGAGCAGATGTGGTCTGTGTTTTGGGTGTGGCAGATGATGCCACTATTACAGAAGCTGTAAAATCTGGTAGAAAGTACGGAGCAAAGATTATGGTGGACTTGCTTGGAGTTGAAAACAAAAAAAAGCGAATTGAAGAGGTTAGTGCGATGGGTGCGGATTTTGTGTGCATGCATCTCGGAGTTGACCAGCAGATGTCTGCGAAGAACATATTTTCAGCCCTGAGAGAAGTTGTAAAATTTTCAAGAATACCTGTGGCGGTCGCAGGTGGCATAAACTCAGAAACTGCTGCAGAAGCTGTAAATGCAGGGGCTAGCATAATAATCGTCGGTAGTGCAATAATCAAGGCAAAAAATGTGAAGGAGGCTGCAGAGAAAATAAAGAATGCAATGTACACTGGCAAACCAATTGAGAGTGCTGATTTTAAGAAATACTCAGAAGCTCAGCTGTTTGAGGCTTTTGCCAAGGTTTCTACTCCAAACATTTCGGATGCAATGCATAGAAAAGGTGCAATGAAAGGAATAAAACCGTACATTAATCGGAATCGTAGGATGGTTGGCAGAGCACTTACAGTGCGGACAATTGATGGTGACTGGGCAAAACCAGTAGAAGCAATTGACAGGGCAAACAAAGGGGATGTAATTGTAATTGATGCTGGTGGGGGCACAACCGCTGTTTGGGGTGAACTTGCATCCTGGAGTTGCAAGGTGAAGGGAGTAGCTGGTGTTGTAATAGATGGTGCAGCCAGAGATATTGATACAATTCTTAACATGGATTTTCCCCTGTTTGCAAGGCATGTTGTTCCCTGTGCAGGAGAACCGAAAGGCTTTGGAGAAATTGGTGTAGAAATTGTATGCGGAGGACTGACGGTGAGAACAGGCGATTGGGTAGTGGGTGATGAGAGTGGGGTTGTTGTTATTCCACAGAAAGAGGCTGTGGAGATTGCAAACCGTGCAATTGATGTGATGGAGAGAGAGAACAGGTTAAGGGAGGAAATAAAACAGGGAGGAACGCTTTCCTCAATCCAGAAACTGGAAAGATGGGAGAAAGTGGGTTGAGAAAGATCACCCATGGAAGATAGAAATCAAGTAATTTCACCTCTCAGTACACCCTTCTCGCTCTCTTCCTTTTTTTCACCCAATAAACCACACAGATAATTATTGCAGAG
>JBMFNP010000087.1:0-2753 GCA_049970095.1 Thermoplasmata archaeon | reverse complement strand
GGCTCTTATTCTGGACATGTTTTTACGGGATTCGGAGGAGCACTCGCTTCAACTATGGTTAAAATACTTCCAAAAATTCAGAACATAGATACCTCATTTCTATATTATATTCTTACTAAAAGGTTTTCAATTCTTCATGGAACTACTGTAGGGACAGGTATTCCTCATGTGAATAAAATGGTTTTTGAGAATTTACCCATCCAACTACCACCTTTTTCTGAACAACAGACGATAGCCCATATTCTTTCTACTGCTGATAAAAGGCTTAAGGTCGAAAGGAAGAGGAAAGAAAAACTGGAACGAATAAAGAAAGCCTTGATGGACTTGTTGTTAACTGGGAAAATTAGGGTTAAGGAGATGGTTGAAAGGGGTTGAAAAATGTACGAGTATATTGATGAAAGTGGCGAGTTGAGGTTGCAGTTTACAAAATACCCGGTGTTGTCTGCATTGCAAGTAAATAGTTATGCGGATTTAATACATAAAATTGGAATGTACAGGAGGTGCGCAAAATGGAGAGCTATCCACATGTAGGTGAGGAAAAGCATTATGTGGTGTCAAGAGAGAAGGAATTAGCTGAAAAACCCCTAATTGACCAGCTGGTAAAAAATGGCTGGATATATGTGCATCCAGAGCAACTGGAGCGGGAGATTTCGGAGCCCATTCTTACACAGAATTTGAGAAATGCTCTCAGGAAAATAAATGAAAAAGTCTTTTTTGGAGTTTCAACAAAAGAAATTGAAAAGATAATTGAGGAGATAATTACAGAGCTGAAAGCGAAAGGCACAGGTGCACAGGGGCACGCAGAGATAATGGACTACATAAAATACGGCATCCCAATGAATTTAGGAAAGAAGGGACCCGCAACAATTTCCCTCATAGATTATGAGCACATAGATAACAATGAATTCATTGTATCAAGCCAGGTGAATTTTGAAGGTGTAGATGGCAAAATCCGTCCGGACATAGTTTTATTTGTGAACGGGCTCCCGGTGGTGCTCATAGAATGCAAGGACCCCACAAACCCATCCGTTAGTTGGGTTGATGCCAAAAACCAGATCAAAAAGTATGAAAACACAGTGCCTGAACTCTTCAAGTACATCCAGATAAATGTAGTCGCTGAAACATGGGAAGAAAGAATCAGATACTTTCCCTCCGTACCATGGGCTAGTGCAGATGTGCATATATGGAAAAATGAAGGTAAGAATGCAGAGCATCCAATCCCTGAAATTCTTACCAGAACTCGTCTCCTAGACATAATAAAGTATTTCATATTTATGAGAGAGGAGAGTGGGAAAAAGACAAAAGTTATAGCCAGATACATGCAGTACCGTGCTGCAAATAAAACAGTAGAGCGCATAAAAAATTACATCAAGGGTGCTAGAGAAAATACATGCTTAATCTGGCACTGGCAAGGTTCTGGAAAAACCTTAACAATGATATTCACAGCAAATAAACTTATGAGCGCACCTGAATTAGGAAACCCTACAATTTTCTTTATTCTGGATAGACAGGAACTGGAAGAGCAGACATCTGAAGCCCTTAAGTCCCTCAAAATTCCATCTGAAAGAGTGACATCCATTAGCCGCCTTAAAGAAATTCTGCTCTGGGATAATGGAAGGGGAAAAAGAGGAATGTTTGTTGTGCTTGTTCACAAATTCAGAGAAGGAGAACTTGAGGAAGTGGATAAATTACTGGAAGACACCTCTGTTGAACACAGGGACACGATCAAAAATAGAAAGAACATTGTGGTGCTGGTAGATGAGGCGGACAGGACCCAGTATGGTGTACTTGCTGCAAAAATGCGAGCAATTCTTGAAAATGCCTTCTTTGTTGGGTACACTGGCACACCCATTGCAATAAAGGGCAAGGACACATTTGCAACATTTTCCCCTCCTGGTGAGGACTATCTGGATAAATACTTTATCAAAGAATCACTTGAAGATAATTACACACTACGAATTGCTTGGGAACCCAGGATAGAAAAAGAGATAAAGGTAGAGAATGAAAAACTTAAAGAGTTTGTTGGAAAGGAGATGCAAGAACTACTTAAGAAAAAGGAAGATGGTATAGAATCATTCCTCCAACAAGATGAAAAATTGGATGAATACACAGAGGAAGCCATTCAAAAACTTGAAACAAAAGTCGCAAAAAGATTAAAAGAACTCAATGTTGTGCTGGAAAATCAAAAAAGAATTGAATTGATTGCAGAGGACATTGCAAAACATTTCATGGAAAATGTGGATGGCAGGTTTAAGGCAATGGTTGTGTGCGCAAGCAGAAGGGCATGTGTCCTTTACAAGAGAGCACTTGATAAGCATCTATCCCCCGAGTATTCTGAGATTGTGATGACATATGGCCAGAATGACGATGAAATAATAAAACAATACAAAATGCAACTTACAAATAAATACAGAACTGATGATTTAGATACAATCAGAGCGCAGATAATAGCAAAATTCAAAAATGAAGAGTATCCAAAAATTCTGATAGTGACAGACATGCTTCTACGGGGGTTTGATGCACCGGTGCTGCAAACGCTCTATCTTGATAAGCCACTGAAAGGACACCGTCTCCTTCAGACAATTGCAAGGGCTAACCGTCCTGTATCTGGAAAGGACTTCGGGCAGGTTATAGATTATGTGGGAATTTTGAATAAACTGGAAAAAGCACTGGAAATGTATGAAACAGGAGATATAGCGCAAGCTGCCACAAATGTAGCAGAGGTCATAGAAGAATTTAAGAAGGAAATTGAG
>JBMFNP010000086.1:0-2819 GCA_049970095.1 Thermoplasmata archaeon | reverse complement strand
AAGATTTGGGTATAAAATAGGACACCAAAGTTCTGGCTGAGGAAAAAAGATCTCACGGGGCATTTCTTTATGACCCTGTGTTAGATTACTGCGCACCCAAAGAATTTAAGTATGCGGTAATTTTTGTAAGATATATGCCTAAAATTTCAATGCTCACCATTACTCTGTATCTGACATCCATTCTTGCGTCACCCACATTAACAGCACAACCTCCCAGTACTGACCTGATTCTTCTTGCTTCGCTAGACAGTATGAAACTTTACCACTCAGGGGATTGTGTAGTTCTGAATGTGTTTGCTTACCAGAATGGCGAATCGTGTGATTTGGACACAATTATAGCAAATCTCACAGATGTCTATGGCGGAAGTACGCGCACATTGACCACAACGATAGTTGGAAAGGGTAGATACATTGTGCAATACAATCTTACTGACAATGATACAGACAGAAGATTTGTGGTCACAGGAAAACTGAACGGCATTACTAAAACCATCTATGTAAATATTCCATTTGATCCCCAGACTAAAGTTTACATTTACATCCCAGACAGAAATACAACAATTGTAGAACCTGGTGCAATTGTGAATTTTGTTGTGGAATGTTATAAGGGACAGCATCTCACCAAACCCCAGAACATACAGGTTGTTCTCGCATGGGAAAACACAGAGACACCTTTAGCACTCCTGTCCCAAAATGGGAAATATACTGGAAATTTTACAGTTCCACCTGTAAACAGAACCACCACTTTCACCCTTACTGCCAATGCCATTATTGATGGAAAAATTGAAACTGGAACTGCAATGCTCTACTATCTCCCATATAGTGTATGGTACCACCAGTTCAGGGTGACAGAAAACAGTGTAAGTTTTGACCTTGGAATCTGCGACCAGGATGGAAAGGGGGTACCCAATGCTACAATTTACCTCAATTACACAACTGAGTACTATGGGGATAGAGCTATGATTTACTCCAAGACCAATACCCGGGGAATTGCCCACTTCTACATCGCACCACAGACATTACTTACAAATTCCCTTTACATCTATGGTGTGGTAAAAGAGAAAGAAAAGTATGTAGATTTCCAGTTTGTAATTCCCCTTCCTCTCTCACAGAGAGTTAGCACAGGTCTGGATGCCTTGATTTCAGATGTGAAGTATCAGAATGGTACTCTCTCGGTGCAGGGCACATTGTATTACAATTCAACTCCCCAAAGAAATTTTACTGGATTTTACTTCCTGAAGAACTGGGCTGAAATCCACGGGAATTTCACAACAGATACTGCAGGAAATTTTACCCTCAATATCACGAACATCAACCAGAATTATGTGCATCCCTACTACGGAGTTACATTAGTTTTTATCTCTGCACTGAATGCAAGTGTGGAAACAGAGAAGGTGGTAAGTTTCAATACACCCATAGAACTCTGGGTAGACAACGCACTTGACCTCAACATTACAGAGTTTGGATTTGGAAAGGTAATAAAATTGTACCTGAAAACTGAAAAGAATTTTCTAACAAGAATGCTCTATCCGCCATTTGCTTGCATCTATGAAGGGAGGATCAATACAACTGCGGATTTTACACAGATATGGGTGCCAATTGTTTCCTCTAACTATTTTACTCCGATTAACACAAAGACAATGCTTTGTACATTTCCCCTACCTGACTTTTGCTATATGCCAGGAAATCTCTCAATTGGTGCTGGTTATTATGAGAGCAATACAATATATCCACACATGACAATTAAGGAATGCGCCATAACGCCAGAAATAGACCTCAACCTCACTGTTGTGATAGAGGGTGAGGATTATATCACCATAAAGTGGGAAAAATATGAAGGAAACGATTTTGTGAAATATGAAATTCTGGTTAAAGCAGAAAACGACACAGAATTTGTGAGCATTACAAACATTACAGATAGAAACATCACTACCTACAGGATTACAGAAATAAATGGCATACCACTCAAAGGGAACACAACATATCGCATCATTTTGAGAATTTACTTTGACAACATATATGCAGAGAATTCTGTTATAGGAAATACATTGCCACAGATACCCGGCTTTACTCTCTCCGAGATGTTACCAGTATTTTTCCTCGCTGCAATTTTGCTTGCATACACACTCCGAAATCGGAAGAAGGTGTAAAAAAATAGGTGTGAAAATGCCATGCAGAGCAGAACCCTGGTTCTTCGTAACTGAAGACATGGTAAGGTATGGAAGGATGCTCTCACCAGAGAAACTCACGGATATGCGCGTGGCAAAAGCAATTTATCTGCTTGTATCTGGGAGATTTGAAATCAAACTGAGCAGTTTAAAGCCGTGGGCCTTTTATAAAATCCAACCCTCATGTGAAATCTGGAATGTATCAATTCAGCCACCTATGAAGGTTTGTTTTGTGCTCATTTCAATGCTCTATCTCACTGGAAGGTTTGAGGATGTTGCTCTCTACTCCACAGTAATGAAGTACGGGTTTTTTAAAAGGCAACATTATTATGTCAGAGTAAAAATTGGAGAAAAGAGGTATGACTTGGACCCGCTTGCTTACCAGATGAATATGGGTTTTGGAACCCATTTAGGAGAGACGGGATTTCACAGTGAAATTCCCTTAATCCTGTGTGAATGCGAAAATGAAATTCAGGTTGGAGAAAAGATTTTTCATTTATGTCGGGATGCTTATAGAGGGTTATAAAGAAATGCCCCCATGAAATCTTTATGCCCCATATAAGTTGAACAGATAACCCAAAACCCATAAATAACCATCTGTGATAACCATTTTTGTGATGCTTAACCTACCACCGAAATTTGTGGGCAGAG
>JBMFNP010000085.1:0-2920 GCA_049970095.1 Thermoplasmata archaeon | reverse complement strand
TTCAATAAACCATCACCATCATTGTCTGCAAATGGTGATTCTGGCAGTTCTGCAGGTGTAAACGGCTCACTGTCATTCCCGTCTGGAATTATATCATGGTCCGTGTCTGCATCAATAACTGCACAGTAGTATCTCTGGGTTATACACTCCATAACTCTCATATATTTGGTGGAGTTGCAGAGGTACTGCATCTATCACTACCAAGCATCTTTCATTCCTCCCTGAATTCTTTCTTTTTTGTAAAAAAACAAAGAAAATATTATTAGGGAAAGGAGGAGTAACCCTCCAAGTAATATAGATGGCGCAACCAAAATACAACCCAAAAGGATGGCATAGAAGATAGCAGTCCCTCCTCCAAGCAAAATTTTTAACATATTGTTTATCTGTTTAGTAACATCATCAATATCTTTTCTCTCGGCACTCAATTTTCTGATAAAAACTTCAATAATTTTAATTATTATATAGTATTCTACAGTCATATACGCAAAAGATATAAGAAAAAGGAGATAGAAATATTCTTTAATTGAAAAGTTACCATTACCTTCCCATCCTAATATAATAAAATTCCCAATCAATGATAAAATTGATATCACAAATACAAAAAGCATTCCACCGTGCAGAGCATTATTTATATCACCAAATAAGTTTTGGTGAAATCTATAGGGTAAAGTTTCTCTCATACCATAACCTCCATCGCAAGTTTTTCATTGAAAATTTTCGGATTGCTACCCCCAATCAGCCCGAAAAAAAGACCGAAGTACGTCCATTTAGATGCGTACACCGTGCTGTCATATATTGTTGATGCAGGATGAAGTCCTACATCATAAGCAGCAATTAGAGCTACCAAGAGTGGGATAAGAAGTGGCAGGAACGCAAAAACCGTATTTATTATAATGCACAAAAGCAACCCTAAGGGGCCCCCAATAAATAATCCAAATGAAATAGCAACCTGGAAAAACACAATTAAAAACTCTTCGCCACACTCTCCCATTATTTTGTTTGAGAAATGCGATGGAAACAGACCAAACCCAATACCAAAAAAAGAGTAAGCTGCGGATTTCTCGTGCTTACTGCATGATGAAATCAGCACTCTCTTTTCGGCGCCTGTATCATTCCGGCTGAAATTCTCCACCGCATATTCTGAATGACATGTAGAAAAAATCATAATCAACGCTGAATATGGTGGTTTCTGCATCTCGTCATTACTTATCTTACTATCGTTATTCCTATCAAGAATTGTTCTGTCAAATCTGTCTGACATATCATGCCAGAAGTAGTCAGGTCCTTCGGACATACCGTACGCTGCATCGCCATCAGGATACTCTATGCCATGACCTGAAAACGCAATAAACACCCTTGCGTCTGGATGCGCTGTAAGATTCTCTCTCAAATAAACAAAAGTAAGATTTATTTCCTCTTTAGTGAGCTGGAGATTCTGGGGTTTGCCTGGAATTTCTATCATTGTATAACCATGAGATGTAAGAAGGTTGTAGAATTTACCCACATCATGTCTTACTACAGATTCTCCATTGGCATCTCCATCTATCCATTCTCCGATTACAATTCCAAACTTGTATTCATTACCTTTGGGTGTATCTGCCCCCATTTTGACTGAAGTGCTTTCGCCTGTCAGTTCTCTTCCTATTCTCACTCCAAATTCTCGCCATGAATCTAATGATGTAATATCTACATTTCTTTGTAGGAAATTCCAGACCTGCAACGCATCCTGCTCACCAACTTTTGGTTGTAAATTTGCGATACCTGTCCAACTGTACATTTTAAGCATACAATCTCTCAGAACTTCTGCAAAGCCTATTGTCACCTCTCTCATCCCGTAAACTCTTCCGAGATTTGCCCATTTAATTACATCCCGTGTGAAGATTCCAAACATTTCTATAATTTCTTTTTCTATTTGATATGCAGTTTTTTCTATTTCCTCAAAACAGTGCGGAATAAATTTTGCCCATTTCTCAACATATCCTTTTATTTTTTCTCTCATAAGTTCAGATATGGGCATCAAATCCTCTTTTGCATTTTTTGTCACCCATTCCACAATAACTTCCACTCCCTTTGCTACCTTATTCCATACACTCTGCAACCCGCCAGTGAGCATTCCGAGTAGTGCATTGATGCCACTGGCTATGTAGTTTGCAAAACCTGCGATTGCACCCATTACTTTGCCCTCAATACTTACTGTGAAGCCAGCACCATTCTTTACAGTTCCTACAACCTTGTATCCATAGAACTGATATGTCCACCAGTCGAGATTGCGGAATACCTTACTTGTGGAGACACAGGTGTAATCCTCTGTGAATGTGCTTGTTTCTGTTGCCACTTTCTTGTTCCAGCAAAGATCATACAGCTCATACTTCACCTCTCGCACCGCACTCAAATCAAATGCCTTCAGTTCTGCATAAATGTAATACTCTGGGTTTAAGCCACCCAAACTGCACCATGAAATTGCAAATCTCACAATCATCGGTGGCAAATTGCACACCACAAACGGATTAAATGCCTTCTGTGTCCAGTTCTCTGCCTTGCTCGGATCAGAACCATTGATTGACCAGTAATACTCCCTGCACCACTGGTAGTTCGCGAGACCTGAGTATCTCTGGCACATCTGCTCCCATGTGGTGTTGTTGTCTATGTTTGTTATGTTGCTAAAATAGATTTCTACAATATCTGGTATGCTGTCCATATCTGTGTCTGTCCATGCTCCAGATGGTTGTTTGTAGGCACTCAACGGATCGCCGTGCATATTTCTCTCCTCGCTTATTGGTGTACCTGTATTGTCCCAGCCCGTAATAACCTTTACGGTGTAGCCGTAAACCTCCTGGTAGTCGGTTATGGAATCGCCATCTACATCTGGGTTTTTGCAATTCGCATATGCGCACTTTTCAGCATCTGCAGTGCTCATGTG
>JBMFNP010000084.1:0-2934 GCA_049970095.1 Thermoplasmata archaeon | reverse complement strand
AATGGTTCAATGAAAAGACAAGGGGCTGGAGTGTAGCGGAAAAAAGAATTTTTGCACACAAAGTGTATGAGCAGATTCCTATCATGCCAGATCTTTCACCCGAAAGCGATTAATACCACTTTACCTATATTTAATCTCGTATGGATGAGGTGATAGAAATGGCAAAGTACTTTGAGGATTTCACCTGCGGTGAAGAATTTGTTACGCCCGCAAGAACAGTTACCGAAGCGGACATTGTTCAGTTTGCAGGATTGAGTGGTGATTACAATTCCATACACACTGATGAGGAGTACGCAAAGAAATCTTTTTTCGGGAAAAGGGTTGCACATGGCTTGCTTGTTCTTGCAATTATGTCTGGGCTTTGGGTGCGACTGGGTGTATTCGAAGGTACGGTGATTGCATTTTATGGCATTGAGCATCTGCGCTTCACAAAACCTGTGTTTATTGGAGATACAATATCTCTGAAGATGCGGGTGAAGGAGAAAAAAGAGAGGGATGAAAATTCGGGAATTGTAACAGTTGAAAATCTGGTGATAAACCAAAGAAATGAAACTGTGCTCGTGTGTGATGCAATGCTCCTTGTTAAACGAAACAAAAATTACGAATAAAGTGCCCTTTTGAGTTTTGGGGGGATTGAACGGAAAAACCCAGAAAAAATTCTTATTCCATAATGCCTGAGGAAATCTCGCAGATCGCTTGAAATTTCATCATCTACACCCGCAAATGAATAATCTGTGAGGTCTATGAGAAAATCACCACTTCTAATCTCACGCTTTCCGAAATGTATAAAAATCCTGCGCACATCCTCTCTCAATAGTGGTATTTCTGCTGGTTGCATTGAAAAACATATCACAAATTGTTTTCTGTTAAATTCACCATCAATTATTATATATTTCTCGTTTTTTGTAAGACGCACCGCATCTATTTTGTCAGTGAGAAGTTCTGCATACTCCTCCAACAAGTTGAACAATATTTCTTTCTTTTTTGTATCGTCAAGTTCTTTTGGATATTCTGGTCTCGTTTTTATCAACTTTGCGGGAACACCGCCAATAATTGAGTAGGATGGAAAACTCTTGGTAACCACTGCACCCGCACCAATAGTGCAATAATCTCCAATAGTGACACCAGGTAGTATCAATGCTCTGTATCCCACAATCACATTCCTCCCTAATTTTACTCCTGCAAATTCTGCCCAGAACCCCTCAATCACTGGGTTCCAGAAGCCATGGGTGATTATTGCACTTCCGGGGCTCATCCCCACATTATCTCCGATTTCAACAGGCATACACACATTAATAAAGCTATCATGCATCACACACCTGTTCCCAATTTTAATATGAGCGGTGGGCCTATCCGAGCCTCCACCTCCGATAATCAAGGGTATTGGGTTATCGTCAGAGTAAAAAAACTCTCCAATTTCAATAGTTCTTGCTTTGAATTGTGCATTTCTCCTTATAATACTGTACCTCCCTATGCTGAATCTCTCAAAGGCAATGATTTTTGCATTTTCATCAACAGTTGTATTTTCCCCGATTTCTATACTTCGGCTTCGGATTTCCACACCTCTTAAAATCCTTACATTTTTTTTGAGATGAATGTAATCCCCCCGTAAATACACATTTTCATCAAGGTGGACATTATCTTCAATTATGAGTGTTTTTGCATGAATTGTTGCACAAGGGCTAATCACTGCATCTGGACTAATTTTTCCGTCATAGTACTTGATTTCTCCCATACCCCCTCACCCCATGTACAATCCGCCGTTTATGTTGATAACCTGCCCAGTAATATAGCCTGCGTTTTCACTACATAAGAATAGGACCAGAGAGGCAAGTTCGCTTACTTTTCCAAATCGCTTCATGGGGATTTCCTGCAAGATCTTTTCTCTGACTTCTTGAGGAAGGCGGAGGTTCATTCCTTCTTCAAACTAACCGAGTGCCACACAATTGACTGTGATGTTTTTATTTGCACATTCTCTGGCAACAGTTTTGGTGAGCCCAAAAAGCCCAGATTTAGAGGCAGCATAATTGCATGTTCCAGGTACTCCTATCTCACCCACAACCGATGAAATATTTATAATCCTACCCCACCCTCTTTCTCGCATTGAGGGTAAAACATGCTTAATGCAAAGAAAAGGACCTGTAAGGTTGGTCCCAATTACCTCATCCCATTCCCCCTTTTCCATTTTCCATGTAATCCTGTCTTTGAAGATACCAGCATTGTTTATAAGGATATCTATCCCACCAAATTTCTCAATGGCTTTTCTTACCATTTCTCTAACATCATCCTCAACGCTCACATCAGCCCTGCATATCAATATCTCACTCCCATATTTTTCTCTCAACTCATATAGCACTGAATTTGCTGCTACCTCGTTTGTCTTGTAAATTAGAACCAGATTTGCACCTTCTCTTGCAAACGCCTCTGCTAGCCCTTTACCAAGCCCCCTATCTCCACCAGTTATCAAACAAGTCCTATCTTTCATTTGCATAAAATCACCTTACTAATTCAACTCCCCTTTTCTCCATTGCTCTCAACACTGCTTCGCACACCTTGAGATTCTGAACACCTTCATTGCCATCAACAAGTGGCTTCCTTCCGCTCTTTATTGCATTCACAAAATCTTCAATTTCAAGGCGCAAAGGCTCCTGTTTCTTCAGAAAGATCTGGCGCAAATTGTATTCCACAGGATACTGGAAAGAATTGCTTCCATCAAAATCCATAATCTGTGATGTGGAGACATAGATTTCTTGCTCTATGTAATCCATCTCCACAAACACCTTGGTGCACAGAAGTTCAATTTTCCTTATTCTAATTGGTGCCAACCAATTTACATTTATGTAGCCAGTTTTTCCGTTTTTAAAGTTAAGCAGGATGCTTGCATGGTCCTCATGTTTCCCTCCATTTGCTCTCCCACCATATGCAGAAACACTT
>JBMFNP010000083.1:0-3213 GCA_049970095.1 Thermoplasmata archaeon | reverse complement strand
ACTCTTGAAGGCAACAACGGTGGTGGCAACGGTGGAGGAAATAGCAACAGCACAGATGTTGTTGAGCTTACAAGTGGTGTAGCAAAAACTGGCAGTTTAGATAGCACAACCACGAAAGCATACTTCAAAATTACAGTGAATAGTGGGAGTGCATTGAAAGTTGTGCTGGATGGCCCAAGTGGTGCAGACTATGATTTGTATGTGAAGAAGGGTGCAATGCCCACAACAAGCAGTTATGATGCAAGGGGTTATACAAGCAGTGCAGACGAGCAGGTAAGCATTAACAATCCTTCTGGCACATATTATATCATGGTGAACAGATATTCTGGCTCTGGAAGTTTCACAATTACTGCAACAGTGGAGACAGGAAATGGTGGTGGCAACGGAGGAAGCGTTGCAAAGTGGACATATGTAGGAATTGCTGGCTATGATGCTGATGACATAACTACAATGGTGAATTCTACTGTCACATGGTTCAGAAATATTGGCTCTTCTCAGAATGTGAATATTCTCCTCCTTACAGACGAATACGGGCATGGGAACACCCATGCCTACTATATTACACCAGACAATCAGAAGCAGGAAATTCCGCTCACAGAGATAAACAGTGCATGGACTTCTAGTGAGGTGAATACTGGAGATAAAAATGTGCTGGTGAGCTTCTTCAAGTATGCAGTTGCTCACTATCCTGCAGAAAGATACTATCTCCAAACAGATAGCCACTCAAGGTGCGGGCTTTCTATTCTTTACGATGAGACAAGTTATGACAGAATGGACTTCACAGAGATAAAGGCAGCACTTGCAGAAATCTACAGCACAATCCATAAGAAAATAGACATATTCTGGTATGGCGGATGCTGGCAGATGAATATTGCTGCTGCCTACCAGATTGCAAGTTATGTTGAGTTCATGGGAGCATCAGAACACACAGATGCCCATCCGATGAGGGCACCAATCTCAAAAATGAAGTCAAACCCAGGGATTTCTACCAGGGATTTACTGGCAGAAGCTGTGAGCGTGGTTGCCTCTGGTGGGGGTGCACCATATGCGTATGCAGGCGTTGAGCTTTCTAAAGTGCCAGAGCTTGTGAACAAGGTTAACATTCTGAGCCAGAAATTGATTGCAAAGATGAACATGTACAAGGCACAGATTATTGAGGCAAGGAACCAGACGCAAGAATTTGAACAGCATTACGGTGCGCCATACGCAGACCTCTATCATTTTGCACTAAATCTGAAGGCGATTGTGAATGACACGGAAATTCAGGAGGCATGTACAAATGTAATGAATGCAGTGAACCAAACAGTGGTTAGCAAGAAGGCAGCAAGCGGGTGGGGTGAGAACCTGATGAACTCCTTTGGCATAGGAATAATGTTTCCAAGGGATTGGTACACATTTGAAGCAAACCAGACATATTTTGCAATTTCCGACTTTGCAAAGAACACAATGTGGGATGAGTTCTACGCAAAACTCAACGGGTTTGCAGGAATCCCAGAGTTTGCCGAGGCAACAATACAAAACTAAAATTCTTCCAAAATTTTTTATTATTATTTTTGATGGGCATAAAACGGTGGGTTCTGCAATGCAAAATTTAGATAAGTAAAAATTAATTCACTTACTAAAAAATCGGAAGATTTATATAGCGGAAAGCCCTGTCCCTTCTCATGAATGAAAAAATAGAGCCATGGATAAAAAACAGGTATCTGGTTTTATGGACAGAGATAAGGGAGAGGGAGTTTAGTTTTGAAGAAGGAGTAAAAATATTGAAGGAGAAGGGATTGCTGGATGACCCATCTGCAGCAAATATGATTTTTTCCGAGTTCAGAAAGCATGGACTTGTTGATGTTGGTCAGGATGCCAAGGATGCAAGGAAAACAATCTATAAGTTAAAGCCAATTTTTGCACCAGGTGAAGTGGTTTCCAAAGAGGACTTGATGAGAATTCTTAAGAAGGCCGCGGACCTTATTCGTACAAAGGTGAACTATGAGTTTATTCTCCTTCTTCTTTTCCTGAAAAGGATAAGTGATAAATGGGAAATTGAATATAAAGAGGCGGTAAGCGAACTTATTGCAAGTGGGATGAGCAAAGAGGAGGCAGAAGAAGAGGCAAAGGAAGAGGATTACCATACTTTTGCCATACCACCCGAGTATCTCTGGGAAAATTTAAGAAAAGAAGTTGAACATTTGCCAGTTAAACTTGGAGAAGCAATAAAAATCATAGGAGAAAAGGACCGGGACCTGAAACCCATATTTGAGAGATTTGATTTTCTCCAGTTTGCAAGAAATCAGGAAAATGTTGAGATACTAAGACAGCTGATTGAGGTTTTCAGCGAAAAAAAACTTTACCATGTACCGTCAGATATTCTTGGTGATGCTTACGAATGGATACTGAGCTACTTTGCACCCCAGAAGGCAAAAGAGGGTGAAGTTTACACACCCAGAGAAGTCATAAGATTGATTGTTGAAATTATTGCACCATTAGTAAATGGAAGCATTGAAATTTATGATCCAGCGTGTGGTTCCGGGGGGATGTTGATAGAGGCTTATAATTATATTAAAGATAAATATGGAATGGAAGGAGCAAAAAAGGTGTTTCTTTATGGTCAGGAAGTGAATCCTACTACTGCTGCCCTCTGCAAGATGAATATGTTTATCCATGATATCAGAGACCACTGGATTGAGGTGGGAGATACCCTTCTCTGGCCGAAGATCAAAGGTAAAGATGAAAAAATGAAAACATTTGATATTGTGATTTTTAATCCTCCCTGGAACCAGGACGGTTATGGAGAAGAAAAACTCAAAAAAGGTGAGATGTGGCAGGAGAGGTTCAAATACGGGTTTTCTCCTGACCAGTCTGCTGACTGGATATGGATCCAGCATGCACTTGCTTCTGCAAAGCCTGATGGAAAGGTAGGGGTTGTGATTGATAATGGGTGTTTGTTCCGTGGTGGGAAAGAGCGGGCTGTGCGTTCAGCGGTTTTGGAGAGGGATTGGGTTGAATGTGTTATTTTGTTGCCTGAGAAACTGTTTTATAATACTGGTGCGCCTGGGGCGATTTTGATTTTTAGGAAGAGTAAGCCTGCTGAAAGGCGTGGTAAAGTTTTGTTTATTAATGCTTCTGGGGAGTTTGAGCAGCATCCTGAAGTGCGTAAGTTGAACATTTTGGGCGAGGCGAATATTGAGAAGATTGCGGATGCGTATAGGAGTTTTTGTG
>JBMFNP010000082.1:0-3330 GCA_049970095.1 Thermoplasmata archaeon | reverse complement strand
GCTGGCATTAACTGTTGCATAGAGCTTTTCAGTGCCTGGGCTGAGACCACGGTAGATGTGGTAGGAGAGTATCGGAGAACAACCATCCCAACTAGGAGGATTCCATTTGATATGGATTTGATTGAAATATTTTTCACAAATAACCGATTGAGGCTGAGTAGGCGAGGCAGAAAGTATAAAAACAAAAAATGGACGTGTTTCCTGGGTATCTCCACTTTCATCTGTTGCACGAATTAAATATTCAAATTTACAAGGACCGATAGGAGATGGAATGGAGAGAGCATAGGAGTACATACCATCAAACGCAGTTCCGTTTTCTAGTGTGCAATTGGCCACTCTATAAGTATTTTCATATGTGTATCTATATAGTATAGATACATTTGCAATTTTTTGATCTGCAGCTATCACTCTCAAGAGTATCTTATTTTTCTCTCTGAAAGAGATAGAATCCAGAGGTTCATGAATAATGATAATGTGTGGCGGGTGTGCAAGTGGATATCTATCTTCAAGATCTGCTTCGCCTTCAATTGGGTATGGAATATCTACAATCCCATCATTATCTTTATCTGGTGTGGTCCAATCATTCCAATAATTGTAGTTGTAATCGTTAGTACAGGTGGACACGCCGTTATCAAGCACTTGTGAATGTCCCAACATTCCGTTATCTATGAACATATTGTGAATGAATGTGTTTCTCCCATTTAACCACCTGATTGAATTATTTATTCCCCACATTGTACAATTGGCTATTATATTTTCTTCAAATAGATTCCCTCCAAAATAGCTTACTGACATTCCATTTGAGCAATTTAGAACAGTATTCCTCACTATTTTGTTATTTTGAGAGTCCGTGAGCGAAAGTCCATAATTGCACGCAGAAATAATATTCTCTTCTATAGTGAAATTGACACCACCATTTACCGACACCCCATTATCTGTGGGTACCTCTTCATGAAGGATAGTATTTCTGGTAAAACTGCAGTTGTTTGGGTTGGTAAAAGAAATTCTATGCCACAAATGATATCCTGGTGGGAAAAACTGCTTCACATGTTTTGGAAATATATTATTTTCTATTTTACATCTAGTTAGACCTGTACCCACAAAATCACCTATAATGCTGTTATTAAATATTGAAATATTTGTAGCACAATCAACATATACCCTTCTTATAATGCTTTCTCTGATTATCCCATTAGATGCATAACGAATGTAAATTGGAGCTAATGGGTCTCTAATGTGTTCTATCGTAAAATTGGAGCAATTTGCTATTATTATTTCGCCAGAATCGTTATTGTGGAGAACAAAATTTGTTTCGTTTTTGATATATATTATTTCTTTGCCATTGATTGTGTTATTTGTAATTGTATGGGTGGTGCAACTGCTGAGACCTCCCCAAAGAGATATGCCCCCACCATATTTAGAGAGCATTCTATTATCTTCAACAGTGCAATACCTGCAGTCATGCAACCCTATACCTGACCCGGTTTTATTACTCAGTAAGAGATTTCCTCTAATTGATACATTATCGCTGCCAATCACCCGCAGATACCAACAATCCAAAAGAGTATTTGAGAAAATTTCTATGTTATCGCCGAAAGCATCTATCCCTATTGAGAGATTTAGAAATAAATTGTTTTTTATAACTATATTGTTGTTATAATAATGTTTCTTCTGTGGAACACATGATTTTCCATCACACAAAGAGTAATCAATATCTAGACAAATGCCAAAAGAACGGTTGGAAGAAGCATTTCCAATTTTGCAGTTTTCAATTCTAGCATTATCTACACATCCGAAAATGATTCCTGCAGCAAGATACCACCAAGGAGCGGGGGCATTGTCAGAGAAATTGTAGATTGTTACATTTCTTATTACAAAATGAGCGTTTGTGCTTAACACCATTATTCCATAAAAATTTCCCTTACAATCAATTTCCAAATTTTCTATGATATAGGGAGATTCTGGTGTACCGGATCCACCACTTACTCCATTCTCTAATGTAAAGTTTTCATTGCCTCTGATAAAAATGGGCTCATGCAAATTTTGAAAAATACATTCTTTAGGAGTTTCACAATTAAATGCAGAATGTTGTAAGTAAATTAAAATAAAAACTACTAAAAAACACAATAAATTTCTTGAACTCATACTTATAACCTCCCAGAAGTTTTCCAGTATGCTGTAATATATTTCTGTGGGTTTTGAATATCTACAGTCATCCATCTAATTGGTGGGCTTGTTAGTGTATCTTTGTCTGGTACATCCCCTCGGATCTCTGCCTTATAACTCTTGTCCAAGAGTTCATCATCAGTGAGCTGGGTGGAGTCTCCCTTATATGTCCCATCCCAATAATAAATATCAAAAACGCTCCATGGAAAAAGCTGGCTGTTCTTGTTAGTGCTATAGTTGAATGCCTCTTCTATCGTAATTCTATTATCTTTGTTTTTATCTATCTCTTCACTTGCGATTAGATGGAAGTAGAGGATCTTGTTGCTCTCTTCCATAATAATTGCTCTTCTAAATGCTGCAATGAAATACAGCGAAAATTCACCAGCCCAATTATTTTCCCAATCTGCATCTGGATAGAAGTCGGGCCACTTTTTAGAGAATAGATCAGCCCTATACACATACTTGTTGTTGTAACCGGACTTATATGTTCCATCTGGGTATTTTTCTTCACCAAATTTGGCAAAAGCATGTCCCATCTCTCCAGATATTCCATCTACTCTGTGGGCGAAATGCAATCTTTCAGTTGAAGAGATTACACTCACATTAGGGGAGATATCTATCAAACTACCAGAACCACAGGAATCAAAGATATATATCTGAGATGCAGATATATTTGAAGCCCATATCGCAAACTCAGATTTGGAGATTTCGCTTCCGGAGGGGTAGGGTTCCGAAACCTTAATTAAATCTGTCCATCCATGGGTAGAAAAATAAAAGAGAACTCTATCTGAAGATTTTGTGGTGTTAGCCAAAAAGTTAAAAACTTCTTTAATGTAAGCTTTATTAAACCCATAATCTACAATCTCCTGATGACGGTAATCAGTGGGAGGGGGTTGGGGCGTATAGAAAACAAATATGTTCTCATCTCTGTAGTTGAATACATACTTTAATACATCGTACATTCCGGTTACATCATGCCAGAAATCAAGGTAGTTGCTCCTGTAGTGACCACAAAGGATTGCAAATCTTTGATTATTTTGGGTGGCATATTCATCCTCGTACCCGTCAGGCATTCCATCCCTATCAGTATCTACAGTTATTCTCCATGCATCTGTGCAAAAACCAATACATTCGCAGCAATCACCGAACCCATCGTTATCTGTG
>JBMFNP010000081.1:0-3476 GCA_049970095.1 Thermoplasmata archaeon | reverse complement strand
TTGTGAGAGAGTGTAAATGTGAAAAGGGTTGTCCTGCTTGTATATATTCTCCTAAATGTGGAAATGAGAATAAACCTCTGGATAAGAAAGCAACCATATTGATATTGGACGAGTTACTTAAACTCATGGAACAAGAAGATAAAATTGAGGTGAGGAAACGATGATAGATTTATTTGGAAATCCCGCCTTCGTCCGACAGCGTATAACACAGCATAAAGGTTCGCTAATGCTCACCCAAATTTTTGCTCCGCAAAAACTTCTTATGCTGAAGATGTTATAAACAAATGCCCCTGTTCATCTTGTTTGCTATTAGGAACGCAAGTCTTTATGCCTCCTCGTTACCCTTCTCCAGAATAGCACAAAAATTCCTGCAATTAACAACAGCTGTAGCGGTGCCTGAAATTCTGCAACAATTCCTGAAAAGGAAACTTCTTCGCATGTATTTCTATCATTAACAAAAAATGTTTTGGCTATCCCCAAATTGATCAATTCCACGCGTATTTCATCCGTATTTGTGAAATTCAAGTCATTCAGTTCAAATTCATAATAACCGTTGCTGTCGCTTGAAATGTTCGCACTTTCCATGTTTCTCAAATTTGTGATTCTTACTTGGGTTGACAGGGGCTCACCATTCTGGTTTATAATATAGCCATAAACTGAAAACGGTGTATCCATCCTTCCAATAATTTGAAGTTCCTTTATGTGATACCACTGGTTTGCTGAATTGTATGTGCCAGTAATTCTGATATATCTGGCAATTTTATTTATGTTATCCCATTGCCAGCCCCTGTATTCACCAGATGTTTTGTTGACAACCTCAACCCATGTTTCATTATCTCTTGAAATTTCTATTCTATACTGGTAGTATCTGGTGTCTCCATCCCACCAGTGCGTCTTTATTGCACGAATTGTGTGATTACATCTTAGGGCAACATAGAGAGGGGCATTTAGCTCATTTGCAGCATAGTTTGTATCATTATCATCTGTAATGTTGGGCGCACTCGGGCTTCCCCACACAATTCCCTCAAATGCCAGATTTCTCGTGAAAAATAAATTTATGGTGCTGTTAGAAGTTCCCCATAGGTGCTTTATTTCAAATTCTAAATTCTTCCAGCCCACGGAGTAAAAATATGTGTTAAAACTCAGAGAATATTCAAGTAGTGTGTTGAAGAACCATTCTCTGGTGGCTAATGTTCGCCAGGGTTCATTTTCCAATCTCCACCGTACAGATGTGAGTGTACTTTTGTAGGTGTAGTCAAGAATGGCGTTTACAGTGCCGCTAACTACAGAGCCATTTGAAGGAAAGCGCATATTAACATCAGCATTTCCATAAACTGGTGTTGCCCCAAAGTAGGCACATATGCCCTCATAGATTGCAAGGGCAGCAAGAGACCTTTTTTCGCTCTGGGAAATCATTCCAAAATCTGTGCTGTTGGAAATGAAACATACTTCTGTAAGAATTGCTGGCATATTTGTGTGCGCGAGCACATATAGATGATAACCAAAGTACGGGTAATCCCCTTTCGCTCCCCTATCATATGTGCCGAGCCGTTGCACGATTTTTGTCTGCACACACTCTGCCAGATGCTTTCCCTCTACAGAGTAATCTGTGTCGGAGTTTGCATAATAGAAGGTTTCTGTGCCTCGGGCAGTTTCTGCCGCAGAGTTCATATGAATGCTTACAAAAATGTCTGCATTTGCATTATTTGCAATATCACAGCGCTGCTGGAGGGAAACATCTGTATCTGTTTCTCTTGTAAGAATTACTGTGGCATTCGCATATGAAAGGAGTTCCTTCACTCTGAGGGCAATATCAAGTGTGAAATCCTCCTCATTTGGAAAACCGCTTCCATCAA
The DNA here is from genome assembly GCA_049970095.1 of Thermoplasmata archaeon. Lineage (GTDB taxonomy): Archaea > Thermoplasmatota > Thermoplasmata > Lutacidiplasmatales > SKW197 > SKW197. Next base: position 1,620 of record JBMFNP010000081.1, on the reverse strand, counting down.
TTCCTGTTGCACCCGCATCGCTCCCTCCATGACCTGGATCTATTGCAATCTTTTTGCCAGTAAGTGAGAGTGTGCCTCCGAACAATCCACCAAGCACATACCACATTTCTGGGCTCTCATAGCCGAGTGCCCACATTCCCCCGCCCTGCAAATTTTTTTCAAAAACTAGATTAAATTTTATCTGCATTGATTCTGGGTCATCGTACCAGCACTGGTGCCACACACCACCTAATTGATATGCATACCATGGAGTAGATGAGGTGCTATGCCACCTCCTTCCGTATGTGTTCGCATTTGCTATTGCATCTTTCATAATAACTGCACTCCCAGAACCAGTTGTAGATGCGCCTGCATTATCGCTAGTGCAAGGCCAGTCATAACCATAAAATGGGAGTAAGAGTACAATCTTATTGTTCGGGATGTAGTTAAGATAGGTATTCACTGTGTATGTTAAATCATAGGTGTAGCCTTCAAGTGGGGCAACTGGGCCTGTGGTTGAAGAGCCTTTCCAGAAATAGTCATATCCCATGATAAGGAATGAATCCAGATAGTTAGGGAGGTTAGCATTTCTGAACACATTGTTCCAGTCCACTGCAGGCGCACAGATGCTTACATGATAATTCACATTTGCATTTTTGAATGCTGTATAAAGTTTCTGCATGAACGCTGAAAGAAGGTCCTTGTTAGATGCACCATTTACACTGTTTGTCTCTCGCAATCCCTCAAAATCAATGGAAACTCCATCACACCCGTACGCTTGAACCTTTGCGAGAATGTTGCTCACAGCGGTGTCCTGGTAATTTGCAAGTAATGTGTCTAAGTCTGCTGAATTGAAACAGGTAATAACCAAAGGCACCTTTACACCATTTGAATGTGCTTGTGCCAGGAGAGCCGAGGCTGGAGGATGGTTAGCTGAGACTGTGCCAGTTCCAGAAATGCTTTCACCAAACCATGCAAGATGTGTTAGTATCTCCCATTGCGGAGAATAGTTCGGGGAGATCCAGTATGGGAGAAAACCGTAAACCGTGTGGTTCGCCAATTTTGTGTCCGCATGTGTAGAAAATATCGCATAATTTTTGTTTGTGAGAGAAACACTCTCAGTGCCAGGCACTGCAGAGAATAATATGCTCACCACCATGCATAGCGCAAATAGTGCTGCAAATATGTATTTCCTATTCACCATACCTCGTACCCCCACCACAAAAAAGGAATACACAAATATATAATTTACCGCGAAAAAGAAAAAAGAGAAGGTTTTTATTTACTGCTTCTGCGAATTGATGCCAGAACCAACAGCACGATGCACACAAACGCAATCGCTGTTATGTTAGAAAACTCAGGTGTGGGATTTGAGAGCGGATAGTTATCGCTTGCACCTGCACCCCCATCTATTGGATATGCACCACTCTGATCCCAGTTGCTCCAGTAGTTGCCTTCCTGTGCTGTATTATCGTACCAGAAGTTCCCACCCACACTGTCATATGCCTGGCAATTCCCAGAAACACCCTTGCCAGCACCATTGTTCTGCCAGAAGTTGTTGTGGTGGATTGTATTGCCAGTGGAAGATGTGGTGATGTAGATGGCATAGTATGTGTTGTGATAGAAGTTGTTGTAAGTGAT
>JBMFNP010000080.1:0-3547 GCA_049970095.1 Thermoplasmata archaeon | reverse complement strand
TGCAGTAATAACAGCGATTGCATTTTGCATTGGAATTCAGACAATTGGAATCGCAAGAAAACGGAAAAAGAGGTAAACAGTTTTTCTTTTTTCATTTTTTGTTGGTTGATGTTTTATACTACAACTAAAAATATTCCAGAGTGTTGTTTTCCGTTTTAGGATGGGAAAATTGCTTAATATTGTGCCACACATCATCTCCCATAATCTTTAATTAGACCTCAACCATCATGGTTGCCATGGCAGTATATTCTTTTGAGGGAAGAACTCCGAAAATTGGGAACACAAGTTATATTTCAGGAGATGCGGTAATAATTGGGGATGTGCAGATTGGCGAGGGTTGCTTCATTGGACCTGGTGCAAAAATAAAAGGGGACTATGGAAGCATAAGCATCGGAGATTTCACATCCGTCCAGGAAAACTGTGTAATCCATGCAAGACCAGAAAAAAGGACAACAATTGGAAAATATGTGACTGTGGGGCATGGGGCTATTGTGCACACTGCAGAGGTGCGGGACTATGCTGTGATTGGCATGGGGAGCATTATCAGTGATTTTGCAGTTGTAGGTGTTTGGGCAGTGGTTGGTGAGGGCGCAGTTGTAAAGAATAACCAGGAAATACCAGATGAAAGTATTGCTGTGGGCATTCCCGCAAAAATAATCGGAAAAATTGACGAGAACTACAAGGACACCTGGCTCAAATTCAAAGAAATCTATGTGGGGCTTTGTAAGAGATACAGAGAAGGGCTTGTAAAACTGGATAGGTGGTAAAATGGGTTACAGAGTTGAGTTGATTTCGCCAGACGAAAAGGATAGAATTTTTGAGGATTTGAAGGGAAATCTGCTGTACGAACGAAAAGCACATATGCATGGCATCTGCATAAAACTCTACACAAATTCAAAACGGATTAAGGATATGTGGGAAGACAACTTCTATTTTATGAGTGATTTCATAAAATCCCATGGGAGGGTAATTGCTTATTATTCATTTAAGGAGGGTGATGGAGAAAGAGTGCTCTACGATCCCTATACTAAGACAGCAATTCTCCTCAATGTGGGATACTATGGGTATGTAAAGAGCATTGCACTCGGGGTAGCTGGCGATGTGCTGGAGGATGAACACAGCATCTTTTCAATTCATGGTGCTTGCATAGATCTGGGTGGAAAGGGCGTCTCAATTATTGCACCTTCAGGCACTGGGAAAACCACGCATGCATTCGGGCTTCTGCAGATGAATGGCGCAAAACTGATTTCAGATGACTGGCATTTTGTGAGAATTTTTGGAAGAGAGTTTGTGGCATACACTTCTGAAAAGAACTGTTATATCCGTGACGATTTATCTAAAATCTGGCCTGAATACAATTACATTGTGGAAAAAATTGATCTTGATAAGGAAGGGAGGGGTGTAGCAGATATCAGGTGGCTTATTGGAAGAGAACATGTAAGAGAAAGCACAGTACTGGCGAAAGTGATTCTGCTTAAAAGGGAAAATGAGGATCCCAAGATCATCAGAAAGCTTGAGGTGGAGGAGGCACTGGATTATATGCAGAAAAATTCATATTGCAATCCACACCTGCTGGTAAAGAATGAAAGAAAGGAGAGATTGCGTCGTGGTTTCTTTAGAAGCCTGTTTTCTGGAACTGAAGTCTATCTTGTAAATACCATACTACCACCCCTGGAAACACAAGAGAAAATCAGAGAATTAGTGAGATAGGTAATTTTGCCATGCATCTGGATACCCCTATTTTGTTTGCACTCTCAGGTGCTGCACCAATTTTCCCCAACCTTCTTATATCATTTGAGATTATCCCGCAATTATGGAAAAGGCAACAGTTATTGTGGGCATGCAGTGGGGTGACGAAGGTAAGGGAAAAATAACAGATGTGCTTGCTGAGAAATCAGACATTATTGTCAGATACCAGGGTGGAAGCAATGCAGGGCATACCATTGTTGTTGGTAATAAAAAATTTGCCTTTCATTTGCTACCATCTGGCATAATCAGGAAGGATAAAGTGGTAGTGATAGGAAATGGTGTGGTTGTTGACCTCCCAGTGCTTTTTCAGGAACTGGAGAAACTTTGCGATATGAATGTGCCTGTTGCAGCACTGAAGGTGAGCGAGAGAGCCCACCTGGTAATGCCTTATCACAAGGAAATTGATGCCCTTGAAGAAGAAATAAAAGGGAGGTTTGGCGCAGGAACAACTAAAAGAGGAATAGGACCCTGTTATTCAGATAAGGCATCTAGATTCGGGTTGAGGGTTGGTGATTTACTGGATGAAAAAAATTTCAGAGAAAGGCTCAGGATTGTTTATGAAATGAAAAAGAGGTTTTTTGAGGCGCATGGAAAAGAGTTGAACATTGAGTTTGAAGAATTGTGCAGGGAGTTACTTGGCTATGCACCCATGGTGAAGGATTATGTATGCGATACCAGTTATTATCTTAACGAAGCGCTTGAAAACAACAGAAAGGTACTGCTTGAAGGTGCACAGGGCACACATCTGGACATAGACCACGGAATTTACCCACATGGCACATCCTCAAACACCGTGGCAGGTGGCGCATGCACTGGCTCAGGAATTCCTCCCTCAAAAATCGGCAAGGTTGTAGGTGTTGTGAAAGCATATACCAGCAGAGTTGGGGAAGGTCCATTTCCCACTGAATTACACGACGAGATGGGCGCATACATAAGAGAAAAAGGGCAGGAATTTGGGACAACTACAGGAAGACCGAGGAGAGTGGGATGGCTTGACCTGGTAATGGTAAAATACTCAATTATGGTAAATGGGGTGGACGCTCTCGCTCTGACAAAAGTGGACACACTTGCAGGCGTGGACAAAGTGAAAGTGTGTGTTGCATATAACATTGAAGGGAGTGAAACTGCGAGATTTCCATCAAGCATGTCAAAACTTGCAATTGCCGCACCTGTGTATGCGGAATTAGATGGCTGGGAAGATGTGAAATCCAGAAATCTGGAAAAATACATTGAGTTTATTGAGAATGAGTGCAGGGTAAATGTGGAGTTCGTCTCCTTTGGACAGAAAAGAAACGAAATTTTAACCAGAAACTAACAGGAACATGAAGATGCCTCATCTTTCTTTGAAGTTCACCATTTTGTGCCCTTAACATTGTAGGTCTCCTATAAACAACTTATTAATTCCAAAAATTTTTCAAACAAAACTTGTGTTCCTCCTTGGAACCGAAAAAAAATATATGAGTTATGATTTACCATACGCAACCACATAAGTAAGGAGGAAAAAATATGGAAAAAGTGGAACTGGGGAATGCAGGCAGCAGATGGATCCAACCCACCCTATGCTGCGGGGTTTTCTTCTGTGCGGGCGGCAAGCTTTAAATCTCTTAAATTTTAATAAATATTTTTTATTTTTTGGAGTGTGATAAATATGGTGAAAAGCAAGCATATATTTAAGTACGGGAATAAAACCATATTATTCCTTCCATTTACATATGAAATATACAAGGGAGTGGATGGTAAAGACTTGGAAATCCCAGAGGATTCTGCAAGAGTATCTTTTGGTGGTGAAGATAAAGGG
>JBMFNP010000079.1:0-3723 GCA_049970095.1 Thermoplasmata archaeon | reverse complement strand
AATAATTGCGAAACAAAATGGGAGATTGGAGATTTTACATGGAATGAAAGCAACACTCTTGAGTAATTCTACATCCCATAAACTCTGCAAAGGTAAAATGCCTGTAATATTTGTTGACGGGGGTAAATGGTACCCATGGGTACTCCAAAGACTTGGTTTTAGATATACAATAATGGCATTTGGACCAGGATGTGCGATTGAAAGATTTCTATCGCTTATTGATTGGAGAATACGCAGATTTTGGGAGAGATTTCCCAATAAAAGCACTTTAAAAAAGCTTGCAACGGTGGATAGAATCATTTGTCGGGTTTACAAATTATTGGATCAAGGAGGTGTTAAGTAGACACTCTCTTTTGGGATGGGAAAAAGGCTTAATATTATGCAACACAGCAGTTCACCCGAAATCTTTAAATCTCACTTGACTTTTTTCAAGTTTAGTTGAAAGAGGTGGGCCAATGGAAACACAAAAGACACAGAAAAAGAATGCAAAAACGGGTGTTGGAAAAATGAAAAATCTCATCGTTGTGGTGGCAATCATAGTGCTTCTTGGATGTATCCTGAGTTATGCAATTTATGTAAGTCAGGAACATGGAGGTTATGGAAAGAAGGAGACAATCACAGTAATTGATGACATGGGAAGAACTGTAATGGTTCAACTGCCAGTGCAGAGGGTGATCAGCACAGCTCCAAGCAATACCGAGATTCTTTTTGCTATTGGTGCAGGGGACATGGTTGTAGGAGTTGATAATTATTCGGATTATCCTGCTGAAGCAAGGAATATTACGCACATTGGGGATTTTGTGAGCCTGAATATTGAACTCATAGTTTCTCTGAAGCCAGATGTGGTTTTTGCGTATTATGGTCAGAAAGAAGGAATAATGCGATTAGAGCAAATGGGAATACCAACAATCACAATAAGGCCACAGAACCTTGACGATATTCTAAGAGAGATCATGTTGATAAGTACTGTCTGCGGAAAAAGAGGAGCAGGAGAAAATCTTACATTTGAGCTCAGAGAGAGAATTGCTAACATTACTGAGAAGACTAAAACACTGAATGAGAGTGCAAGACCCAGGGTGTACTATGAACTCTGGAATTCACCATTTATGTCTGCAGGACCTGGTTCTTTTATCAATGACCTAATAAGGCTTGCGGGTGGCAAAAATATTGCTGGCAATTCATCCACCGATTACCCTGTGCTCACAGAGGAGTACATTATAAGTGCAAATCCAGAGGTGATAATCACATCTAGCATGAACATGGACACACCAGAAAAAATTCTGAACAGAACAAATTGGCAGAATATGGACGCAATTAAAAATCATAGAGTGTATGCAGTGGATGACAATATAGTTTCAAGACCTGGGCCCAGAATCGTTGAAGGATTGGAGGCACTTGCAAAAATTATACACCCTGAAATTTTCGGTGCATGAACTTGCGAAAGCTGATTTATTTTTTTGCGCTCCTCATATTCCTCATTTTTTCCTGTATATTTGGAGTTTCAGTGGGGGTGATGGGGATAGGTCTTCTGGATGTCCTTAATGCCTTCCTCGGAACTACAGACCCCCTAACAGAGACCATTGTAATAAATATTAGGTTTGCAAGGGTTTTACTTTCTGTGGGCACTGGTATTGCATTGGGGTGTTCTGGTGCTGCGGTGCAGAGCGTGTTTCAGAATCCGCTGGCAGAACCATACATTCTCGGTATTTCTGCTGGAAGTGTGTTAGGTGTAATTGTTTCCCTGGTATTCTTCCCAGGGATCAGTTATGGCACCCAGGTTTTCTCGTTTTTATTTGCAATATTAACAATTCTCATAGTTTACAGGATTTCAGGGATTGGTGGCACTGTCCAGCCATCAACACTGGTTCTGGCTGGAATTGCAATCACAGCTTTTTTTTCTGCAATAACCTCCTATCTAATTTATGCACATTTCAGCAAAAATATTGCTACAATATTGTTCTGGACAATGGGGGGCTTCTGGCATGCGGACCTGTTTGCTGGTAGCATTGTGCTTGCTGTTTCTCTGATTTGCATGTTAGTTCTGCTTTGCTTCTGGCGTGAACTGAATGCACTCTCACTTGGCGATAATTTTGCGATGAATGTAGGAATAGATGTTGGAAAGACACGCCAGACGATTATTATTCTGGTTGCATTCTGTGTTTCTTTTGCAGTTTCATTTACAGGCATTATTGGTTTTGTAGGGTTGATAGTGCCCCACATTGCAAGATTTGTTGTGGGTGCAGAACATCGTAAACTCATAGTTTTCTCAGGTCTCACTGGGGGTGTGTTGCTTCTCTGGGCTGATACTGCTTCAAGAACATTGGTGTACGGAGAGGAGATCCCTGTAGGAATAATTACTGCGATACTGGGTGTACCCTTCTTTCTTTACCTACTTATCAGGAGGCGAAAAATTTGTTGAGTGTGGAAAACCTTAGCACAGGTTATACAAATCCAGTCATAAAAAATCTGAGCTTTTCTCTCAAACCTGGTAACTTTTTGGCTGTGCTTGGAAAAAATGGGAGCGGTAAAACCACACTATTACGGGCAATTGGAGGAACGCTAAGATACACTGGCAAAATTCAGTTTTGTGGTAGAGAAATTATTGGAATGGAAAGAAGAGAGATTGCAAAAGTTGTGGGAGTGGTGGAGCAGAGCATCAACCTCTATCCGTTTAGGGTGTACGAGGTTGTGTGCATGGGCAGAATCCCTTACGCAGGCATGTTCTCCTTTCAGCAGGGGGATTTTGCAAAGGTGGAAGAGGCAATGAAAAAGGTGGGTATCTGGAATTTGCGCAATCGCCTGATCACAGAAATAAGTGCAGGTGAACTGCAAAAAACCCTGATTGCAAAGGTGCTTGCCCAGGAGACAAAAATTCTTTTGCTGGATGAACCTACTTCTCATCTTGACCTTGAAAGCCAGCATAATACAGTGCAGCTAATAAAACAGCTCTGCAGAGAAGGAAAAATTGTGATTGCAGTTTTTCATGATTTACATCTGGCAGGAAATGCTTCGCATGTGCTTTTTCTCGGAAAAGACCATCTTTTTGGTGAGCGTGAGCTCCTGAATGCTAAGAATATAGCAAGGTATATGGGAGTAAGCGAAGAGTTTGCCTATAAATATCTGGGGGTTGCATATGAATTTTAAACTTGAGATTTATTTTCTTTCCTAATTACTTCTATGAGTGCGGTGCCATCCGCTACAATGTAGTCAGCACCTGCTGCAAGCAAATCCTCCATTTTCCCAGAACCCCAGAGCACGCCAATTCCAATTGCACCAGCATTTTTTGCAGTGAGAATGTCAAATTTAGTGTCTCCAACAATACCAATCTGCCACACAGGGACGCACACCAGATTTGAGAAATCAATCACTGCGTCTGGTGAGGGTTTCGGGTTTGTATTACAGTCCGAACCATAGACAATCTGGAAGAATACAGCTAGCCCAAAATGCATGAGAATTTTCTGTGTGATTTCCGCACTACGCATTGTTAGAATTCCCATCGGGATGTTATTCTGGCGGAGGTAATTGAGTACAGGAAGTGTGTGTGGAAAAACCCTGGTATCTTGTGTGAAGGTTTTAAGCATCAGATCATGGTAAAAACTCACCATTTCCTCAATGTTTTCTGCTCTTTTCTTTAAAATTTCCTGAAGTGTGTGTCCATAGAAGGTTTTGAATTCTTCTTCTGTAAATTCCTGGTAGCCAAAATTCTTCACCGTGGTATTTATG
>JBMFNP010000078.1:0-3972 GCA_049970095.1 Thermoplasmata archaeon | reverse complement strand
CTCACGCAAAAAGATTTTATTCTTTTCAATCCATCTTACTATTCTTTCAATCATCCCATCCCCTCTAGGTAAACCTAAGCTTAAGATTGTAATGGGATTGTCAGCATTTAACCCTTAAGTTGACAGTCTCCCCCCTTTGTTAGCAAAGTATTATATACAGGAGACGAATGGAGAGGTGCACGATTTGTGCAGGATGTGTAAACATGCCAACAACGGTAGATGAAGAAAAATGCATCGGTTGCGGAAGCTGTGTGGATGTATGCCCAGCTGACCCGAAGGTCTATGAGATTCAGGATGGGAAATCAAAAATCGTGCATCCTGATGCCTGCATAGACTGCGGGGCATGTGCAGATGCATGCCCAGTCCAGGCAATTTCTATGAAATAAAAGAGCCATAACGGGATGTGAGGGAAATGAAAGGGCTGTACCAGTATATCAGGGATGCTTGGAAAGATCTTGATGATTCCTATCTGGCGGATCTGCTCAGAGAGCGGCTGTTCCAGTGGAGAAGAGAAGAATCTTGTAAGAGAATTGAAAGGCCAACACGAATTGATAGGGCAAGGGCACTGGGATACAAGGCAAAACAAGGTTATGTAATTGTGCGAGTAAGGGTAAGAAGGGGCAACCTCCAGAAAAGAGCAATAAAGGCCGGGAGAAGACCAAAGAGAAAGGGTATTCTGAAGATGACAGTAAAGAAAAGCTTGCAGTGGATTGCGGAGGAAAGAGCAAACAAAAGATTTCCAAACCTGGAAGTACTAGGCTCATATTGGGTTGGCGAAGACGGAAAACACAAATACTTTGAAGTGCTTCTCGTTGATCCCTGGCATCCTGTTATTAAAAGCGACCGAAAGATAAATTGGATAGCCTCAAACAAGCATAGGGGCAGGGTATACAGAGGGCTTACCGCAGCGGGGAAGAAAGGGCGTGGTCTGAGGTGGAAGGGTAAGGGCACAGAGAAGCTCAGGCCAAGTAGACATGCACACTGGCGCCGAGAGAGAAGAACACAAGTTAATGTTTTGAAACTGAAATACTCTTAATTTTTTAAATCCTATCCAATTTTTTTGATTTAAACATAGAGGTTTATTATTGAGAGAACTAAAAAAAAGTGCCACTGCACACCTACTGCCTTTCCATCTCCTTTTTACCCTCCTGGGAAAGAGAGGTGTGTGCGAAAGTTTTATCTTTACAAGTCCGATACCTGATTGATGCCTGCCTTTGATTATCATCTGAAACTCACCTATCCAGAGAGAGTGTTGATTTATTTGCTGGATTATGTGAGATTCAAAGAAAGACACACATATCCATTCGGGATTACCCAGAAGGGAATCGCTGAGGCTGTAGATATTCTACCAGCCCATGTTCCTAGAACTGTAAAGAAGCTCATGAATGAAAATTTAGTTGAAGAGAGATTTGGACGGGTTGAAGGAATTCCCAGGAAGGTTAGAGTGTACTTTCTTACACAGAATGGTGTGGAAAAAGCAAATGCACTGAAATCCCAGATACTTGCCACAAAAGTTCCGGTGAGAGAGGGTGATGTACTCATTGAAAAGAGCGTTGACGAAATTGCCAAGCATACTAGGAATTTTTTTGGAATGATAAAAACAATCTCTTCACATGAAATCATAGAACTAGATAAATTAGATCAGTATCCAGAACCCAAGCTAAAAAGGTATGTGGAACTCTGGTACTCAGTCCCCGAATGCAGGGAATTTTACGGGAGAGAGGAAGAACTTGCAATTATCGAAACTGTGCTGAATTCACCAAAACCCAAATTTATTTCAATTACTGGCCCATGGGGTGCAGGGAAGAGTGCACTTGCGTATAAGGGACTTGAACGCGTGAAAAAAAATTCGAATATTTTCTGGTATACGCTGCGGAAAAATGAAAATGGCTGGAATCTACTTGGAGGACTTGCCCGATTCTTTTCAGAAATGGGCAAGAAGGCACTTGAAAACATGCTCAACAGTGCCAGAGAAGTGGACCTTGATGAATTTCTCAGGCTTCTCTACATTGAGGTGGAGCACGCGAGGATTGTGCTTGTTATTGATGATTATCATAACGCAAATGAGGAAATCGTCGATATCCTTTCGGGGCTTATCAAGGGAATTCGAGAGGGGGCAAAGTTGAAACTAATGTTCACAATGCGTTCAGACACACCCTCGTACATGTGGTGTTACACCGCAAAGGACATAGAAGAGGGTTTTGGTATTGAAATAAGGTTGCAAGGTGTGGATGCGGAGGATGCAATAAAAATTCTTAAAAACGAAAAGATTCCAGAGGAAAATCTAAAACAGATAATGATGCTTACTAAGGGGTTACCTGGCATACTTAAAGCCATGGCTGAGAACAATGATAGAATTCTCAGGGAAAACACCAGATTTACACCAGAGGAGATTCGTCTCCTGATGTTTCTGAAAGACACACGAAAAGAGTGAAGAAGGAGGTTATCCAAAATTATTTAAATGCCCCACCTTATATGCACAGTGATGCAAATAAAAACTCCTATAGAGCCTCTTGCAAGCAATCATATGCTTAAAGGCACTTTCAGAGCATATTCTGAGTTTTCTGTTAATGTGAAATTGATGATTTTCCTATCTTTTGCAGGAGGCATCGGGGGTGGAATGACATGGTTCATGCTTACCCTGTACATGCAGAGTGTGGGTTTCTCATTTCAGAATATTGGCTGGGTTGGTGGGATCGGTGGAATCGCAACGACACTTACATACATATTAACACCGTTAATTGCAAATACCCTTGGCAAAAAAAATACACTTTATGCAGGATACACCCTTGGATTGGTGAGTACAGGTTTACTCCTGGTCAAGGTTAATCTCACTCTATATATTGTTTCCAGTGTGATTGGAGGCATAGGAAATGCACTCGTGGGACCCACCTTTGTTACTGTACTCTCAAATATGTGCAGTGCCAAAATAAACAAATATGCATTTAGTATCCAGTCTTTTTCTCAGCAAATTGGAACGGCTATTGGGACTTTTTTGGGTGGAGTGCTACCATCTGGAATCATACAATTTCTCTCAACAAGTGTGGTTGTAGGTTTCTGGTGGAGCATACTCATTGCTCTAATTATAAATTCAACACAAATCGTCGTGCTTCTCTTCACGCAGGTGGAAAATGGCACAAAACTCCATGGAATTTCATTCAAAATTAAAGACCCAAAACTTATTTTTAGGTTTGCACTCGCTCAGCTATTAATAGGACTGGGTGCAGCGCTTGTAATTCCATGGTTCCCTATATTTTTCACAAACAAATTTTTCCTGCACAGTTATCCTGATTTTGATACCGCCTATGCTGTTGCACTTCCTCATGTAAGTGTTATAATGACCATCTCCTCAGTAATCATGTCATTTTCCTTTCTGGTTGCTCCATTTTTTGCGGAGAAATACGGGCAGGTAAAAATGATTGTCACCACACAGGGAATCTCTGTACTCTTTCTATTCATGATACCATTTGCACCCAGTTTTTTGGTTGCAGCGATTCTGTACATCATCCGTACGATTTTGATGATGGTATCTTCACCAATAGGTACTGCATTTATGATGACCACAGTGAGTGTTGAGGATAGAACAAGTGCAAATGCTGCCACCATGTTTGCATGGAATGCATCCTGGAGTTTGAGTTATCTTGCAAGCGGGTATCTGTGGGCAATGTTCCCAGATTATGTTCCATTTGTGCTCTGCTCTCTCTTTTATTTATCTTCATGCGGGCTTTACTATGTATTCTTTGCAAAACTTGAAAAAAAACAGTAAGTATTAGTTATGCTCCCGGCGGGATTTGAACCCGCGTCCAGGGCTTTCCCACGAGGGGAGGGCAAGCCCTCCCCCTACGGTACCCTCTCCCCTTTCAGGGTATGGGGAGGGCGTTCTGCAGACGGCGAGGCTAGCGCCCCTCCCCTTACGGTAACCTCTCCCCTTTCAGGGTATGGGAAGATCGTTCTGCAGACGGCGAGGCTAGC
>JBMFNP010000077.1:0-4139 GCA_049970095.1 Thermoplasmata archaeon | reverse complement strand
CACATGAGCACTGCAGATGCTGAAAAGTGCGCATATGCGAATTGCAAAAACCCAGATGTAGATGGCGATTCCATAACAGACTACCAGGAAGTTCACGGCTACACCGTAAAGGTTATTACTGGCTGGGACAATACAGGCACACCAATAAGCGCGGAGAGAACAATGTATGGTGATCCGTTGAGTGCCTACAAACAACCATCTGGAGCATGGACAGACATAGCCACTTATAAAGGTTTTAACCTTCAAAACCACTTATTCCTTAATTAGGTGTAGGATCCCACATTTGCCCTTTTCTCCTTCGCATTTTTTCCTTATAATCCCCAGAAAAAATATGGTGGTGTTTTTCTACGCCCACTAGAACACAAAATCTTTTAATATTCTCACTTAATCTCCATCTCATGGAAAACCTTGAGATATATCAGAAGATGGCAGATTTGAAAAGGAAGCATGGATGTACTGGTACAATTCTTGTGAGCGAGGATGGAAAGATTCAGGTTTCTGATGTGGAGAATTTTACACCAGGGCCTCTACTTTCAATGATGTGTATGGCTGCATTAAAAGCAAGCGAGAAAATCTGCCAACAGATGAGCTTTGATCTCCCTGAAAGTTTGCTTTGCATCAGCAACACGAAAAGGGTGATGCTCAGAAGGGCAGGAAGAAGAATTTTCGTTTGTATTTATGATGTAAATGTGGCGAAAGAAGAGTTGTTTGAGGCAATTGAAAATTTTCTGAAAGAACTGAATGAGGCGTGAAAACATGAAACTTTTTGGAACTGCTGGAATAAGGGGAAGAATCAACGAGTACCTCACACCAGAGTTTGCACTTCGTGTGGGTGAGGCTTTTGGACATTACATAGGACAGGGTGCAAAGGTGGCTGTTGGCAGGGACTCAAGATTTGGCGCCCAGAGTATTGCAATGGCATTTATCTCGGGTCTCAATTCTCAGGGGGTAAATGTGGATTACTGTGATATTCTTCCAACACCAGGGCTTGCATCCTACATAGTGGACCAGAAACTGCCTGGAGGCGCAATGATTACAGGTTCGCACACACCCCCGGAAATATCAGGCATTGTTCTCATGAACTCTGATGGCAGTGATATTGGTGGCGATACAGGGAAGAAAATTGAGAGAATATTTTTTCGCAGAGAGTATCTGAGGACCCGCGCCTCCATGGAAAAATTCGGAAATTTTGTGAACCTCTTTGCCCTGAATGTGTATGCGAACATTTTAAGGAGTAGTGTGAACTTTGAGCGACTGAAAAGTGGGAGATACAGGGTGCTGGTTGACCCCGTAAATGGATGTGCACATCAAATTCTTCCTAAAATTCTAATGAGTGCTGGATGCGAGGTGCTAACAATTAATGCGATACCTTCTCCTCTGCCAGAAAGACGCCCCGAACCAAGAAAACACACACTCCAGAAAACTGCAGAGAAAGTTGTAGCTGAAAACTGTGACATCGGCATTGCTACAGATACAGATGCAGACCGTGTGCTTTTTATAACAAAAGAGGGGGAAGTGATCTCAGAAGATGTTATTGCTGCAATATTCGCAAGAGAAATTCTCAGCCAAAAGAAAGGAAAAATTGTTACGCCAATAAATTCATCAGGGCTTATAAGCTGGGTTGCAAATCAGTTTGGGGTGGATGTTGTAGGCACGAGAATTGGACCGCCCGAAATTTCAATTGCAATAAGGCAGAATCCAGATACTGTGTTTGCATATGAAGAAACTGGCAAATACTTTTTCATTCCCAGAATGTTCGCAGACGGATTGTTAAGCACTCTTAAACTACTGGAAATTCTCATCAACCATGGAAAAACGCTGAAAGAAATCTCAGAAGAGTTCCCAAAATTCTACCAGCGCAAGGAAGCAGTGTATTGCGAAGATAAACTCAAGGCAAAGGTGATGGTTCAGGTTTACAAGATTATGAAAACTGAATTTTCAGCTAACACAATCCTCAAAATTGACGGTTACAAGGTGTGTTTTGATGATAATTCTTGGCTACTGGTGCGGAAATCAGGAACTGAGCCATTAATAAGGGTGTTTTCAGATGCACCCAGTGAGGAAAGGGCAAATGCGCTTGTGGAAAAAGGACTGAAAATTCTCAACCAGGCCATGGAAGATGTGAAGAAAAAGGCAATTGTATAAAAAATCGGGCAGGAATGGAAATAAGAGAGAAGCATAGGTTAAAATATTAAAAATGCATGGGGCTTACAGATTGAAAGGTGGTGAATACATGCACACTATGTGGATTACAATCTTTCTGGTATTTGTAATCGGAGTTTCTTTTGTGGCTCAGGTGTCTGCAAACTGTAGAGAAGAAGGCATAAAGGATGTAGGCATAAAAGGTGTGGAGGAGCAAGGACTAGGTGCTTTGCCAGAAAAACCTGAACTCACAGCCCCCAGTCATAGGGTGGATACAATCGTTCCTGCCTCTCCCGATGTAGACATCAAAACAAATCACAGCATTCACTCAGTAATAAATATTGCTGGACTACCGCCAGTGCGTAGCCAGGGTTCACAAGGTTCCTGCACAGCATGGGCAGTTGGATACTATCATCGCACCCATTTAGAATGGCGTGAAAAACAATGGGATGCAAATCTCACCTCACATCAGTGCTCTCCAGCATTTCTTTATCATCATATAAACGGGGGTTATGATACTGGCGGTTATATATCAGAGGCTATGGAGTTTATTTGTACAATGGGGTGCGCAACCTATGCAGATATTCCTTACAGTGCAAGTGATAACTCCTCCTGGCCATCATCCACACAGGTCTATCTGAATGCACTCCAATTCAGAGCATACAATTATTCCTGGCTTTCAATATCCGATGATGCAGGACTTGCAAACCTAAAACAGCATATTGCGAACGGAGGCACTGCGGTAATTGCGATAAAGGTATATTCAAATTTTGATTACATTTCCTCCTACAACAACACCTACTGTGTGTCTGAAGTGAATACTAACACATACAGAGGCCTCCATGCAGTCACAGTTTATGGATTTGATGATGAGAAACAGACCGCAGATGGTGTGGGTGCATTTCGGCTTGTAAACTCATGGGGCACATCCTGGGGTGATAGTGGCCATTTCTGGATGTCTTACGAAGCAATGAAAAATTCAACTACATGTGCTGGCTATGGCTATTTCCTTGTGGACAGGGAAAACTACACACCTTCGCTGGTGACATATGTAACTGTTCAGCATGATGCAAGAGGTGAAATCATGTGGAATGGGATCACTGCAGGGATTGGAAATATTACATCTCCATATTTCTCTCTGAAAATTCTGGATTTCAACTGGATCCAGGCATATGTGGGACTCTCAAACTACCAGCGACATGCATTTCCGGGATGCGGCATTCCGGTTGATCTCTCAGATGGAATTGGTTACATAAATAGAACTGCAAAAAATAACCTGTTTGTGAAATTAAAAGATGCACTGGCAGGAACCACGGGCTCAATTGAGTTTCTGAACGCTACTGATTATACATGGGGGCTTTCTAATGTATCTGGGGAGACACCAGTAGTAATTACTGATGCAGGAAATTATGTGTATGCAAATGTCGTCCTTGAGGAAAGGATACTCTTTGAGCACACTCCCCCAGCAGGCGTGGGCTTGAATGAGCCGATTGTGATTTATGTAAATGTGAGTAGCATTGATAACATCACAGCCATCTGGACATATTATAAGCCAGTAAATGAAGATACCTGGTATGCCATAGCAATGAGCCTAACTTCTGGGGATGCACACAACGGCACATATTCCTGCACACTTCCTCCACAGAGCATTCCTGGCACACTCCAGTATTATTTCTATGCGATTGATAACACTTCATATGCTAGAGCAAGCCAGAACTACTCTACAATTGTGGTGCCATCGACCTCAGAATTAAGCAGTGTGCTTCTTTTTATAGCCCTGATGCCTGCTATTTTTATGGCTGTGCCAAGAATGTGAGGCACTGCCCACTCATTGCTTCGCAATCTCCCTTTTTACCCGCTCCACCCACACCCTGTTCCCAATACTTTCAAACCACCTAAGTGCCTTTTCCAGCATCTCCATATTTCTCTCAATTTTTCCAAGCTCAAAAATTGCCCTGTAATAACCAAAACTCTTGCTCTTCATTTCCTCGTATATC
>JBMFNP010000076.1:0-4792 GCA_049970095.1 Thermoplasmata archaeon | reverse complement strand
GATGCCATCCACTATGCAAGTGCAAGCTATGACAAAGGCGTGTTTGTAGATGATGTGTTTGTCATTGGCACATCAATAGTGCATGGACTGGTAGGGGGTGAGAGCAGATGTACAAAGCCATAAGGAAAAGTGGTGTTAGCAGTGTCATTGGCTCATTCCTTATACTGGTGATCACAGTGGTACTATTTTCCACAATTTTTGCATGGGTGCAGACATCATTTCCAACACCGCCACCGAGGGCAAATAGCGATTTTAAGGCAGACGAACCATGGTATGAGAATACACCTGGAGGTTATTATGCGCATGTGAATCTAACATATGTAAGCGGAGAGGATATAGTGTCGCAGCATCTTCTCATACTTCTATTGTTTGAGGATGGCACAAGATATTCACTTTCTCCTGCAGATGGTGGAATCTCTACCCAGTACTGGCATGTTGGTGATTGCTGGCGATGGAAATCCACATCTCTGTTTACCCAGCCACAAAATCTAACAGTCCAGATTATACACACAATTAAAAATATTCTATTGTGGCAGGAGGTAAAGGTAGTAAACAATATCTGGTATCCCCCAAATATTGCAGGAGTAGGTACCAATCCAAGCCCTGTCACTGCAGGTGCAATTTTCAGGGTTTGGGCAGAGATTTATGACAATGACATTAATCCTGATAGTGTGTATGCTGACCTCACACGCC
This sequence comes from Thermoplasmata archaeon, assembly GCA_049970095.1. Taxonomy (GTDB): domain Archaea; phylum Thermoplasmatota; class Thermoplasmata; order Lutacidiplasmatales; family SKW197; genus SKW197. The sequence continues at coordinate 4,099 of JBMFNP010000076.1, read as the reverse complement.
TTGGTTTGGGTGTAATAAAACTTAACAGAATTTCTGAGAGCAGGTTTGAGAGCGCAGACATTGTTGCAAATGTAGGTGCAGATACATACACCTGTGTTCTGAATGCCACAGATTATGCAGGCCATCCATCAATCAAAAGTTTTACAGTAACAGTTGTGCTTGGCTCTCAGGAAGTTGCTTTGCCAAAACTTATTGTATCTCGGATCTCACTTAATCCAGGCTCACCCACAAGAGGAGAAACTGTGTTTATTACAGCAACGATAAAAAATCTGGCAAGCACTGCAGCATCCTCAGCAATAATTTATGTGAATGACACCTTTGTATCTACGACCGCCACATCCAATCTTGATGTTCAGTGCATTTCTGTACCTGGCTATGGAGAAACTGAGATTTTCACTACATGGATTGCACAGCCTGGTGGAGAGCATGTAATATCATATTCAATTACAGATGTTTATCCTGGGAACATCCAGGGAACTGGTGGGAGTGTGGGGGTTACGGTAATGCCAAGACTCCTCCTTGTTGATGATGATGGCTGGGGAGCAGGCACCCCATGGGATATGGGTGCAAACTTTGTTGCTGCACTCAACTCAATTAATGTAAATTATACGCTTGCCACAGTTCCCCAGAATGCCTCTGGTCCAGCTTATGACATAGGTCCAGCCCAGTACCAGCTGCGGAATTTTGATGTAGTTATCTGGGAAGGAGGGCTTACAAATAATACACTAACTTCTGCTGATGTAAGCAATCTCCAGAGATTTTTAGATGGAGGTGGTAAGCTCTGGCTTGCAGGCGCGAATATTCTGGAAAATGTATCCACAACATTTCTCAGCACATATCTGGGTATTTCTGGTGTGCAGCCGCAGATTTCTCTCCCAACAAGAATATATGGTACAGATTATGGGAGTGGATGGATCAACGCATCAAACCTCAAGCCCTATATCAATCCTCTTGTCTTCACAAATACCCGCCCATTAAACATACCATTCAGCACACCCTTACTTGTGAATGAAAGTGGAGAGATTAAATTTGCAAATCAGTTTAAGAGGCAGGTGGGTGGGTTTGAGAGCAGGGTTGTGGTGCTTTCAATGGAGTTTGGTGCATTCAAAGAAACTGGGGACCAGGCAATCCTTGCCTATCTGGTTGTAAACTGGCTGTCTGGAATAACTGCAAGGACAGGAGACGACCTTGCGGTTGCAGGGCAGGAAATTTCTACGCTCACCCCGAGATATAGAGAACCAATTAATGTTAGTGCGGTGATACGCAATAACGGAGATGTGAGCCATACAAACGCTACAAATGGAAGTGTGGAAGTACAGTTAATTGTGTATTATGAAGGAATTGAGGTTGCAAGGGAATGGCCTATCAGTGGACAGACAATTGAGCTGGAAGCATTTGGAGACTCAAAGAGAGTTAATTTCACATGGACGCCTCCATTTGTAGGAATTTTTGTACTCTCAGTAATGGTGGATCCCTACAACAAAATTGCAGAAGTGAATGAAAGAAACAATGTTTATAATAACACCCTTTTCCTTAACCAGATAAATGTAATTTACACGATGCTGGTTGTGGATGATGATAGTTCTGCAAATAATAATGGCACATTACCCGACACCACATCAGAAATTCTCTCTGCACTCCAGAGCCTTGGCTATACGCTTGGTAAAGATATGGACCTCCAGGTTGTGGAAAAAGGAAAGGACAGAAACAATTCGGAATATAACATAAGCAGATATAACTGCGTGATCTGGAATACAGGGCTTTCATATGGAGCAGGTGGTTATAATACGCTCACAGCCAATGACATAAACATCCTGCAGAACTATTATCTTACAGATAGCCCAGCACAGCATTCTGTTATAATAATGGGTGCATACATTCTCAACGACAGTGTAGTTGCAAACACACCCTTCATGCGCAACATATTAGGTGCAAACACCACGGGCTCACCAACCTCTTATATAGGAAACCAAATTATTTATGGGGTGCGTGAGGGCCAGATTTCAAATGGGCTGGAATTCCAGATGAGCAACACCTCCTTTGCTTCATTTTCTGCAAGGGCATACAACAAAACAGAGAATGCATTACCAATATTCTGGGCAGATGCAATAAATCACTGGGAACGCCAGAGCGACAATGTGCTTGGCTCTGCAGTATTTGATCCTTCAGGTTGGCATGCATGTTATCTTGCATTTAATCTGGCATACACTGCAAACAGAACAATGATCGCGGAGATTATGCTCAGCATGGTGCACTGGTGCGGAAGAATAGAGGGAAAGCCGGAGATAAAAATTACTGCACCAGATATTTATGCAGCCACACATTACCGCCCCTACATTTACCTCCGTGAACTCAATCCACAGGTTGGCTCCTCATATCTGCTGAAGATAAACATAACAAACCTTGGGGGCATGAATGCCTCAGTGAGCGTAAGATTCCTTGATGGAGATACAATCATTGGCTCAAGAAATGTAAATGTTCCTCCGAGCACAGTAAATGAAAGTGGTTATGTGAGCAATGGAAAGGCAGTCTCTGAGGTTATCTGGGTGCCTCTATTTGCAGGGTTTGAAACAATTCGTGTAATGGCAGATCCTGAGGGAATCTATGGAAGTGCGGAGTTTATAAGGGCGAACAATAATGCAAGCCAGCAAATCCAGGTATTCTTTTTCTATGATGATATGGAGGTGCCAGAGAGAACTGCACAAAACTGGAATCATGATGCAACCCTGCTAAATATCAATGGTGAGAGCCCCCTGGACTTCCTTCCAAGGAAGGATGTGAGCACTAGGGTGATTGGTGATTGGGACTGGGAGCTAAGCGGGAGCGTGAATAAATCAGGAACTGTATATGGAGGCGCGGGAATTTATTATACCAATGATTCTGCAGTCTTCAATTACACTAAAGGAGCAGCACACACACCATCAACAGCATACTGGCTACCCGAAGTCCCAAATCTTCCAGGCATCACAGGGGAAAGAAAGCCAATGGACCTCTACCTTGTCATAGATAACTCTGGTTCAATGGCAGAGGACCCTGATGGTGATGGAAAGACAAAATGGGATGACCTTGTCTCTGCTGTTAGCAATGTAATTCTTCCGAATCTCACTGCAAGCGATAACATCACACTAATTGCATTTGGAGATAAAAACACCATAAATCTTGATGAAAATGTTTTTTGGGACATGAATGTTTCACGAAACAGATACAACAGCGATCTGAAAACAGATAATAACGCATCCGAGAGTGTGCATATCTGGGTTAACAGGAGTTCTGTAACAGATGCTACAAAGAACACAATCCTTAGCTATCTCACAAATCCAGCACTAGGAATGAGTCCCCTTGGTACAACATACTACACACCTATATGGGATGCAATTGGTGTTGGTATTGCATATGCAAGATATTACAACCATACAGTGGACAATGCGAATGGAATAATTCCCGCAGTAATTGTGCTCTCCGATGGTATGGATTGGGGAAAGTATAGGGGGAACGGTGGAAAAGTTGGTGAGACTTTGGTGCCCAAAGGAAATGCGGGACCGGATGGCGGTAGCGAGTTCTTCGGGCCATGGCGTGCCTGGGATTTACAGGACCAGGAAATATTGGGGGAGGTAACCCCCATAGGAAGAGATTTTGACCCCGACAACGAGAACTGGTGGCCCGTTGAGTTTTCAAATGGAGATAGAACCAGATGGGGACTGATTGAAACAATAAATTCAACTGATGTATGGGTGCATGTGCCTGTATATACTGTGGGACTGGGTGTCGCGCACTTTGAACATCCTTCGCTCGGTAAACTTGATACAAACCACTATGGGCAGGAGGCAGGAACACAAGAGTACTGGCTCTGGAAGATTGCAAGCACCTCTGCAGCCAAATTCTCAAATGCAGGTTATGATGGCTATTTCTATGCCTCGCAATCCTCACAACTAAGCCAGATATTCACAAGCATTCTTGGAGCAATTGGTGGCACTGGAGATATAAGGATTCCACCACCCGTACCACCTGCACCTAAATTTATTCTCGGAAATGCAATCAATGCAGTGAGTACCACAACACTCTTCTATGATGGTTTTGAAAGCGGGCTTACGCAATGGAC
>JBMFNP010000075.1:0-4977 GCA_049970095.1 Thermoplasmata archaeon | reverse complement strand
ATCTGGGTAAACATAGGTCGTGTAAACTATGCACTTTCGCATATTATAGCCGACAATTCCAGGTACAGACACAGGATGAAACTCTAACTTGCTATATGCTCTTAAATCTATGTTGCCTACACCACAATACTCAAGTGTTCCTCTGCTTTTATCAATTGCTACAATTCCCACCGCTGCACCCACACTCTTCCGCAATTCCTCATGTAATATCCGCATAATTTCACAGATATCTTTTTCTGCATTCTTTCGCACAATGCTCTCAGCAAGTTCTACTGCCTCATGTGCAGGTTGCCCATGTCCAAGCCCATCACAGCATGCTATAAGCATCCTTTCTCCTTCAATCACAAATGCGCTGTCTCCACATACGCTATATCCAGGCAGAGGGATGCTATCTATCACAACTTCTATTTCCATAACCTACCTCCCCTTTATGATATATATTTTGTTTCCCAGCACCATTGTTTTTTCCATCTCTCTCAAATTTAATGGAAGTCTATCTAATAAAGTTTTTTCGCATGGTAAGAAACTTAGAATACAACTCTTTGCCTCTATGATGTAATATGCGTGCACAGGCTTTTTCATTCTGTTAAGATATTCTGCACATAATGTTGAAAATTTTGTAGTTTCTAGCACGCTATAGTTAAGCGTACCCATTTCTGCATATATTGCTTCAGTGAACGGAAGAATATCTTCGTCTGAAACAACTTCTTTTTCTAATTTTATTTCATACCAATCGTCCGCACGATAGAGCTTTGGCTTTATCTTCATTACAAAGCCCTCTACATTTACCGCATCTACCAGTTTGGTTGCCTGCTCTATTAGGGCATTGAACCAGTTTCTCACGCTCTCCTTTACCACCCTTTCTCTATCCAGCCCAAATTTCTTGATGTTATGGCGAATGATCTGTTCTGTGATCGGAAAATTGGAGAGGAGCATGCGAAATTCCATATCAATTATTTCTCTGCAGATATATAGGGAAAATTGCTCTTCCATAACTCACCCCAGATATTTTACACATCTTATTTTTGTGCCCTCTGGAGATGTATCTATCTTCATTTCATCCATTAGATTTTTCACTGCAAGCAATCCTTTTCCGAGTCCATGCTTGGACCGATATCTACCTGCAAGTATCTCATCAAGGTGTTCTATTCCTTTTCCATTATCTTCACTGGTTAGTATAACTGTGTTCTCATCTATTGTTATCTTTATCTTACCTTTTCCAACATACTGAATTATATTTCTGGCAAGTTCTGATGCAGCTGTTACTACTTTTGTTGTATCCAGACGGGATATTCCTTTCTCTCCCAGTATTGAAAACAGTTGATCATAAAGTGCATATAAATCATCATCGCGTTCCAGTGAGAACTCATATTCATCCATATTCTTCTTCAAATGGTTTTTCAGCAAGTCTCTCAGCTTTCTCAAGTCCATGTTCAAGGTTAAGGGCTGTGATTACGCCCTTCAATTCAATTCCCATTTCAACAAGTGTGATTGCAATTTCAGGTTTCATGCCCACGATGAGCATTTGGCAGCCCATACTCTTTGTCATGCTCGCAATGTTATTCATTGTTCTTGCAATAAAGCTGTCAACGATTTTTACGCCAGAAATGTCTATGATGAGAAATTTTGCAGAAGTTCGGGAGATCGCTACTGTTATGTCACTAATGAGATTCTCAGCATCTCTACCATGCAATGTCCGCTGCAGACTTACAACCAGTGTGTTTTTTATTTTCAAGATTGGAATCGGTCCCTGTTTGATTTCACTCATCCTATTCTCTCCGCGTAATAATTTTATAATTTGATTTTTCAAGTGCAAGCATAAGCGCATCTTTCAGTGTTCTTGTAATTTTTATATTGCCAAATTCAACGCCGATATGGCAGAGCGTCTGTGCTACCTCTGGCCGGATCCCTGAGAGCAGTGCTTCCGCACCTATGAATGTGATTGCTTTGACTGTTTTTATGAAATAATCTGCGGTCTTTGTATCAACAGCGGCGATGCCTGTGATGTCAAGAATTACGATTTTTGCATTTAACTCAACGATAGCATTCAGCACCATGTTCATCATGTCCATTGCCCGCTGTGAATCCAGCACACCCACAAGCGGAACTACAAGCACATTCTCCCACACCTGTATGATTGGCGTCTGCAATTTTCGTATCACTTCCTGCTGTTTCTGAATCACTTCAAGTTTTTGCTTGAGTTCTCCGCTGAGTTTTTCGCTTTCTGCAAGGCGCTGTTTCAAATCTCTCTGATATTTCAAATTATCTTCGGTTGCCTTTTTAAGTGATTCAATCATTTTATTGATGCCATAGCTGAGCATGTCAATCTCATCGCCGGGTTCCGAAACCACGCAAGCCTTTGAGAAGTCACCCTGTTCAACAGCACTCGTGACTTCAATAATATTCATAATTCTAGCGGTTAATGTCTCCCGTTTCTTTTCTGCTTCCTGTGCATATTCAAGATATTCATTCAGATTGCGTGCAAGTGCGTCTATCTCGTCATTGGCATCCGTTACGGGAGCTCGCTTGGTGAAATCTCCCCTATTCATAGCCTCTACAATTGCAGTAATATTTTTTAACCGGTCCATACTCATATTTTTTCACCACCTGAATATTTTGTTAATATTGCCTCAAGTCCATTTTTCAATTCCATAGATTTACCTTTACCACAGAGTAGCACAGAGTTCTTCTCAATTAAAGGTATGAGCTTTTTTAAGTCTTCTATTGTGAGGTTTTCAATGTCTGCGTGAATAATATCGCACTGCTTCCGAAGAAAAATTTCGCCTAGTGGTCCTACATAGTTTTTTACCAGTTGCTTTATTTCATCTGTTAGCGTCATATGATGCCTCCAGTATAATTTTTATTTTTTCTCTTTTTCTTCAAGTATCATCTTTGCAAATTCTACACTTGCACTCATGCGTCCGAATGCCTTGCCAAGGTCCTCAATCTCGTCACCAGTTCTGACCTCAAACTCCTCGGCAGAAACCTTTTCACCTTTGCTCGCGCGCTCTGCCATTTTTGTCAGTTTGTTAATCGGTGCGGATATTCTATTTGATACAAGGTATGCAAGCAGCACTGCAATCACAATTGCCAAAATAAGCATGATGGTAATCAGTGCCACCACAGAGGCGATACTTGAATTGACTTTTGAAACCGAGAGATTAATATCATTGTCCATCTTTGAATTTGTGTTGTTAATGTTCTGATTGATCGTGTTAATTGCCTGATCTGAGGCATTGTTGAGCTTGTTTTGCGTGGTATATACATCTGCAAGCACTTCCTGTTCTGGAACGATAATTGCAATTGCCCATTTTGTTGTGGGTATCGGTGCATATGCAATATATTTTGTGCCTAATGTGGAGTTTCTGCCTGTAGGCCCATAGTCAAAATTTTCTAATTTAGTTACATTCACTTTTGCGATGCCTTCCTCACCCTGCATCATCTTAGAAACTACATTCCGAAATTCCGTGTTATTTGAAAGTGAATAGTTCTCTGTCTCTATTGTTTTGCTCCAGGCATCAAACGATACATTCAATCCTTTTGTTGCAATCAGATGCCCATTATTATCTACGAGCATTGCATAACCTGTCGTGTATGTAGTTATCTCCATGATCGTGGTAGCGAGCGACTGTATCGTTACATCCGCAGAAGCGACCCCAATTAGATGCTGTTTTTCTCTGTCAAAATATCCAGGCACGGAGACGGTAACCATGAGCCCAGCACCACCTGCATCCACATACGGGGGTGTAATAATCGTAGTTTTTTCATTTACTGCCTGAATGTACCAGCCACGCTTCGTGCAGTTATAACCAACTGCACCAAGTGAAGTGAGTATATATTGAAGTTGCTCATTTGTCTGAAATTTCCAAATTTCGGGTTTGCCTACATATATCCATTGCAAATCTGGGTTCTTATCTGACACTTCTGTGAATAGTGTCTCATAGAATGCAGGTAGATGGTCAATGCTGCCATTAAATGTTCCTGCAATCTCCCCGCTCGTCTGGATTGTGATTTTTGCATTCATGGTTCCATTAAATGCTCCACCATGCATACCTCTGAAGTGCCCGCTTACTATACCATCTATGGTTATCCCTGCATCCTTGCCAGAGACAACACCACCTGTTATTCCCTTTATAGTGCCGTTAACACTTTGTGTCTCACCTGTCCATGTTATACTGTTGCCATTATATGTTCCGTTGAGATACACACCCTGTGGTATCACTATTTCGCCAGCAATATTTGCATCAATCTCGCCCGCAAAAAATGTTTTTGTGACAGGGAAATTTCCAAGCTTTGGACCGATGACTGTGTATGATTTATTTCCAAGTTGCCCTGAGATGTTCCCGTCTATATACCCGTATATTCCGCCTTTCAGCGTTCCGCTGAATTCTCCATATAGGTATGCATTTATTCTCTTATTTATTACCCCACTATAATTCTCTATATATGGGTTGGCTTTTTCAATTTCCACAATAACCCCCATATTGATTTCCGTTATTTTCTTGATATTCTTTAGATAACTATCGCTCTGCAGGGCTTTGTCTTTCGCCAACTGTGTAAGTGCATTTTCAGCCTGTTTCGTCAAGGCATTAATGGATGCATTAATAGCAATTGCCGTGGAGCTATTCAGTGCATTTTTTGCGTTTTCACTTGTCTGATTGAGTGCATCCATTGCGGAATGCCCAATCTCTCTGTTTGCATTTGTGGCGTCATTGCCCATGTTGGTTACCAGTCCGAGCCATATTGCACCAACAATCAGAATTGGAATTACTCCCACTATGATGAAGGCACTTACCAGTTTTTTTAATATCTTTCCTGTCATATAATCTCACCTTAAGAAACCATAACTCTTTCTATTCATAACTCTTTCTATTATTTAATAGTTTCCTATGTGTGGGGGATGTAGAATTACTCAAGAGTGTTGCTTTCATTCCATGTAAAATCTCCAATCTCCCATTTTGTTTCGCAATTATTTGG
>JBMFNP010000074.1:0-4982 GCA_049970095.1 Thermoplasmata archaeon | reverse complement strand
GGTGCAAGCGATAACTATCCGCTTTCAAGTCAAGTAAGCGAATTTTCTGGGATAACAGCGATTGCAATGTTTTGCATGGGAATTCTTCTGGTTGTGCTGGCAAGAAAACGGAAAGAGCGGTAATCTTTTTTCTTTTCTCATTTTTTGGGTTCTGGGGTGGGGAAAAATAAAATTTTGTGCCATAAAGCATTGGGACACGCAAGTATTTTATTCCTCAACTATTTCCCTCATTTTGTGATCACCATGTTTGAGAAAGGGTTGCAGTTAATGAAGAGGGATAAAATTCGGAAGCTGCAGGAGACCAGAATGAAAAAGATTGTGAGATATGCCTATTCAAATGTTCCAGCGATAAAGCAGAAATTTCGTGCTGCAGGGCTCTCCCCAGACCACATAAAAAAGATTGAGGATGTTCCAAAAATACCATTTACCACAAAAGAGGATTTTGCACAGAACTACCCTTTTGGGTTGATGGCTGTCAAACCTGAAAAAATTATCAGGATTCACGCATCATCTGGGACGACAGGAAAACCCAAGGTTGTTTATTATACTAAAAAGGACATTGAAACCTGGACACGGCTGATGGCACGCCTGTATGACTGTGCCGGGGTTACTAACAGGGATATAGTTCAGAATATGTATGGTTATGGGCTTTTTACAGGTGGGCTGGGATTCCACTATGGTGCAGAACGCATAGGCGCAATGGTGATTCCAGCATCTACTGGCAATACAAAGAGACAGATTATGCTGATGAAGGACTTCGGAACTACAGTAATTGCCTCCACGCCCTCCTATGCCCTCTACCTGTGTGAGGCAGTAAAGGCAGAAGGTGTTAGCCCTAGAAAGGATTTGAAATTACGAATTGGATTGTTTGGAGCGGAACCCTGGAGCGAGGAGGCAAGAAAGAAAATCCAGGATACATTTGGTCTTCTTGCTATTGACTGCTATGGAATGTCTGAGCTCTATGGACCTGGTGTTGCCTGCGAATGTCCAGAACAAAATGGGCTTCATGTCTGGGGCGATGAATTTTACATTGAAACAATAAACCCAGAAACTGGAGAAGTGCTTGAAGAGGGAGAAGAAGGTGAAATCGTAATCACGATGCTGAACAGAGAGGCGATGCCAATCTTGAGATACCGCACAAGAGATCTGGCAAGCGTTGTTTGGGAAGAATGTGCATGTGGGCGCCAGCACCCAAGGATTATGAGAATCAAGGGAAGGAGTGATGACATGCTGATTATTGGCGGCGTGAATGTATTCCCAAGCCAGATTGAACATGTGCTTATGCAAACTCCTGAACTTGCAGAATTCTATCAGATTCTAGTTACCCACGACAAACTTGACCGTCTGAATGTACAGGTTGAGCTAAAACCAGAAGTTGCCAGTAATAAAAACTATGATTTTGCGAAGCTCAAGGCAAGGGTGGAAAGTGATTTACTGAGTGTGCTCAGCATTCATGCAAATGTGGAGCTCATGCAACCTGGCACATTACCGAGAACAGAAGGGAAGGCAAAAAGAGTAATTGATATGAGAAAGAAGGAGTGAAAGCATGTATTTTCAGAAAAAATTCGAGAAGATGCCCAGAGCAGAACTTGATAGATTGAAATTAAAGAGGTTAAAGCGCATTGTAGCGAGGGCTTACAGTGTGCCGTTTTACAGAAATGCAATGAAGTCAAAAGGATTAAAGCCTGAGGACATAAAAACACTGGAAGACATAAAAAAACTTCCATTTACAACAAAGGATAGCTTGAGAGAGAATGCACCTTTTGGCATGCTGGCTGTAAGACTTGAGGATTGCGTGGAATTACATGCCTCCTCTGGCACCACAGGTGTACCTGTCACAGTTTGCTATACCAGAAATGACCTTGAAGTGTGGAGTGATTTGATGGCAAGATGTCTGGTTATGGCAGGTTTGACAAAGAAGGACATATTCCAGAATCCGATTCCATATGGAACATTCACTGGCGCATTCGGTTTTCATTATGGAGCGCAGAAAGTGGGTGCTCTCGTGATTCCGAGTGGAATGGGACAGAGCGAGCGCCAGATCCAACTCATGAAATACTATGGAACTACATTTATTTCCGGTGTGGTTTCCTATGCTGCACATCTTGGGCAGGTGGCATTGAGCATGGGAATTGATCCTGCAAAGGACCTCAAGGTAAGGCGCGGGATTTTTGGCTCGGAGATGTTCACACCAGGACTGAAAAAGAAACTTGCGGATTTGTGGAATATGGATGTATATGATATTTATGGCTTAACGGAAATGTGCGGACCTGGAGTTTCTACTGACTGTTATTTGCATGATGGACTACATCTCTGGGAAGACCACTTTTTTGTAGAATGTGTTGATCCGAAAACTGGTGAGGAAGTGGAGAGGGAGGAGTATGGGGAGTTAGTGCTCACCACATTGACGAAGGAAGGGATGCCAATACTCCGCTTCAGAACACATGACCTATCATATCTTTATGATATAAAAGAGTGTGCGTGTGGCAGAACCCATGTTAAGCACAGCCCAATTAAGGGCAGAACTGATGATATGATAATCATTAGTGGTACAAATGTGTTTCCAGGGCAGATTGAACATGTGCTTATGCAGAACGAGAGAGTTGGATTGAATTACAAGATTATTATTGGAAAGAAGGGAGATATGGACAAGCTTACTGTTGAGGTGGAAAGCAGGGAGAAGTTGAGTGAGGAGGAAAAGGGAGAACTTGAAAAGAAACTGCAGAATGAGTTGAAGCTTACGCTACTGCTCACACCTGAAGTGAAGATTCTTGAGCCGGGGAGCATACCAAAGGATACTATAAAGGCAAAAAGGGTGATAGATAACAGGTGATGGAATGAAGTTTGGAAAAGAATTTGTGATATTTGCACTTGTGCTAATTGCAATTCTAGCAAGCGTAATTATTTATCCCTCAATCACACTTGCGATTTTTCCACTAGTCCTGGTATTTCTTGGAATTATAATGTTCCGCCAGAGTGGTGCTGTAATGGCTGTAATTGGCTGGCTTGTTGCACTTGTGCTCGCAATCGCATATTTCCACACAGGCATAGATGTTGCGCTTGCTGCATCTTTGTATGGAATAATAAAGTCTTTTGGAATTACAATTGCTGTACTTTTCACCATGTATATGATTTTTCTTATGAAAGAGGCAAATGCTCTTGAGGTGATTTCTGCAGCAATTAAGCGCGTTGCTGAGACAAAGGAAGAGCAGGCAATATTCATAGGTATCGGGTTTGGCTCTCTGGTAACTTCACTGGGTGTGGTAACTCCATCTCTGTTTCCTCCACTTCTTATTGCAATGGGTTTTGATCCGTTCTCTGCGGTCTCAGTGGCGGTTCTTGGTTATAATGCCACCACCTCCTTTGCACTTCTCTCAATACCGATCACACTGCCAGCTTCTCTGTTTAACATTGATCCCATGCTACTTTCCTATAAGATCTGTCTTTACCTGCCAGTACTTGCAACATTGATTTCATTTGCAATGCTTTACATGATTGGGGGTTATCTTTCTGTAAAGAAGGGGTGGCTCTCTGCAATTCTCTCCGGGCTCAGTATTGGAATTTCTGCACTTGTTTTTGTGCTTGCGGGTATACCTGTGCTGTTAATTGGTGTGCTCTCTGGCGGATTCACAATGTATGTGCTTTACATCTTTTCCGCAACCAGAAAACAGAGTTCAAAAGAAAAATTGGATATGAAAAAGTTTGTATGGGCAATCTCTCCATGGATTGTGCTCATTGCATTTGCTCTGGTGATAAGTGTCCCCCAGATTACTCAGATGCTGAAATCTGTTGATGGTCCCCTGTTTTACATATACGATAAACCCGTTGATCTGGACATATTCGTTCAAATCTATACATGGATTTTCCTTGCATGCATTATTTCAATTCCAATGCTTAAATTAAGTGGTGGCCAGGTTAAGAAGGTTACAAAAATGTGGGCTGGTAGGATTGGACAACCGTTTCTTGCCTATTCTCTCTTCTTTGCAATTGCATATATCATGGAATGGAGTGCCAGGACTGTTGTGGACGGAAGACTTGTGCCCTCACAGTGGTTTGAAAACTACAACATGAATTTGATCGTGGCAAGTTCACTTGCGGGAATTTTCGGGGCATCATTTATCTATGTAGCTGCGTGGCTTGGGCTATTTGGTGCTGTTGTTGGAGGAAGCGAAGCAAGTTCCAATGTGATGTTTTATCCAATCCAGAAAAATATTGCAACAAGAATCGGATTGAGTGATAGCCAATTCCTCACAACCTATGCTGCACATGCGAATGGAGGTGGCATAGCCAGTGCAATAACGCCTTCTAAAATCAACAATGCAGTAGTCACAATAAACGGAGATGCAAATCTTGAAAGCAGGGTGCTGCGTAAACACCTGATTGCAGTTATACTAATTACAATTATCACTGGTATTCTCAATGCCCTCTTCATTGCTTGGAACCTATAAGCCTTTGAGATGCCAGAGATATGCGGAGGCAAGAATTGCGGATACAAACATCAGAATGCCAAATATTGTGAGCCCTGTGCCAATATTCCACTCGTAAGGGTTGTATCTGGTATATCTGTCCTCTGTCATAACCTTCATAAAAGTGGGAAATCTTGTAACATATCGCATTGGGGCGGCTGCCCTCCCTCTTCCCATGAATCCCCAGGAGGCGCTCCCGAACACAAGTTGTGCAACTGCTGCAATTATTATACCTGTAAGTGCAAATATCCCTGCAAGATCTGTGCTCCTCGGAATAACGCAGATAAAGAAGATACCAATACCTGCAAACAGCCAGAGGCAAATCCACACCATCGCTATTTTATTCATTGTGGAGAAATACTTTTCCGCATAAATAAAACTTACGGGCTCTGGAGGAACATAACTTTTGTTTGAAAATTCAAAATTTTGGATTTAGGTTTTACCATTACTATCTGGCAGGCTCTCGGTTTCCTGGCTGAGATTATTAGATAAGTCTCATCAACCAAAGTTAAGGTT
>JBMFNP010000073.1:0-4982 GCA_049970095.1 Thermoplasmata archaeon | reverse complement strand
TCTCTGCCCACAAATTTCGGTGGTAGGTTAAGCATCACAAAAATGGTTATCACAGATGGTTATTTATGGGTTTTGGGGGGTTAGAGAGCCATAGTATCCAATGAAAGAAACTTTAATAAATCTCTGGTGGTTACTGATTTAACATTTCATCAGGTGTGTACATGCAATCATTTATGCTTCCAAATGTAGAAGTTATAATCAAAAAAGGGGATATTACAGATGAAAATGTAGAGGCAATAGTAAATGCTGCAAACAACCATTTCTGGATGGGTGGAGGAGTTGCTGGTGCAATAAAAAGAAAAGGTGGAATTGAAATTGAGAAAGAGGCAATGAGAAAGGGTCCTGTAGAAGTGGGAAACTGTGTGGTTACCAGTGCAGGGAGACTGTATGCAAGATATGTGATTCATGCGGCAGTAATGGGACAGGATCTGAAAACAGATGCCAACAAAATTGCGGAGTGCACACTTAATGCCATTAAAATTGCGGATGCATATGGAGTGAAAAGCATTGCATTTCCTGCACTGGGTACAGGTGTGGGTGGTGTTGACTATACTGCATGTGCTGAAGCAATGCTTTCCGCAATAGAAAAATTCGTTGGTAAGCATGTTTCAAAGGTAATCTTTGTGCTTTTTGGGGATGAAGCGTTTAATGCGTTTTTGAATACTGCGAGGCGAAGATATGGGTGATACACTTACAAGGCAGAGGTCAATGGTCTATGTGATGACTGGTGATTCATTCTCTGGAGAAGGTAGATACACGGAGGCATTGAAGTACTACAATATGGCAATTGAAATAGACCCCGAAAATGATGTGGCTTACAATAACAAGGGTGTTACCCTGAATGCAATGGGCAGGCATACTGAAGCAATAAAATGTTATGATATTGCGCTGAAACTCAATCCAAAATATGATGTTGCGTGGTATAACAAGGGAAATGCCTTATCTTACATGGGTGACTATATTGGGGCAATTGAGTGTTACAGAAAGGCGCGCGCCCTCAATCCCAACTACACATCTGCCTTCTATGATGAAGCAAGTGCCAGATTTCTTATGGGCGATGTGAAAGGTGCAATTGAGGTAATTGACCGCATTATTGAAGTGAATCCAAAGAATCCTGTCCCCTGGTTAAAAAAAGGCCAGATGCTGGAAAACCTTGGGCAGGTTGAGGCAGCTCTGGCATGTTATGAGAATGCCATAGTGGTAAAACCAGATAATGTGGAAGCATATAACAGCATAGGTTCACTTTACTTTTCAATTGAGGAATATGAACGGGCAATTGAGGCATACCAGAAAGCCCTCGCTATTGATCCCAAAATCGCAGAAACATGGAACAATCTCGGCTTTACATATTTTGTAATTGGAATGTATGATGAAGCGATAAAATGCTATGATCGCTCTCTTGAACTCAACCCAGATTACAAGCATGCATGGTATAACAAAGGTTACACCTATCATGGAATGGGCAAACTGGAAAAGGCTGTGGAATGCTACCAGCGAGCAATAAAACTTGATCCAAACGATGAGGTTCTCTGGAATAACCTGGGAAATGCTCTATATAATCTGGGAAGATACAAGGACTCCATACCTTTTTTTGTCAACGCACTTGAGGTCAACCCAGAATATGAAATTGCATGGAATAACATAGGTAACGCTCTTGACAAAATGGGAATGCATGACAAGAGCATAAAGTATCACGAGAAAGCAATAGAACTTAACCCCAAATTTGATTACGCATATTATGCAAAAGGTTATGCACTCCACAAACTGGGTAAAAGCGAAGAAGGGCTAAAGTTTGTTGAGATTTCACTTGCATTAAATCCGAATTATGACCATGCATGGTATGCACTTGCAGACATTTACCTTGCGCTTGGAGAACCAGATGAAGCCTTTAGAGCGATTGAAAATGCACTCACAATAAATCCAGAGTATGCTGAAGCACATTATATGAAAGCAAAAATCCTGAAAGTTCTTGGGAGGGACGCAGAGGCGCTTGCATCTCTAAATGAAGGTTTGCGTGCTGCGGAATCAATATTGGGATTTGAAAAGGATTTAGACACACTTCAAATAAAAGAAAAAATTCTCATTGAACTCGGGAGGTATACAGAAGCAATTGGTGTGGAAATAGAGATTCTTGAGAGGGGATTTGTGGCAGAGATTGGAGAGCGTCTTGCAAAAAATCTCTTCAGAGAGGGACTTTACAGGAAGCTCGTTGAGTTCTTTGGCACCAGAAAAGAGATGCAGCCCTCCATCCAGCTTTATCTTGCAAAGAGTTATTTTGAGATTGGTGAAATAGAAAAGGCAATAAGCGTGTGCGATGAAGTGATAAATGCCACAAATGATGTAAATTTTATAGTATTGAAAGTGCAGATGCTATATGAATCTGGGATGAAGGAAATTGAAAAACTGTTGTTTGAAATCCCTAAGGAGCATCTGGGTGCCAAACTCTTGCTTGGCAATATTTATTTTGCCAAAAAGAAGTATGCTGAAGCGCTTGCATGCTTTACTGCCTATCTTAAAAATGAGGAAAACCCAGAAATCTGGTATAAGAAAGGGGTCTCCCATCTTGAATGTAAGCAGATCTGGGAGGCAGAATTCTGTTTTGATTACCTTATAGGAAAATACCCGGATTCATGGCTCGGGTGGTTTGGCAAGTATCTGGTCGCAAAGAAAAAGGGAAGGGACAAAAAAGCCCAGAACTATCTCTCAATTGCAAAGGAACATGGGGGCGAGATTGGAGTAGAAGGTGTTGCATGATGAGAAAATTTCTGGTGGTTTGCCACGATGCGCCAACAGATGGAAGTTTCTCTCTTGATGATCTTCCTGGTTCGGGCAAAAGAATTGATGTGGTGGCTAGGTGCGTGGTTGCAGCACTCCTAATCTCATATGGAATAAGAAAAGACACAGAAGCAATGCTTCACCTCCAGGGTGCTCCCAGACCCGGGATTTTAATAAGAATTTCCGGGAAACGGGTGAAATACCTCAACCCAGATGAAAGGAGTACTGCCGCACTTCTCAGGAATGCTCTACTGAAGTACAATGGCTCCGGGGAGATTGAAACTTCACCAGGTGTACAGGTCTCTACTTCTACACTAGAAGGTGTGCTTGAAAATGAAGAAAATGTGTATTATCTTAAGGAAGATGGTATGTCAGTTCAAAATTATGCATTTCCTGATGAGAATCTTATGTTTGTGCTTGGTGACCACAAGGACCTGACAGGGTATGAGGAAGAGGTTGTTTTGAAGCATGCAAAGGCAAAACTCTCACTATCCCCAGTTTCTCTCTACTCAGAACATTGCATAACTGTTATACACAATATTCTTGACATGAAAAACGAAAAAATCAGAAAAAGTTCACGCTAGAAATTTATACCTCATCCAGTGTTTTTTCTCTGTATATCATGGGCTTTATCTTTTTCCTCAAATCGCTTACCAGGGGATCTTCTTCAAGAATCTGTATGGTTTCGTTTAATGGGATATTCAGCTGTGCCAGTGTGGTGCGGCCCCTTCTTCCCCATGACTGAACATATGCAGAAATCAGTCCAAGGTCATCCATGTTTATGAGATACTCACGGATACTCCTGGGAGATAGTTCAGATAATCCAATGGTTTTAGCATATATTGAATAGACACTATAAATGGAACCTGTGGTGATATTTTCTCTCTGGCGTTGAAGATTACAAATTCCGTACAGCACAAGTTTTTCATGGTCGCGCAATTTCCGTATAGTCTCTTTTATCACATCCTTTTCAATTGCATTTTTTGCATCATAAATGTGCTCTTCCATTATTCTCTCCGCCCCCTCTCTTTCTGCCATATCTGCAGCGGTCCTCAGAATGCGAATTGCCCTTCTTGCATCTCCAGATTCCTTTGCAGCAATTGCAGCACAAAGTGCAATTTCCTCCTCCCTCCACTTTCCCTCCAGAAATCCTTGCTGTGCCCTTGTGAGAAGTATTGTTTTTAACTGCTCTGCAGTGTAGGGATTGAATGTTATGTTTTCACCCGCAAGCCTGCTCTTCACTCTCGGCTCCAGGTTTTCCATCAGGCGGAGGTCATTTGAGATTCCCACGAAACCTATTTTTGCATTTGGACACTCTGTTTTCAGAGTGAGCAGGGTGTGAAGTGCGTCGTCACCGCTCTTCTTTACGAGACGGTCTACTTCATCTAGGGCCAGAATCACAATTCTTTCACAGGCACTGAGATTTTCCTTCAACTTGTCAATCACTGCCTGGAATGGCCATCCAGTACTCGGAATTCTGCTTTTATCTCCATCTGCAAACTGGTTTCCGAGATGCTGAAACAATGCATAAGCGGTATCCATTGTGGAGCAGTTTACATAAACAAAGAAAATCGGCACTTTCTCCTTCACCCCGATTTCTCTAAATTTGTTTCCAATATAGTTTATCACTGCAGTTTTTCCAGTTCCACTTGATCCATATATCATAATGGTGCTGGGTGTTTCTTTTTCAAGGCAGGGACGCAGCACACCAGTAATTCTGCTTATTTCTGTATCCCTGTGATGAAGTTTGTTTGGTTGATAGTTATCATCAAAGTATTCCCTGCCCCCTGGCTTGAAAATTCTACTCCCGTTTTTTAGCATCTTTCTGAATTCCTCAATATCCTCATTTTTCAGCTGTTCTGGGACTTCAGGCATCATTCAACCTCCAACCAGTAAGGAGCTTTCCTTGCAGAGAAATATGGATCATGGGTGCCCAGTAATACAATTTCCGCAAGGATCAATGCTCTTTTTGACTGCAATGCAGCATCGGTTATTTATACCCTTCTACTCCCCTGTGTTCAGGTGGACAATAGCACCTTGGACAATGCCTCCTCAGGTGCAACCCCGACCGTAAGTGGCGCTAGCCTCGCCGTCAGCAGAACGACCCTCCCATACCCTGAAAGGGGAGAAGTTACCGTAAGGGGCGAAGCCCCTCGTGAGGGTTTGTGCGTTCGGGGTATCTTTAGATACCCCTTAATACAGGTACC
>JBMFNP010000072.1:0-5454 GCA_049970095.1 Thermoplasmata archaeon | reverse complement strand
AGAAGAAAAACTTAAAAATAATTGAGCAGAAGTATATGAAAAAAGGAGAGGAAATTGACAAAAAAGAAAAACTGCTTATACAAAAAGAAAAAGAACTTGAGGAACATGGAAGGGAACTGGAGAAAGAAAGGACAAAGATCCAGGAAATGTACGATGCCCTCATAAATCAGGAGAAAAAGATGGCAGAAAAGGAGAGAGAGTTAAGGGCGATGGAAGAAAGGATTACTGGGTGGGAGAAGGAAATCAGCAGAAAGGCAAAAGAGATTGAGGAGGAGGAGGAGAGGCTGGTAGATGAAAAGAACGCAATTGCCGAGGAGAGAAATAAGCTGGCGAAGGAAGTAGATAAAATTAAGGAAGATCTGGAAAAAGAGAAAAAGAAGGTGCTGGAAAAAGCCAAAGAAGTGCTGGAACGCGAAAAAGCAATGGAAGAGCGCGAAAAAAATATTGAAAATCTTGAGAGCCAGATAAAGGAGAAACTTACCTCCCTTGCTGAAACAAAGGCGAAGGTGGAGGAAGCAGAGAAAGCACTCGTAAGCAGGAGCCAGGAAATAGAAAATAGAGAAAGGGAGATTGCAGAAAAAGAAATGGCACTATCCCAAAAGGAGAAGGAAAACCAGGAATATATGAATTCAAAAGAAAAGGAGCTGGCTGCGAAGGAAAAGGAACTGGCAAAGAAAGAGCGGGCAATTGATGAGAGGGAAAGGCGGCTCCAGGAAAAAGCACAGACACTTACAGAAAAAGAGAAAGAACTCAAACGGAGTATGATGGAAATATTAAATCGTCAGGAAGAGATTGAGGAAAAAGAGAAGGAATTAAGCAAAAGGGAACAGGACTTAGCAAGAAAGAAGAAGGAAATTGAGGAACTTGAAAAGGAAAAACTGGATGCCCTGGAAGAAAAGGAAAAGGAGCTTGAAGAGAGAGAAAAAGCACTTGCACAACGTGAGGAAGAACTCAAAAAGCGGGAAAAAAGTCTTCTGGACAAGCATATGGAATTTGCAAAAATCAGGGAGAGCTTGGAAAAACTATAATTTATTAATATTATAACGAAATATACATTACATATAAACATAATTGCCGTTAAATACCGAGAAGAACCAAAAAATTAGTTATTACCAACTATTTGGTTATCTGTTCTCTCTGCAACAGGGATCTCCTGCAAATGGGCATTGCATTTTTTGCAGAAATACAAAGAGGAAAGGCATGTATTATGATAGGGTGCACCACATACTGGACAGTATGCAACCACATCTTTCTTAATTCGCATCTCGCATTGTGCACACACAGGCTTTGAATACACATAAATTACAACAAGGCTGAGAGTACTGAGTGTCAGAATTACCGCAATGTAAATATATGGCAGGTATTGAGAAAAGGAAGTGTAATCCAGTAATGTAATGTCAATAATTCCTATATATGAAGAATTCAGATACCACAACCAGGTGCCGTTTTTCTCGCTGCAAGGGATCCCTGAAACAGGTAATCCTCCAAGATAGGGTTCACCAGCAGGGTCTGCAATTACCCAGTAACCAAACTCATCTTCAAAAAATACCATATTCAAGTTATGATGATAGTATAGGTTGACTGCACTCTGGATTTCTGTAAAGTTTGTTCCTATGTAAATTATTGCGAAAGCATGATTACTGGTGTATGCAAATCTTGCAGTGCCACCTGCACCACTCACGAGTGAAGAAATGAGAATCGCAAAGTCCTCACAATCACCAGATGCCCTGGAAATGGTCTCATCTGGACTCTGCCAGTAATCAACACCACTAGGTTCCTGAGAATAATTTATTGTGCATGCGTATTCAAAAATCTCAAGAAGAAGGGCTGTGGTGTATGTGGATGTAGAATTTTTCTTCAGTTCCTCAATTTTTGAATTTACAAGTGCTGTGGGTTTAGAAAGCGAATTTATTTTACCGTAAATTTCTTTTTCGTTCTTAACTACCTCGTTTTTCTGGTAATTTCCAAGGGAAACAACTTCTATCTCACTTTCCTTGAATGAAATATTCCTGGGCCCGGCCCATTGATTGGTATGTGCATCCCTTGCAAATGCTGTGATTTCAAAGTTGTACAGGTATTTTCCAGGTTGATCTGGGGCCTTGAAATTCCAAATTCCCAAGTCACTCTTATTCCCAGCATTCACATACTTTTGCACAGGCTTTGTTGTTTTTATGGAATTATGCCACACGATAGAAATGTTAAGAATAAAGAGGTCACTGCTCGGTTTTTGGAAGTCCATGGGGTCGTTGTTCTGGAGGTAAACATGGGCAGCGCCCCCAAATCTGGCATATATTTCCCCAATTATGATGGGCTGGAGTTTGCAGTTGACAATTGGGTAAAAATCTTGAGAAGGCACAGGTGGAATTTCAAAAGGCTGAGAATATGGGACAAACTCAGGTGCTACAAGATTGCCTTTGGAAAAACTGGGTGGGGTATCATCAAAAATTTGAAGACCTGGATGCAAAAAGGAAGGCGAGAATAACACGAATACCAGCACGAAAGAAATAATTTTCATGGGGATGCCCTTGCACTCACTGTTGGAAACAGAATTACCTCTTTTATTGAGGGTGCATTTGTGAGGATCATCACAAGCCGATCTATTCCAATGCCAAGACCTCCAGTTGGTGGCATGCCATAGTCCAGGGCTTCACAAAAATCCTCGTCATAAGCATATATCTCTGTTTCTCCTTGTTTTCTTTCTTCAATTTGCTGCAGGAACATTTTTCGCTGGTGGATAGGATCATTCAACTCAGTGTACGCATTTGAGATTTCCATACCTGCAATATAACTTTCAAATCTTTCTGCAATTTTTGGTTTGCTTCTGTGGGGTTTTGTGAGGGGACATACATCAATAGGATAGTCAAAAATGTGAACTGGCCCTATAAGTTTTTCCTCGCAAACCTTCTCAAAAATTTTCATCAAGATTTTACCAGTTGGGTATTCTAACTTTAATTCCGCACCCAATTTTTCACCGATGCGGTACGCCTCCTCATGGGTAATTTTTTCAATGTCTATCTCAACCCCCTCATTTTTCAGAGCATCCAGAAAACTCATGCGCTTCCATGGAGGTCTTAAATCAATGGTTTTCCCCTGATATTCTATGATTTCTTTTCCAAGCACTTTTTTTGCGACACTATACACCAGTGCCTCAGTTAATTTCATAATATCTGTGTAATCAACATATGCCCAGTATAATTCAAGCAGTGTATATTCAGGGTTATGGTGTGCATCTACATCTTCATTTCTGAATGCCTTTCCAATTTCATAAACTCGCTCAAAACCTCCAACGATAAGCCGTTTGAGATGAAGTTCATGAGCAATTCTGAGATAGAAATCCTGATTAAGATAATTATGATGGGTTATGAATGGCCTTGCAGCAGCGCCAGAGGCAACAGATTGAAGCACAGGGGTCTCAACTTCTAGAAATCCCTGGGATTCCAGAAATCTTCTTATTTCAGCTACAATTTTGCTTCGCAATGTGAAAATTTTTTGCGTATCTGGGTTCATGATTAAATCAAGGTATCTTTTTCTGTATCTCAGATCTGTATCCTTTATTCCATGATATTTTTCAGGCAAGGGTCTGATTGATTTGCAAAGAATTTCAAAATTGTCAATACTTACTGTGAGTTCTCCTCGTTTTGTGCGGAATACTTTTCCACGCACACCTATTATATCTCCCACATCCAGCTTTTTCCATAAACTGTATTTTTCCTCACCAAGGTTATCCAGTTTCGCATATATCTGAATAGTACCTGTTTCATCCCGCATGTGTGCAAATGACGCCTTTCCATGCTCTCTCATAAGCATCAATCGCCCTGCAATCTGGACAACTTCTGCACTTGGCTCATGCCCCTGGTTTACAAATTTTTCATGAATTTCCCTAATACAGGTATTTCTCTCAAATCTGTATGGATAGAGATTGATTCCCTGAGTTCTCAATGTAATCATTTTTTCTAGGCGTGCCAGTATTAGAGGATTCAGATCAGGGTAAAATTTTTTCAGTTCTTCTAATTCCATTTCTTGTGCCATGTCATGTGGATATATTTCAGATATTAAAAGATTACAGACAAAGGTTGGAACCTGCAAAGAACTGGTGAACTTAGAGAGATTTTCCAATGAGAAAGATGTCAGTAGCACCAACAATCTCAACATCTAGAATATTTCCAAGTTTTACTGGCTCTTCAATAATCACTGGCTTGTAATCCATAGTTCTTCCAATCATGGTGTGTTTTTTTCCCTTCTCACAAACCAGAACTCTTTCAGTTTTTCCTATTCTCTTCTCAAGGTTCTCTCTGCTGATGTGAAATCTCATCTCTACAAGAATTCTTGAGCGTTCTTTTACAATTCTCTGAGGAAGGGGCTTGAGCTTGAATGCAGGTGTGCCTTTTCTTGGAGAGAACCTGGTCACATTTATAATATCCGGCTTGATGTTCGCCACAAGTTTCACACTCTCTTCAAAATCCTCATCTGTTTCTGTTGGATATCCAACAATAATATCTGTTGAGAGTGTGCATTTTCTGAATTTCCTTCTGAATGCACTCACAATTTCATAGAATGTGTGCATATCATAGCCTCGCTTCATTTCCAGTAGTATTCTATTTGAGCCAGATTGGACAGGAAGATGAATGAATTTAAACACCTTTTTATGTGAGAATGCGTTTATCAATTCAGATAGGATTGGGAATGCTGTTCTGGGGTTCATCATGCCAACGCGGACCATGAAACTCCCAGGAATTGAAGTTACTTTCCTGATGCATTCTGGTAAGCTTGTGTGAATATCCATGCCATATGCAGCAGTATCCTGGGCTGTGAGCCGGATTTCCCTTGCACCCTGTGCCACGCAGTGCATCACACTCCTTCTAATTTCATCAGGTTCTCTGCTTCTCAATTTTCCCCTCGCAATTCTTGTGATACAATAACTGCAGGTGCCAGTGCATCCATTTGCAATTGGAATTGCTGCTATTACATCATTGACTTCTGGCACAAAATAAAGAGGTTTCTGGCTAATTTTTAGAATTTTCAGAATGTCTCTGTATCTTTCTGGTGGGAGTATAATTGCATCTGGTGCATGTTCTCTTATGATCTCAACTTGTGCAGAAGCCATGCAGCCAGTAACTATAAGTTTCTTTCCGTACTGCTGGAGGGCATGCATTCTTGAAATCATGTGTCTCTCCGTGGTCTCAATCACAGTGCATGTGCCAAGAATAATAATGTCTGCGGACTCGGGACTCTCAACTCTCTGAAAACCATGGTGGATAAGACCGCAAACAAGCGCCCCGTTTTCTGCACTGTTCAGAGTGCATCCATAACTTTCAAGATACACTTTCATTCAAAGAGCATAGAAGATTTTGGTTATTTAAGGGTTGAGTGTGTCATGGAGACTGTCAACTTAAGGGTTAAATACTCCCAATCCCATCCCCCTCTTAAGCATAGGTTTACCTAGAGGGGATGGGA
>JBMFNP010000071.1:0-5824 GCA_049970095.1 Thermoplasmata archaeon | reverse complement strand
TCTTCAGGATATTGGTAACAGGAGCGTGATAAGATTTGCAACAAAGAACTGGCTAAATGCAGGGGACTGGAGTGATGGGGCAATTGTGGCAGATATGCTACACAGGGAATTTAGATATACTTTCACAAAAACCGCTACAGAAACTACGGTTTCTCCAGGTCAGGTAATCCATTACACAATTACTTTCAGTGCGAGCAGTGCAGTTCAGAGTATGAGCATATGGGATACTGTACCAGATTACTGTACATTTTTGGAAGCCTCACCGCAACCCACTGCAGTAAGTGGGAATACTTATTACTGGAATTTCTCAACAACCCCTCCAAATCCATTAACAATCTATTTAAATGTCACTGTTAACAGCGATGTTCCCGATGGAACCATTATAACTAACACTGCATACATCAATTTTACGAAAGGAGGGAGAAATTATTCTGCTAGTGCCTCTGCCACCACCACTGTCGTGGCTGAAAACTCACTCACAATCCTGCCATTTGCAACACTCATTTTTATTGGTATCTGGGTGCGAGGATGCTTCCAGCGAAGTGCCAAAAAGTTCGCAAACCCATGCTCTGATTTCATCCCGCACCTTCCTGAACCTTGAAAGTTTTTCCTCCTCACTCAAACCTTCCATATCTGGATCTTCAAAACTTCTGTGTATGTATTTTTTTCCGCCAGGGAAAAATGGACATTGTTCTCCTGGTTCGCTTGAATGCCCGCACACAGTAAGCACATAATCAAAAACCATACCACTGAATTCACTTACATGCTTTGAATGATGATGTGAAATATCTATTCCAATCTCTCCCATAACCTTTACCGCATATGGATGTACAGAGGTAGGTTGAGAGCCTGCACTATAAACCTCAATTTTCTCGCCATAATAATGTCGAATCAAGCCCTCAGTCATCTGTGAACGGGCAGAATTGTGCACACACAGCACGAGCACACGCATTTTTGCAGCCATCAAATCACCACTTTCTCCATGTGAAACCTTATTTATATACCTGTTGATACCGCATAATATGAAGGAAATACCAACAGTGCTCACTAGCGGAGAACTCATAGACAAAATTCTTAGAAGGGCATCATCTGTTTCTGTCAAATCCCTGCCAAACAAACTCCTCAGAGAAAAGAATCTCCTGAATGCAAAAATTGACTGTATCAGAGCAAACACAAACCAGATTTTTTCCATGTATGAAAAAAGGTTTCCGAGCATTGATAAACTTACTGATTTTGAAAAAGAATTACTGGATGTGCTTCTGGGCTGTGAGAAACTTCACCATGCACTGGCAGCAGCGAAATGGTGCAACCAAACGGTAGAAAAAATCAGTCTAACAACAAGGAAAAAAGTGAGGAGTGCAAGAAAAATAGAGGAACTGGTAGAAATAAAGAAGGCATACTATGGAAGAATTACCTCTGTAATAAACCAGATTGATGCAGAGCTCAAATTCCTGAATGAAGCAAGAAATGTGATAATCAAAATTCCACAAATTGACCAGAGCCTCCCCACTGTTGTAATTGCTGGTTTTCCGAATGTTGGAAAATCAACGCTTGTAAAAAAATTATCCTCAGCAAAGCCTGAAATTGCACCCTACCCATTCACAACAAAGGGTCTGATTATAGGACATGCAATGCTCAACCTTGTAAAATACCAGTTCATTGACACCCCGGGGTTGCTGGACAGACCCCTTGAGGAAAAAAACAACATTGAAAAACAGACAATTCTTGCGCTCAGGCATCTGGCAGATATAATCCTCTTCCTTATTGATCCAACTGGCTATTCAGGGACTGTTGAAGAACAGGAAAAACTACTGGCAGACTTGAAAAGGGAGTTTAAAAAGGCAGTATTTATTGTGGTTGAAACCAAGGCAGACATCACGAGAAGGAAAGGACGAAGATTGAAGGTTTCTGCAGAAACTGGCGAAGGAATAGAAGAACTGATTGCAGAAATCGTAGAGAAATTCAAAACATCTGAAAAATATACTAAATTAACCCAGTCCACTCAATAATCTCCAAAAATCCCTTTCCATAACACTCCTTTGCCACATACTTTGCATTCTGTTTTGCAAGTTCTGAGGCATTTGCTGGTGCCCCACTCCATCCCGCAATAGATAGCATTTCTGCATCATTATCTCCATCACCAATTGCAATACACGCTGAGGGTTCCAGTCCAAGCTTCCTGCACACAAATAACATGGCATTTGCCTTAGACACATTTTCTGGCATTATGTGCACTGCGAAACCCGTGCGCTCTATCTTCACATTCCAGGTTCTGCAAAGTTCCATCAGATGTGAATACTCTACATCTGGCTTCAATGCTATTTCCGTGAGACGCCAGCGGTCTGTAAAAATTCTTTCAGTTTTTATTTTATCCGCAATGCTCCTGAAACATTTTTCCACTTCATCAATTTTTCCTAACAATTCAATCTGATTGTTATAAAGCACCACGCCCCCATTTTCTGCAATAATTGGACCGCTGAGCCCTATAAACTGGCGGATACCATAGACAACAGGGAGCACATTTCCACTTGTCAGAACTACTATGAGCTTTGCCTCAAGTTTTCTCAAAACTTCAATTGCATTGCATTCAGCCCTGCGCTTCGCATCTGTGATTGTGCCATCTATATCAACAAAGAGTGCGCTATACATGAATGAAAGATAGGTTACTTTTTTTTAAAGTTTTCATCTAACTTCTGCCAGTTCGCATAGCATAGGTTTATATATGGGATACTTATCACCAAAAATGGTGACAATATGGTAGAGGCATACTGTGTAAAATGCAGAAAAAAGGTGGAAATGAAGGATGCTCAGAAGGTCACAATGAAAAATGGAAAGCCTGCGATGCAGGGTGTGTGTCCGAACTGCGGCACAAAGGTATTTAAAATTGGAGCAAACTAACATTTCTCACCTAAAAAAACATATAAACTTTTTCCATTCATTTTTGGGTTTGGAAAGTTTTTTAAACAATTGTTGTTATCCTGTTGTGAGCTATGCGAAAGATTCTTGAAGACCTGATAAATGGGAAAATTTCAATTGAGGATGCGGAAAAACTCTTCAGAGAGAAGGTTGTGAACATCTCTGACTATGTAAAGTATGACATATTTAGGGATGCACGCACAGGGGTTCCTGAGGTAATCCTTGGGGACACAAAGGATGAGGATACCCTTTGCAACACTGTGAGAAAATGCGTAGAAACTGCAGGTTATGCAATTGTTTCCAGATGTATACCCAGATTTGCTGAGAAACTTGGAAAAGAGATTGGTGGTGTTTATTACGAGAAGGGAAGAGTGTTTTATGCAGGCAAATACAGGAATGAGAGAATTGAGGGTACTGTAGGCATTTTGACTGGAGGCACTGCAGATATTAGGGTTGCTGAGGAAGCAAAAGCAATTCTTGAAATTTTAGGTTGCAGGACAAAGGTGGCGTATGATGTGGGTGTGGCTGGACCACATAGGGTTATTCAAGCACTTTCAGAAATGAAGGATGTGGATTGTTATATTGTAATTGCTGGTAGAGAAGGCACACTTCCCACACTTGTTGCCTCTCTTGTAAACAGAGTTGTAATCGGTGTGCCAGTATCTGTGGGTTATGGACATGCAGGGAATGGTGAGTCTGCACTTTCTACAATGCTGCAATCCTGCACACCCGTGTGTGTTGTAAATATAGATGCGGGATATGTAGCAGCAATTATTGCTTACCTCATTCTCAAGCAAATCAGTGAGGCGAGGAAATGCCAGAAGAATATCTAAGCGAAGAAGATAAGAGAAGAGCAATTGCAAAAAAGGAAATGTACGCTGCAGAGAAGAAATACCAGGCACTAATTGAAAAAAGGGATGAACTCAATGCAGAGGCAGAGCGTGTGAAGGCAGAACGCGATGCACTCAACCAGAAGAAAAAAGAATTGATGCAACAGATAGAAAATCTAAAGAGGGAGAAAAGGGTAGTGGCAGAAAAACTTGCACTTCATAAGAAAAGACGGGATGAGTTGAATGCAAAGGCAAGAAATCTGGTGGCAATAAAGAGGGAAAAGCGGGAGCGAATTAGAAAAAATTTGGGTGAGGAAGTTAAATCACTTGAGGAGGAAATAGCTGCCCTTGACAGGAAACAGCAAACTACCGCAATCTCACTTGAAGAAGAAAGAGAGATCATCGCTGAGATAAAGAACAAAACTGCAGAACTTGCAAAACTGAAGGAACTTTTAGGAGTGCAGGAGAGCCTTATTTCAGATGTGAAAAACCTAGATGAAACAATAAAAACTTTGTTTGAGGAGGCAAACAAAGAGCATGCAGAGGTTGCAATCCTGAGCACACAGGTAAAGGATTTTAATGAAAAAATAAGAAGCATAGTTGATGAACTTACACATGTAATTGCTGAAGCAAACAAGAAGCATGAAGAATACACTGAGATCAAAAACAGAGCAACAGAATGCCACATAAAAGCAAAGGAAATGCGCGAAAAAATAATCACAACCAGAAGGGAATTGAGAATGGAGGAAAAGGAAGCAGAGAAGATCATTGAAGAACACAATGAAAAGGTAAAAAAGTCTCTGCTGGACGAGAAAGTTTACGAGGAATTTGCAGAGAAGAGCATTGACGAACTCCTCAAGAAAGGTAAGTTAAAGATAGGACCTTCGTGAAGGGATTCCATGAAGGCTGTGATTCTTGCAGGCGGAGAAGGTACGCGTCTGCGCCCTCTAACAGAAAAAAGACCGAAACCCCTGATGCCAATTGCAGGGCGGGTTTGTATTGATTATGTGCTTGACTC
The DNA here is from genome assembly GCA_049970095.1 of Thermoplasmata archaeon. GTDB lineage: Archaea > Thermoplasmatota > Thermoplasmata > Lutacidiplasmatales > SKW197 > SKW197. Next base: position 1,060 of record JBMFNP010000071.1, on the reverse strand, counting down.
TCTGGTGAGCGCAGGCTTTAATGATATCATTATCACCACTGCTTATCTCTCAGAAAAGTTGATAAAAGCAATTGGCTCAGGTGCAATGCACAATGCCAATATCCTTTACTCCTTTGAGGATACCCCTGCAGGCACAGCAGGTGCTGTAAAAAAGGTGAGCCCCTATCTGGATTCCACTGTGATAGTAGCCAGCGGAGATGTGCTTGCGGATGTTAATCTTGCAGAGATCTACGAATTTCACAGAGAGAAAAATGCAGATGTCACCATGGCACTCACAAAGGTGGATAATCCCACAGAATTCGGGATTGTCGGGCTTGATGCGGAAAATAGAATTGTGCGTTTTCTTGAGAAACCAAAAGCTGAGCAGGTGTTTTCCAATCTGATTAATGCTGGAATATATATTTTGAAAAAAGATGTACTGGATTATGTACCTTCAGACAGACCTTTTGATTTTTCCAAGAATCTCTTTCCAATTTTACTGGAAAATGGTTATAGGCTCTATGGAAAAGTGCTCTCTGGCATATGGCTGGATGTTGGAAGACCAATGGACCTTCTGAGTGCAAATCTGATAATGACAGAAAAGAAATTTGCTGGAAAATACATTGCTCCCAATGTGCTTCTTGGTGAGCACATCTCCATGAAAGAACCCGTGTATATCGGTGGAGGAGTGCGGGTACACACAGATGTTGAGATCAACAGGGCGTGCATTTACGATGGCGCATTCATAGATGAAAAAAGTAAACTTACCAATGCCCTGGTATTGCATGGGGCAAGAATCGGGAAGAATTGCCACATCACGCATTCAATTTTGTCTGAAAAATGTGTGATTGAGGAAAATGCTGTAATCGAGGAATCCATCATCGGAGAGAATGTGATCATCAAGAGAAATTCTGTTCTTAAGAACGCAATTATATCTGGAATTGCCTAAATACTTATTGCCCATGGATGGAAAATGTAGAACATCTTTCCAGCGTGTTGAGAAGCCTCCATAACAATGATGCTATGCGTAAATCGCTTAAACAAAATGGCGAGAAGTTTGTGCGGGAGCATGGAGATATCA
>JBMFNP010000070.1:0-6045 GCA_049970095.1 Thermoplasmata archaeon | reverse complement strand
AAGAGACATGTGTTTTTACGGGATTTAAATGTTTCGGATGAGTGGAGCCAGTGCATTGGCAAGATTTGGGTATAAAATAGGACACCAAAGTTCTGGCTGAGGAAAAAAGATCTCACGGGGCATTTCTTTATGAGCATTTGGTAAAAGCAGTTCGCACCTGCTATCTTTATATATATGGTGTATATCAGATATAAGGGAGGAATTGAAATGACCACAGCATATGATGTGCCTCCTCAGGAACTTATAAAAAGATTAACAGAAACAATAAAGGCGAATGGAAAAATTACTCCGCCAGAATGGGCGAAATTCGTTAAAACTGGCACGCATACCGAGAGGGCTCCTGTCCAGGACGATTGGTGGTATACACGCACCGCTTCTGTAATGAGGAAGATCTATATTCATGGACCAATTGGTGTTGAACGCCTGGCTGCAGAATACGGGGGACTGAGGAGAAGAGGTGCCGCACCTGGGCATCCCAGAAAGGGGAGTAGAAACATCCTCAGGAAAATTCTTCAGCAACTTGAAGAAGTGGGATATGTATCTAAAACCAAAAAAGGAAGGGTTCTCACGCCAGAGGGCAGAAAGATAATAGACAACCTGAGCCACAAAATTCTCCTGGAATTAACTACAACCAATGAGAGCCTCAAGAAATATCTGTGATGGGTGGTGATAAATGGTGGAGGGCGAGGATGAACTGGAGGAAATAAGGCGAAGGAAAATAATGCAACTCCAGATGGCTGCACAGCAAGAAGCAGAAAGGAAAGCAAAGGAGGCGCAGCTCCAGGAATTGAAACAATCTGTGCTAAGACAGATCCTCACACCTGATGCAAGGGAGAGGCTGGCAAGGGTGAGACTTGCAAAGCCAGAACTGGCTGAGATGATTGAAAATCAATTAATCATGCTTGCGCAGAGCGGGAGATTGAGAACACAGGTTACTGATGAGGTCTTGAAAGAATTACTCAGTAAGGTTCAATCAGAAAGAAAGGAAACCAGAATAATAAGGAAGTGATAATATGGCACACGCAAAACCGCTGGCTAAAAAGTTGCGCTTGCTCTCAAAAACGAAGCAGAACAGAAGAGTCCCTGCATGGGTAATGCAGCGCACTGCAAGAAAGTTTCTTAGGCATCCAAAACGAAGAACCTGGCGAAGAGGGCATCTGCACCTGTGAGGTGAGCATATGGCAAAGGATGAAGAGCAGAAATGTGAATATCTTGAAAGAGTATATACCATTCCTCTAAGCGGAAGCAAACACATGCCACCAGATTACGAAAGAGCGAAACATGCCATCGGCATGATTAAGAAGGTGGTCTCAAGGCACATGAAAGTGGATATGGATAAGGTCTGGGTTGACCCGAAACTGAACGAAGCTATCTGGGCAAGAGGTGCAAAGCATATACCAAATAGAATCAAGGTGAAAGCCATTAGGTTTGAGGATTGCTTGGTGGAAGTTGACCTGGAAACAGAAGAAGAAAAAGAAGAGGTTGCGAGACAAAAAGAGGAAAAAGGTAGTGAGACAACAAAAAATGAAGAGAAGAAAAAAGAGGAATCCAGTTGAATTTTGAAGTTCTTGATTTTGGTGGAAATCCGTACATAGGAGTATATTCAAGAGTAACCGAGGATGTTTGTCTATTACCAGAATTTGCAATGAGTGCAAAAAAGGTTATTGAGGAAAAACTTGGGATAGAAGTGCTTCTCACATACATCGGAGAAAGTTCTGTTGTGGGTTCTATGTGTGCAATGAGCACAGCAGGAGTAATTGTTCCCTCCATGACCACACCGGAGGAAATTGAGATTCTTGAAAAACACAAGAGAGTATGCGTAATAGACGACAAGTTAAACGCCTGCGGAAATAACATACTTCTTACTGAGAAAAAAGCCTTACTCAACCCAGACATTGGAAAAAAGGCAGAGAAAACAATAAGAGAGACACTAGGAGTTGAAACAATCCGTGGCACAATTGGAGGGATAAAAACCGTAGGTATGTGTGCAGTAGCAAACAACAGAGTTTTGATAGTGCATCCAAAAATAAAGGAAGAGGAGAAAAAACAACTTCGGGATTTTTTCAACCTGAAAATTTTCGAGGCAACTGCAAATCTGGGTACACCTTATGTGGGTGCATGCCTTCTGATCAACTCAAAAGGGGCACTCATAGGCAGCAGAAGCACCGCAATTGAAATCATGCGCATCCAGGAAGCACTCCTTGCACCCTGATTTCAGGGGTTGACCTCCTGCACATCTGTGCGATATACCTTCACTTCAAGTAATCTGTCTAGATATCGCTGGCGCGGGTCCCCGTCTGTAAGCATCCCCCCAAGCCAGTCAAGGAAGAGCAGTGGAGGAAAAATTTTACTCACATTCCTTATGAGTGCACTTGGCAAATCCAGGTGTCCATTTTTTCCCTCTGCTTTCAATGAAAGAAGCGCTTTACCGAGCGTTCTGCCGCCTGCAGATTCTGTAATTGCAGAATAGAGCCAGAGACACACTCCATAGGCACCCCACCAGAAAATGTTAAATAATCTGAGGAAAAAACCTATAAAAAATCCGAAAATAAAAAAGGGGATTGCAATCAGTACAGCATCTATAACATATGCTACTACACGATAGACCCAATGCTTCTGGAGGTTCGTGTCATGCACCAGTTTTTCAATAGGGAGTGTGATTTTCTCACCTCTGTATGATCACTCCACAATCGTTAACGAAAAGTATCTGGACTTCATTTCCCTCAACTGAAAGCATTTTCTTTATTCTCAGGAACTCTTTGCCTATTATAATTTTTTCGTTGTTTTCCAGCTGCAATTCTATGCATTCCGGTTCTTTCTTTAATTCCTGAGTGCGGAGATTTTTCAATGCATTCTGTATGCTCCTAACCTTCTCCTTAAAATATGGCCCAGCTTTGCCCATGTCCAGAGATACCTCTGTGATTTTTTCCTCCAACTCTGCTTTTTCAGCAATTTCAAGAGATTTTATTCTCAGAGTTTTTGAAATTGTTTCGGTACAGCATGCTGCCAGTTTTGCGTTTTTCCCAGTAATAATCACCCTGTTTATTTCACTGCCTACTCCTCCAATCTGTTCAACTTTCCAGTTTCTGATCCTTGCAATTAATTCCTTAACAAATTCTCCGATTTGCAGTGCCTCATTGTCTTCCATGCAGGGTGCTGGCCATTCAGAAATGTGCACGCTCTTTACATTTTCAAACTTCCTATACACATTCTGATAAACCTCTTCACACACATGGGGTGTAAAAACTGAAAGCATTTTTGTAATTCCAGAACCAACTGTGAAAAGTGTGTATTTTGCTCCTGGCTCCCCAGTTCTGTATTTTACCATCTCGATGTAGTGGTCTGCAAACTGGTGCCACATGAATTCTTCAATTGTATAAATTGCCCTCGGAAACTCAAATCTTTCCATGTACTCGGTTACTTTCTTGAGACACTCGGAATATTTTGTGAGAATCCAGCGGTCTTCAATTCTAAGGTTCCCTTTAGTGCCTTCCCATTCTCTGAGCGCGTTTGCAATGAACTTATTGATATTATAGTACTTGTTCACAAACCTTGAGCCATGGACAAGTTCCTTCTCCTGGAATGGGGTATCCTCGCCTATAGCACATTTTCCGCAAAAGTATCTCCATGCGTCTGCACCATATTTCTCAAGCAATGGCAGAGGGTCTATTGCATTTCCTGCAGAGGCATGCATAGGTGTTCCGTCAGGTGCGAGAATATGTCCATCCACCATAATTTCCCTCCATGGTAAATCTCCAGTCAACTGCATGCACCTGAGAATTGTGTAATACGCCCATGTCCTTATAATATCATGTGCCTGAGTTCGGATACTCATTGGATAGTATCTTTTGAATTTCTCTGCATCCCTTTCCCAGAATGCATTGTATAGCGGCGAAATGCTGGAATCCATCCAGGTATCAAAAACTTCTTCAGAACCTTTTAATTTGCCACCACACTGAGGGCATTTATCTACAGGGGGCTTATCAATGGTAGGGTCCACATAGCACTGATGCTCCTCAGCTACCACCGCATTTCCACAAATAACACATTCCCAGACAGGTATTGGGGTGGCAAAATACCTCTGCCTGGAAATCACCCAGTCCCAGTTAAGTGAATTCACCCAATCAATCAATCGGATTTTCATGAATTCAGGATGCCAGACAATTTTTTCTGCTGCATCAAGCACCATCTGTTTGAATGGTATTATTTTCAGGAACCATTGAGGAAGTGCAAGAAATTCAATTGGAGTGTGACAGCGCCAGCATGTGCCTACATTCTGTGTAATTTCTATCTGTTTTACAAGCAATCCCTCTTTTCTGAGATCTTCTATTATTGCAGCCCTAGCATCCTCAATTTTCATTCCCATATATTTTCCTGCTCTTTCTGTCATTCTTCCCTCACGGTCAATTCCCATTTCAACAGGGAGATTGTACTTGTGCACCCATTCTAGGTCATCTTTATCCCCTATTGTGCAAATCATCACCACACCAGTGCCAAAGTTAGGGTCAACCTTTTCATCACCCACAACCTTTACTTTCCTGTTATATATGGGTGTGTATAGTTCTCTTCCTTCAAGATAATAATTGTTTTCGTCTTCAGGATTTACCGCAACCATCTGACATGTGCATAGCAGTTCTGGTCGCGTGGTCGCAATTGTTACAAATCCATCTTCGGCTTTGAATTTAATGAAGTTAAGTTTCGTTTTTCTTTCTCTGTATTCCACTTCTGCATCTGCAAGGGCTGTTTCGCATCTGGGACACCAGTTTACAGGTGCAGTGCCCTTATATATCAATCCCTCTTTGAATAGGCGGATGAAGGATATTTGCGTGAGACGCCTGTAGTAACTTGCATCCGTTTGATAATATATTGAAGGGTCCATGCTCTCTCCAAGAATTTTGAACTGACGAGTCATTTCCTGAATGTTGTTTTCTGCAAACTGACTACAAAGTTTTATGAATTCATGTCTTGAAACGCTTCTCTTTGTAATACCATGTTTTTTCTCTACATTCACCTCAATTGGGGTTCCGTTTACATCAAAACAGAGCGGGAAAAACACATTATATCCACGCAATCTTTTGTATCTTGCAACAAAATCAATATGCGTGTAATGGGTTGCATGACCCATATGCAGGGCACCCGAGGCATACCTTGGGGGGTTGTCTATTGAGTAGCATGGCTTTTCTGATTTGAAGTCAAACCAGTAAATTCTCTCTGTTTCCCACCAGTCCTGCCACTTCTTTTCAATTTCTTTGTGATTGTAATCACCGCTAAGCATATTTCCAATAGAAGCGGAGGAAAATAAAAAACTTCCTGTTTGGTGTTCTCTCACATTGTGTTGTTATCAATATTCGTTATGTTGCTGAAATAAATTTCTACAATATCTGGAATGTTATCCGAATCTGTGTCTGTCCATGCTCCAGATGGTTGTTTGTAGGCACTCAACGGATCTCCGTGCATCTCACGGTCAGAGTACACTGGGGTTCCATTTTCGTCCCATACTGTGATTATCCGCACATTATAGCCTTTAACTTCCTGGTAATCTGTTATGCTATCTCCATCTACATCTGGTGTGCTGCAATAACTGGCTGATAGGCTCTCGTTCTGCACGCACTTATACCAGTAGTTGAATTCGTTCCAGTCATCCCACTGGTCTCCATCTGTGTCATTGCTCAAAGGATTCATGCCAAACCTTACCTCATACCCATCTTTCAATCTATCTCCATCACTATCATCTTTTCTGGGATCTGTATGCATTTCCATTACCTCCACTCCATCACTCAAATTATCACCGTCTGTGTCTTTCTTATCTGGCGCTGTGTAATAAACAAACAGTTCCTCAAAATCTGTGAGCATATCACAATCCATGTCTGCAAGGCAGGGATTTGTTCCATGAATCTTCACTTCCTCAAAGTCACTCAATCCATCACCATCTGTGTCTGGGTTGTTCTTGTCTGTGCCATTCTGTTCTTCCTCCCAGTTCAATAAACCATCACCATCATTGTCTGCAAATGGTGATTCTGGCAGTTCTGCAGGTGTAAACGGCTC
>JBMFNP010000069.1:0-6378 GCA_049970095.1 Thermoplasmata archaeon | reverse complement strand
CGGGGTTAACACCCTACGGTACCTGTGCTAAGGGGTATCTCACGATACCCCGAGCCTCTGGCACTCCCAAGTTTTCCGTGCACGCTTTTCGGGCGAGGAGAGGGTTTCACCCTCTCCCTACGGTACCCTCACCCACTGGGTGCTTTTGGACGCAACCTTTTCGGGGGCGTAGCCCCTGAAAAGGGTGCCTGAAAAGGGTACCACCAGAGTCCCGCATGATTGACCACTACACTACGGGGCTATCTGCAAACAGGAATTTCAAAGGGATATATAACAATTTTTCAAAGCCGAGACACCCCGATCTGGCCATTTCGGGAACACCCAATTTTCACATCATCATTTCTCTATCAAACTAAACTCTAGTCTAATAACCTACCATTATTTTAATATATTATCAAACCATTTCCCATTAGATGTGTAGATTGTTTGGTGCGATTTCAAACTCAGGGATTCCCGAAGAAGTGATAACTCAGTTCATAGATTTGGCAGAGAATGGGAAAATTGGTGCAGATTTCGGGTGTGGAAATGACAAAACCAGGGGACACAAGGATGGCTGGGGCGTTGCTGCACTGGGTGATAAAAAAATCTACTACAGGGAGGGTATTGCAGCCACACAAAGCAACCAGATCCACAGAGTTGTGAAAGAGATAGATTCAATGGAGAAAGTAAGGATGATTATGCATCTCAGAAGGGCTTCGGACAGGAACACTATTTCTCCAGAAAACGCTCACCCTTTCTGTCTTGTTCATGAAAGAAGGGAGTATTATTTTGCACATAATGGAAGCATTGTAAACTACAATCCAATCATCCACGGAAATATTATAGATAGCGAATACCTTTTCAGAAATCTGATTGCAATGATAGATGGAGGATTGATAAGCTCTGTGGAAAATTTAAGGAGAAAAGTGGACTATACAGCACTGAATTTTCTCTTACTATCTGAAAATGAAATTTACGCATACAGGGACGCAAAGAAGTGTGTGGATTATTTTACACTGTACTTTGCAACCAGAGAAAACTTACATATTATATGTTCAGAAAAGCTTGATTTGCCTGGCTTCAAATGGAAAAAAATGAAAAACCCCTCACTCCTCAGATTAACTGAAAAAGGTTTCGGGGCCATGATATGAAGTACACGCTAAGTGCTGATGAGCCCTTGAATGTGGCATACTGTCTTGAAAGCGGACAGGTTTTTAGATGGCAAAAAAACGGAGATGTGTGGACTGGTGTCATTAAGGGAAAGGTATGCAAAATTCAACAGAATGGAAAAACCCTCACCTATACAGGTTTCACGCACGAGGAACTTAGGGATTATTTTGGACTGAATTTGAGGTTTTCCGAGGTAGAAAGAAGTTTCTCGCAACCAGAGGTGAAACATTTGCTTGACAGATATACAGGACTCCGTATTCTACATCAGGACCTCTATGAATGTATTCTTACATTTTTACTAGCCACAAACACCAGTATCCGTAGAATAAAAAAAATGATTGAAGTTCTTTCCGTAACCTATGGTGAAAAAATCAAATCTGGTAGTGAAATATATTATTCATTTCCATTACCTGAAAACATTGTGAGGGAGCCAGCGTCAATTTCCAAGTGCAAACTGGGGTTCAGAGAGGAAAGGGTGGTTGAATTTGCCAAGCAAGTTCTTGACGGAACAGTAAATCTGGAAAAAATTTCTCTCATGAATTACCGCAATGCAAGAAATGCGCTCATGAATATTTGGGGTGTGGGTCAGAAGGTTGCTGACTGTGTGTGTCTTTTTGCCCTCAAGCACTATAATTCATTTCCGGTGGATACACACATCAGAAAATGGTTTGCCAGGCAGAGATACATGGAGCTGAAAGATATTTACCCCAAACTTGGTGATAAAGGGCATCTCTCAAAAAAATTATACGAGAGGATCGGAGAATTTGCTGTTAGAAGATTTGGGAAATATGCTGGTTATGTCCAGCAGTACATATATCTTGAAGAACTGGATAAATATAAACCACAACCATACAATCCTTCTTTCCAGAGATAAATCCTGTGTGTGTTCTTTTCTAATTTTGATTTCTCCCTAACTTTTATTTACCCCCTTTGTATTATTGGGTATTATGAAACTGAAGTTAGGAGTATGCGTAGGAATTTTTTGCTGGTGCCTGATGCTTTCTATCATCCCATCCCTTACCCCTGCAGAAAATTCAATCATGTCAGCGCATTCGCCAATATATATTGATGGCAATTCAAATTTCACATACGCTAATGGGGTTGTTGGAGGCACAGGGACGCAAACAGACCCCTTCGTGATTCAGAACTGGGAAATTGATTGCACTGATGCACATGGTATCTGGATCACGAATACCACTCTTTATTTTGTTATCAGAAATGTAGTGATTTCTGCTGCGAACACATCCAGTTTTTATGGAATTTATCTCACCAACCTCACAAATGGAGTGATTGAAAATGTGACTGTGAAGAACGCTGCCTCTGGGGTGAATCTAGCAGTGGTAAAAAACTGTATGCTATCCTCTTTATATGTTACGGATTGCAGTATCGGAGTAGCAATGTTTGATGCTACTAATACAGAATTAAGAGACTCTCGAATCCAGAATAACACAAATTATGCTTGTATGGTGGCAGGCTCAGACTCCATAAATCTCAAAACTCTTCAGGTGAGGGATACGGGGTTGCGGTTAGTTGGTGTGAACAATTCTGAAATCTCCGGTTCCACAATTGAGACAGAGAACTCTGGAGTTACTTTGGAAGATTGCTATGGAATCAGTGTAGTTAACAATGCATTCACGAACACCAGTATTCTTCTGATTGGGGAGACGAATTCAGCCTACAACACGCACACGATAGATGGGAATACAGTGAACGGAAAAACAGTTCTGTACATTAAAAACCAGAGTGGACAGACAATTTCTGGGACCTATGGTGAAATCATCCTTGCATCCTCAAGTGATTCTACAATCTCAAATGTAAATATGGCAGATGGAGATGTACTCATTGAAGTTGCTTTGTGTCAGAGGATTAATATTAGTTCAATTAACCTCAAATCAGCAAATTATGGTGTTTATGCGATTGGTTCCACAACTGTTAGAATCACCAGTTTTAATGGCAATGAGTTAAACAACGGAATCATTGGTCTGGAATGTACAGATCTTTCAATAGAGAACTCAAAATTTGAGGGATGCCATATTGGATTTTCTTCTGTCTCTTCTGCGGCAATCACAATTTCCCGCGCGGTTTTTGAAAACAACACATACGGGTGTACAACATATCAGGGCTCAACCCACACATTTGCTGACATCTACTTCGGTAACAACACCCATGCAGTTTCTCTTATGAGTACCAAAAGTACCAGGATCCAGGGCTCAAAATTCATAAAAAATGATGTGGGCTTGAAGTTTGCTGGGAGCAACCAGAATATTATCACAGGAAATGTATTCATGGCAACCACACACTATGCAATACTCCTGGATTCAACATCAGAAAACAACACAATAAATGAAAACGCATTTCTCTTTAATCACATCGGCGGAAAACAGGCACTGGATAATTCAGGAAAGAATCTCTGGTACAACGGTGCTAGAGGAAATTTCTGGGATGACTGGACAAAACCTGACACAAATAACGACACAATTGTTGACATTCCATATTCCCTGGAGGGCACAGGAAATGCCAGTGATAATTACCCGCTTACCACAAGCCCTTACCCGCAGATTATGGATGTAGAGATCTTTCTCTCCTCACCTGAAATCTATGTATTCAGTTACACCACATTCTCCATATCCGTCACCACAAGAGGGATCCCTCTCCCAAATGCATTCCTTGAATTTTCGCAGAAAATAGGAAATGTGACAGCTGGAAATTACACGGATGAAAACGGAATCATTTCGGGCACATATTCTAGTGGAGGGACAGAAGGAGTTGAAAACATCTCAATCAAACTCATGCGTGCAGGCTTTGTGAGCAAGACCACATGGATAGAAATTCATGTACTCGCTTATCCAAGTCTTCAGGTCAGTGTGTTCCCCCAAAGCTCAGTGGTGTATTCGGGTGGAAACACTACAGTGGTTGTGGTGGTGCATTCTGGAGAACAGCCGGTGGAGGATGCAATGGTATCCTTCAATGTAGAACCATATGCAACACTTTCTGAAAGCATAAAACCCACAGATGCAAACGGCACGGTCATAATTACTGTTTACTTCCCTGTTGTGGAAAATCAGACAGTTTTCATATTGTGTGCCAATGCCACAAAGAATGGTTACAATGAGGGGAGCGGGTGGGCAGAAATCACAGTGAATCCAAAGAAAACTCTGGAAATAAATGTCACATGCAATAAGAAAATTCCTGCAAACACTAGTACAGAAATAAACCTCACAGTTACCTCTGAGAAACAGAGTGTGCCTGGCGTTAATATCTCCCTATCCTCAGACATGAACTGCACATTTTTGCCCCAGAGTGGCATTACAGACCAGCATGGCAGATTCTCCACCACACTTACAATTCCAAAAATTAATTTTGACACCATTGTAAAAATTTACATCTATGCCACAAAGGATACATTTGCAGATGCCTATGTAGAAGTGGAAATATATACAGGAAACCCACCATCCACACCAAGAAACCTTGTTGGAGATGGAAAAGACGGAAAGGTGGTGCTAAAATGGGATGAATCTCCCGGCACTACACTTTACTACATCTATCGCAGTGAAACCCCCGGCACAAACTTCGTGGAGATTGGAAACACCACTGTGGGAGGGTTTGAGGATAAGCATGTAATAAACGGGCACACCTATTACTACAGAATCCGTGCCTATAATGAATTTGGAACCTCTGAATGGTCAAATGAAGTCGGTGTCACTCCACATGCTCCCATGAAAATCACACCGGGATTCGACACACCCATCCTATTCCTTGCATTTCTTGCATCTGCAGGCATCTTCATTTACAGGAGGATAAAAGAGAATAAAAAAGAAAACTAAAGTTCAAACTCAACACCCCTTATTGGGAGCAAAACATCCCTTCCTTCTAGTACCTTTGCTAGTGCCTCACGATTTTCTCCGTGCATCAGGATTACCTTTTCTGGATCACACATTTCCACAAACTTTACAAGTTCATCATGCCCAGCATGAGCAGAGAAGTCAAAAAAATAGACGGGAGATTTTACTTCCACATCTACACCTGCAATATTCACGCGCCCTTCTTTAAGTAATTTTCTTCCGTTTGTACCCTCCACCTGATAGCCAGTAAGAAGGATTCCACAGTTCTCTCTATTTTTTATTAAACTCAGGTATTCAAGCACAGGGCCACCATCTAGCATTCCACTTGTGGTTAGAATCACCTCTCCTTTCATAGCCTTTTTTCTGTCTTCTGTGTGCTTTACAATATTCACATTTCTCAATGCGTTCCTCAATTTTTTCACATTTCTGAGATATTCTGGATGTTCCAGGTATATCTTTGACACCTTCGAACCCATTCCATCAAGCCAGATTTCAAAGTCAGTGGATGCAAGGCTCATCAGGAGTTCCTGGGTTCTTGCAACTGCGAAAGAGGGTATGAGAGCAATTCCTCCACTCTCAATTATATCCTCTATTTTTTTAAGAAACTGGTACTCTGTTTTTTCTCTGGGAGGGTGATTTCTGCCAGCATATGTACTCTCAATAAAAAGATAATCGCATTTCACAGGTTTTGCACCATTTACCAGATGTGTCCGAATAAGATTCAGGTCTCCAGTGAAGAGACTCACTTTTTCGGAAACTATTTCAAACATGGAGGCACCCGGAATGTGCCCAGCATCATGCAGTGTTATTTCTGTTGTGTTGATACTGAGTGTATCCCCGTAGGTGAGGCCTGTCATTGCATTCTCTGTCTTTCGTATATCTTGCAAGCTGTAATTAAGGGCATAGCCTTCCATTTCAGAGATCCTGAGTGAGTCCTCCAACAGGAGAAGGGTTACATCAATGCTTGGGGGTGTGGCAAAGATTTCGGTGTCGTATCTGTTGCACATCCATGGCAGCATACCAGAATGATCAATATGCGCATGGGAGAGGAAAATAGCATCCACATGTGGTGCGGGTAATGGAAGTCCTGGTGGATTATCAGGAGTAATACCATAATCAAATAGCAATCTTTCACTGCCTGTTTGCAGGAGCATTCCCAAGGAGCCAACTTCTTCTGCTCCACCGAGAAATTTTATACGCATTATTCTTAGGTTATAATCGGAAGTTTATGAATGTATCTATTAGGTGATAAAGGTTTGGAGTTCTCCTATATAGGAATAAAGATTTCATCTGGGCATTTCTTTATAATCCGCAATCTCCCTTTTTACCCGCTCCACCCACTCCCTGTTCCCAATACTTTCAAACCACCTATGTGCCTTTTCCATCA
>JBMFNP010000068.1:0-6607 GCA_049970095.1 Thermoplasmata archaeon | reverse complement strand
GCCATGGAATGTCCTCTCTTTGGTAGAGGCTCTCCAATTTTCTCCACGCTTCATCTCTATTCCCACTCCTGAAGATTTACTAAGTCCAAAATTTTGAAATTTCAAACAAAACTTGTGTTCCTCCATCTTTAAACAGGAGTTCTCTTGTTTTTCAAGTATGAAAAACTATTCACTTCTGCAACACTGCATGTCCGAAGAAAATAAGGAACTGTCAATTATTTTGCAAGCATCTTGAATAATCTTTTCATGGTCTGAGGCAAGGAGGGGTAGAGCATTTAGTGGAAAGAGTTTAATTCCCTGGGCATCATCCCCGGCAACAGCATCTTCAAGGTTTTCAACATCTAACAGATAAGCCACGGTAATTATGTGTCCCCGAGGATCTCTATCAGGTGCAGAATAAATCCCAACCATCTCTTTGATGCGGGATTTGAGTCCAGTTTCCTCAAATACTTCTCTGATTACCGCTTCTTCCACGCTTTCACCATATTCTACAAAGCCGCCAGGGAGCGCATACATTCCTTTCCATGGCTCATTCTTCCGTCTGATGAGGAGAACTTTTCCGTTTTTTATTATTACTCCGTCTGCTGTTAGCATAGGCTTTCTCATGTGCTTATATTTTGCAAAATTTGTTATTGCGGTGTATTCATGTTCAAAAACTTTTAAGAGTTCCCAGCCTTTTTCTGTCAATTTAGTGTTCCCGCCTTTACTCCCACCGCGCTCGCAAACCACAATTTTCTCCCCAACTGCTTCCTCAATTTTCCTTATCACTCCCCAGACATACCTATATGACATCCCAAGTTTTTCTGCAGTTTTTGAGATTGATTCAGTTTCTGCTAGGACTTTAAGCACAGCATACCTCCCTTCACTGAGCACAAATTTTCTATTCCATTCCAAATACACCTTCACTCTTGTAGAATACATCACATTTCCTCCAGGGCTTCTATTCCAAGGAGTTTAAGACCATTGGAAAGCACGCATTTAGTTGCATACACTAGGGAGATTCTGCTCTCCCGTTCCTCTTCTGCAGCAAGTACTGGCACATATCTGTAGAAAGTGTTGAAGGTTTCTGCAAGTTTGTGAAGGTATTGTGGTATTAGATAGACCTTTCTTTCCTCACCAGCAATTTCCACAACATCAGGGAAGCGTGCAAGGGCATCAACAAGGGCAGTTTCCTCCTTTGTCTTCAGTTTTGTAGCATCAAATTTCAAATTATCAGGATCTACATTTCCGTTTTTTAGGATGCTAGATGCTCTTGCATGTGCGTACTGCACAAAAGGTGCACTGTTACCCTCAAAGTTGAGTGCATCCTCCCATCTGAACACAATCTGTTTTTCCGGCTGAATTTTCACTATGTTAAATCTTATTGCTCCTGTTCCCACTGCTCTGGCTACTTTTTCAAGGTTTACCTTTTTCTCCCTTCCCCGTTTTACAATTTCCTCTCTTGCCTTTTCAATTGCCTCCTCAACCAGGTCATCAAGATAAACCACACGCCCTGCCCTTGTGGACATTTTCCCCTCAGGCAATGAAACAAAGGAATAGAAAAGGACTTCTGGCTTTCTGGTGTATCCAAGTTCTGCAAGGGAAACCTCTACCATCTTTGATTGGAGTTTGTGGTCTTCTCCCAGAATATTTATTGCAATTTCACATCTGGAGAGCTTGTCAATGTGATAGGCTATGTCTCGGGTTGTGTACAGGGAGGTTCCGTCCCTTCTGGTGAAGAAGAATTTGCTATCTTTTCCGTGAATGCCAAAATGCTGGAGGTCAATAAAGTATGCCCCCTCTTCACACCCAGCATATTTTGAGTGTTTCAGTTTTTCTATCACTTCGTTAACGCTTCCATTCAGGAGAAATTGCGACTCGTAAACAAAATTATCTATGTGGATGTTGCACATCTTCAAACTTTCAATTATTCCCTCCATGCATTTTCTGGCAATCTCACGCTGATATCCAATCAGTTCACGGTTTCCGCTTTCAATTTGTTTAATCCAATCCTCTAATTCCTTTTTTACCCCCTCATTGCTTTCAAACATCTGGTTGCCTTTTCTGTAGACCTCAACGAGCATGTGGTCTATTTTTTTATTTTCCTCTGTGCTTTCCTGCACCACCCCCTGTTTGTATGTCCATGCCAGAATTGCAAGCTGTCTGCCCATATCATCCACATAGTACTCTGTTTGGACATTATATCCTAAAAATCTCAAGATTCTTGCAAGTGTGTCTCCGATTATAGGATTTCTTGCCCTTCCCACATGTAAAGGGCCTGTAGGATTTGCACTAGTGTGCTCCACAATTACCCTTCCCCTCTTATTTCCCTCCCCATATCTTTCCCTGAGAGAAAGCACACTTTCAAGCGTGATTTTTGCGAGCTCGGTTTTGTTTATGTAAAAGTTAAGATAACCTCCTTCAGCAACTACCCTATCAAACATTAAGGATTTTTTGAAATTTGTTGCAAGCGCTTGTGCAACATCCTCTGCTCTCTTTCCCAAAATTTTTGCCATCCCAAAGCATCTTACACAGAGATCCCCATGACCCTCTGGCGCCTCTTCAATTCTATAGTTGGTTTTTATGCCTGTAATTGTTTCTATCTGGCTGTGAATTTCATCTCTAAAAATCTGGAGTGGATTCATTGAAAAAGGAAAATACACGCATGGAAATAAAGTTTTGCAGGTTTTTAATTTGGAATTTAGATAAAAATCTGGAGCAAACTACAAAAGGATACATGCAAAGAGAAGAAGCAAAAAGAGATATATATACTAATGATATATACGCTTCAATTTAAGAAGGTGAAAATAATGGAGAAGAATGTAATCAGGAAATTAGTGTGCCTTGCTGTGCTGGCATCTATGCTCATGCCCGGAACGCAGATGATGTTCATGTATGTGGCAAATGTGAGCGCAGAAATCTCTCAGGACGAATATGGAAATCTTGTGATAAATGGCACAAGTGTTTTTGAAATCAACAGTCTAACTGTAGACCCACTCACTGGAGAACATGGAATGTATGGAATGAGGGGAAACATTACAGTGACGGATGGAGGAACACTCCTCATTAGAGACGCTAAGCTGTATTTTCTCCAGGACGAACTTCATCACTACTGGCTTAATATTTCAAACAATGGAAGGATTATAATGGAAAATGGAAGTATTACAGTAAGCACAAACCAGATTCTGCCTTATGTGTTTTTCAACATTTCAATGATTAATGCTGGTGATTCTTACATAAACAAATCAAATATATCTTATCCAGGATACTTCAATGTTCAGAATACAAATCTGACAGTAATTAACTCTACTTTTTCCCCAATTACTCCGCCATTCACAGATCCTCTCCTCATTGACCAGACGGACGATAGCCCTGTGCTTCGTGCAACAAATAGCCGCGTGGTTTTTATCAATTCCAGGATTGAAAAATGCTATGAGAATGCCTATGCAAATGCCACATATGTTCTAAGACCACTATATAGGGCTGTTGATGACAACACCTCAAACTTGAACACTGCCCCCCTGAATTTCACTGATGGAAACTACTACAACATATCTGCAGGACAGTTGATGCATGTGCAGAAATTTGATACTCAGGGAAATACTGGCAATGTACTGAATGCCTGGCTTGAAGTCACATATAAGACAGACTTAGACTACAATTCACCTACTGTGATCCAGATATCTTATGATGGGGGTACAACATGGCAGGACACAACTATTGCACCTCTCAATAGGACAACTTCTATCACTGAAACCTACACAATAGGCACCACAACTTTCGGCAATCTTTCCAATATGGAGGTAAGATATGAAAATCAGAATGGTACTCTGAATGTGAGTATAGATAAACTTGTTGTCTATGCACAGGTGTATATCGGCATAAATGAAAGAGACCAGTATGATATAATCTTCAACAACACCACACTTATTGCAATTGATTCCTACATAGATGCTGACTTTCTTTCCTCCATGAACACTGAGAGCATGATAGATAATTCAAATCCACAACACAACAGAATTGTGCTTAGAAATGGAAGTTATGGATATCTTATAAACCTCACAGTGAATGAGGTCCAGAGCCCTCAACATGAAGATACGCCATTCATCACAGATGCCACATCTGAGATCTATCTTTATAGATGGGTGGATGTGAATGTAAAAGATGCCCAGAATTTGCCAGTATCTGGAGCAAGCATTAATGTTTCATATAATGGTCCCACTGGTGCGATTGCGGATAGGGTAAAAATTCTTAACGACATGAACACTGCACCTTATGCACCCTATGTGCTCTCCTACATCGGGCGCACACTCTCAAATTACAATGTAACAAATGCTTCTGGAAGATGTTCTATTCCTCTGGTAACTGACAACATTTCCATTGCATTCTGGCCGAACTCAATGCCTTATGGTAACTATCGTGCCAACCTTACATACACGGGTGTCAACGGGACAATAAATATGTACTCAAATTTCAGTTTTCCTGCATTTCCACTTATCAACGAAACCACAAACCGCAAAGTACTGAGTTTTACGTTTGGAGTGGTAATAGAACATCCAGATCTCCAGATTAAATTTACAGAAACACCAAGGAGCATGATCACTGTCAACTCCCTCTTAGAGCTTAATGTGAGCATTACAAATGGAGGTACTGCAAATGCAACACATTTCAGAGTAGTATTTTTTGAAGGGCATCCTGCTGCTGGTGGAAAAAT
Organism: Thermoplasmata archaeon; assembly: GCA_049970095.1. Lineage (GTDB taxonomy): Archaea > Thermoplasmatota > Thermoplasmata > Lutacidiplasmatales > SKW197 > SKW197. The sequence goes on along the minus strand of JBMFNP010000068.1, from coordinate 1,914 downwards.
ATTTGCATCCGTTAATTTGCAGGCATTAGGTGTGGGTGAGACGGTAAACCTTCCATCTCAATATTGGTCAACTTCAACTGCTGGTAAGTACAAGATTGTGGTTGTTGTGGATTACGATAATGAAGTGTATGAACAAAATGAAAATAACAATACATTAATTCACAACTTGGTGGTTTACAGAGAAGGTGCAGACCTGTTTATAGATGGTACACCGCTGCATCCAAACAGAACTTTTAAGGACATAAGCCAGTACATACATTCTGGTTTCATAATCGTGAAAGGGGAGGGAAATCTTACTCTGGATAACACCACTTTGAATGTCTCTCAGGTTTATGATTACCAGTATGGGATTATTATAGAGGAAAATGGATCACTTTTCCTCACAAACAATGCAAAGATTGTGCAGAGTAGGGGACTTGCAATCACATTATCTGGGAATGCAACGCTTGCAGGGAGGTATGCAAACTTCACAAACCTTACAATAACCAGTATGGGAAACAGCATAATTGACCTGAAAGATACGGAAGTCAACGGATGCATGCTTGCCTTAAATTCAAAACAAATTAACCTTGAGAATGCCTCTCTTTCTCTTAAACAGCAAGCTGGCTCAGTGTATTTGAATGAGGATTTTGAGGGAGAAACCAGCGCATGGACAAACATCTCACAGGGAAATGCAATTGGAAATTGGGAGGCAGGCAACCCTAAGGTGATTTCACCACACTCAGGTAATGTATCTTTTGGTACTGAGTTGTTAGATAAGGATGGAGATGGAAAGTATGCCAATTCTTCCACATATACTCTGATCTCCCCAGAGATTTCTCTGTTAGATGCGCCTACAGCAGTTCTCACATTCTACCATTACTACCGTATTGCTGATGATATTGCCTATGTTGAAATCACAGTGGATGGAGAGAACTGGTATGAGATTGCAAACTATACTGGGAGTGTAAGTACATGGACAAAGGTATCTATAGACATTACACAGTATGCGGGCAACATTGTCAAGATAAGGTTCCGACTGGTTACAAATTCATCTCTAAATGACATTGGCTGGTACCTTGACGACATCACTGTTTCTCAGAGATTTGACATACATGCTAACCAGTTATATGGAAAAGATATAAAAATTGATACAGGGCTCACAGAACTCTCTGGTTATGATATTTGTACATTGATAAACGCCACACTACCAGAAAATAGGAGTGCAGTTGTTGCCCGAGACAATGCTCAGGCAATGATTTACAGATATCTTGTGGTAAATGCTCTGGATGCAAATTCACAGCCTGTTTCTGGTGTTGGAGTGTATGTATATGGATATGCAAACGGAACACTTGTGGTAAGCGGAAACACAGATACTCAGGGCAGGGTAATGCTCACGCTTCTTACAGATATTATCAATGCCACAACATATGAGAGTTCGTATTTTGTTGGTATGTACTCTGTAAATGTATCCATAGGTACAGAGACACATTGGTATAACATCTCCTTTGCACCCTATCCAAGCTGGATGAACATCCTCACACTCAATGTCACGCTTACAACGCCACTGCCAGATTTAACTGTTGGAATTGCGGAAATGCAATCGCAGGTGCCTGCAGGTTCTACAATTGCAGTAACTGTTGTGGTAAACAATACAGGCACCTCAACTGCAGCAAATGCGGAGATTGCACTGTATGATATAACAGATACCAATACCACATTGATAGGGAAGCAAACAGTGAATGTGAGTGGGAACACATACTGGCAAAATCTAACATTTAACTGGATGCCAGGAACACCAGGAAAACACAGAATTCTTGCGATTGCGGATCCACTGGACAACATCACGGAACTTAATGAGACAAACAATCAGTTCTGGGTAGAGGTGCTCGTCTATCGCCCTGGTGTTGACCTCCTCATAGTAAATACCACAAT
>JBMFNP010000067.1:0-6653 GCA_049970095.1 Thermoplasmata archaeon | reverse complement strand
TCTGCACCTGCACATAGAAGTACACATATTTGCTATCATAGTCCACAGCATATTTTGTGATTGGAATTCCCATGCCTGCAGGATTCTGTTCAATTGCCGCCTTGTCTGCCCAGTCACTTAAATCTCCATCTATCTTCATTTTTTCGGGAGAGTAGAACAGAATATACATAGGGGGAATTAAAAGCAGCAAAAACACAACTATTGCCACCGCAGCCTTTTTCCCATCTTCCCGCTCTTTTTTTGCTCCTTTTTCTACCGTTCCATTAATTTTGCCGGTGATTCTACCGTTAATTCTTCCTTCCTTTCTCCCATTCACCTTTCCTTCTCTAGGAAGTGTGTAGGGTGCAGGCAGGGGTTTCGGTTTCCTTATCACCTGGGCTTCCAGTCTATCCAGTTCCCTGGAAACTGTTTCAAGCTCCTTTTCAATTTTTTCAAGACTTCTGCCTGCGATAATTTTTGCAATTAGTTCCTCAATTCTTTCCAGTTTGTCAGGGCGTTTCAGGTTCTCACGGATTTCCTTTACCTCCTCCTCAAAACCCTCAGTATCCATATCCTTGATCTGGGATTCTATGAGTTTGAGTTTTTCAACCTTTGCCACAAACTCTTCGTATGCTTTTCTGAAAGCCTCAATACCCTTCTCCTTCTCTACAATTACTCTATCCACAGGATAGCCCTCTAATTTGTACTGCAGTAATCTTTCAGCCAGTTCCTCGGTAGGACTGCGTTCCATTCTGATCTTGCTTAGAAATTCTTTTGCAACTCTCACAAATACGGGATTTTCTGTAGTGGCTATGACATGCTCAAGCACTTCACTCAAGGTATTCCTTGCCTTTTCCACTCCTGATTTTTCTTTGGCACATTCATACAACGCGTATAAAAAGCCAGTGAATGTTTCCTCAGGGTCGCGGATTGGGCCGCTCATTGTAATTTCAAAGTCTGGCGTGACACCAATCTTTGCAAGTTCTTTATATTTCCTTTTATATCTCCCCAGAGCGTCAATTAGTAGAGGAATTTCCATATCTGGCTTAACTCTAAGCAGAATTTCTGTGAAGATTTCATTTGTGCTCTTCTCTGCCATAATCTCACACCCCCACTAATACTCTTATCCTATATATAGGTTGTTTTGAGAGTGTGGTTTTCCCTAGATTTATCGCTAAATGATATGAAATTCTTTATCTACCTCCCCCTATTACATCCTACCATGATGTTTGTGCGTGAAAACAATTGGTATGTGGTGAAGGTTGAGGATGGAGAAGACCTATTTCAGTGTATGGAAAAGTTCATTAGAGAGGAAAAACTGGCATCTGGTGTAATTCTCATGGGTATTGGAATGCTACGAGATTTTGAACTTGGATATTTCAATGGCAGAGAGTATGTAAAAAAAAGATATGAAAAACCCCATGAACTAGTTTCCTTGAAGGGCACAGTGGCAGGCTATATGCTCCACCTACATGCGGCCCTTGCGAATGAAAAACACGAAATAATTGGTGGACATTTATTCTCGGCAAAAACCTGCATACTCAATGAAATCTTTATCCAAAGATTAATGGAAATTTCCCTAAATAGAATAAAAAACGAAAAAACTGGACTAATGGAACTTGTCATTCGCCAGCAAACACCCGATAAATAAAAACGCCTGTAAATTCTCCGAAGAACAAAATAGGAAATGTAAGAAAAATTTTGCCGATATTTCCATACCAGAAATCTGGTGCCGGTTCTATCCCGTAAAGATAGATTGGAAGAGCGATGATTGTAAAAATAATAATGTATGCAAACCCCACAGAAAGGGCTACAATCCCGAGCATTCCCTTTGCATCATATTCTGGGTTTGCAAATGCAAGCATCAAACCGCAGACCAGAGAAATCACAAAAAATGTGCCTACCTGTCCCCCGAATGTCATCACCGGGAATGTAAATACATTTTTGAAATAATAAGCCCCTACAATAAACATTGTGATGCCTGCACTTGCCAGAAATATGGAAACGAAAAGGAGAATTGTGAAAAACCAGATAATGTTCTTTATTCTTCCCAATAGCTCAATCCTCAAATATTACCACCTCCACAATTTTGTTTACATAAAGCATCTTTGAAAACTGGTTAATCAGTGCAGAGAGTGTGATCTTCAAAGAAAGCACAGTGTTGTTCATAACTGCATCCTTGAACATCTGGCTCGTATTGGTGTCATTTAGGACAAAGGTGCAACTTCCGACAACAACCATCCCTGGTTCAATGGAATTGTTATAACTGTAATATCCTGTAAGTAAGAGATCTTCACACCAGAGGGTAATTGAGATGCTAGTGTAAAGTGTTACACTGTTCCTTGACGCTGAATTATCTATAGTTAGGAGAACCTTCACATACGCATCATTCTTTCCATTCTCTTTGAAAAAAACACCAAGAGGATTAACATCAAAACTGATGGAGGTTTTCTCCATATCCAGATAGTTATATGTAGTTGTGCCAAGGTAATGAATACCCATCACTGCAAGTAGAAATGATAATAACAGGCTCAAGCCCTTGTTTTTAGAGTTAGGCATCAGAAAACCCCATAACATGCGGTATAAAAAATGTTATGTTTAATAAAACAAAACATCAGAGAATTTGAATTTGTGTGCGCTTCCCGCAGATTTCTATTATTTTTTTAGCCCACATCAGTTTTTTAAGTTTTCTCTCTGCATTCTCTGGAGGTTCTGCAGAAACATCCTCAAAGTTAAAATTCACCAACGAGATTTTGTGGGCGTTGAAATGAGAAGCAAGGCATACTGCACGGTCTCCATCTGTAAATCCACCAAAATTTATCAGGCGTGTGAATGGTGTGGACTGCGTGGAGCCTAAAATTCTGCCCCTGAATTTTGGCACATATTTTTCAAGTGCCTGGATATTATCTCCATGGGCATGAATCAGAACAATGCTCCCCTTAGAATTTGCCTTCACCTGACTATTCACATCGCCATCAAGGTCTGTGGTAATGATGGCTGGAAGCATCTTCATATCAAGCAGCATTTTTGTGGCACCGTCTGCACTGATGTAAATATCTGCGTCAGGTAATTCTTTGATACCCCCTGGTGCATTCCCAGCGACACAAACATGTTTTCCGTAAAGCAAATTTTTAAAATCCTTGAGATGTGCCAGGTTTTTCCCCGCAAGTAGATTGAACAGCATCACGGCAGCAATTTCATCATCCTCTCTCGAAAAGCCAAAGTCCTTCAGAATCTGAATGTAGATGGGTTCCCAATCCTCAAATTGCATTTACACTACCTGGTCACAATTTTGAATCCCTCGTTATCCACAAGGAGTGGAAAATAGTCTGTAGGGTGTTTCACTTCCCGCATTTTTACTATGCTGATAAACCTACCTACAGTTTTTCCAATTCTCTCAAGGTCGAGGTGGATTATACCATCCGCAAGGAATGGTTCGACACCATACTTTCCGAAATGCAGGCGTTCTGGACTCATCTCTGAAATTATAAGGGCAGTAATTTTCATGCGTCTGAGCTTTTCAAAAAAGAAGAACAGGGCGCTTCTGGGATTATCTATTGATGAAAGGGTGTAAAGTGCATCAAGAGAATCAAAACCCAGTAAATCATATTCAAAAAACTCCCTATAACTCACAAGTTGCTTCTGCACAGAATCAAACCAGTTTATTGACTTTTCCCCTGATTCCTCAAGTTCTTTTCTCAACCATGCAATATCCAGAATTGCAATATCTTCCTGGAACTTATCCGGATCCAGGTTTAGCTTTTTCATCTGTCGTATCAAGCTTTCTCTGCTCTGTTCCAGCGTCAGATAGAGTGCCTTACCCCTCCTCTCCTTCACATAGTTATACATGATATTAAAGGTAAAGGAGGACTTCATGCTACCAGCAGGACCACAGATAAGCACAATATGCCCTTTTGGAATCCCCCCTTCAATCCGCTCGTCCAGTCCTTTAACATATGTATGAACATACCCGTTCATCATTTCTTATCACCATCTTTCTATCACCTATATGCGAATTCTGTAATTTATATTTTACTGTTTCCTTCGTGGGCTTCATTATGTGGCAAAGTTTTTTTAATATCCAAGAAATGCTTTAGCAGATGAAACAAAAAGAGGAAACTGCCAGTAAAAAGGACCCAAGCACACCAGAGATTGAAAGGAAAAAAATCAATTTCATATTACAGAGATTCAAAAAATATTATGTCCAGACAGAACTTTTTGTTGAGGAAATTCAGATGCGGGAATTTGCCTTCATGTTCTATGGAATGCAAGGAATGGTTCGCCACATTGCTTTCACCCCGCAAACCCTCAAAAAATTTGTTGTTGAGAGAGTGCCCTCCCACATATACTACTCTTCTGCACTCTACAGAAAGCCTGATGCAAAAACAATGGATGAGAAAGGCTGGTTAGGTGCGGACCTCATATTTGACCTTGATGCTGACCACATACCGGGTAGCGAGAAGATGAGTTATCCAGAAATGTTGAATAAAGTTAAGGATGAGTTCAAAAAACTGGTAGATGGTTTTCTTCTTGATGATTTCGGATTTGATGAAAAAGATGTAAAAATTGTGTTTTCGGGGGGGAGGGGCTATCATGCCCATATTGCGAAAGAATGCGTTCGAAAACTTGGAACTCAGGAAAGGCGGGAAATTGTGGATTATATTGCAGGCACAGGTTTAATGGAGGGAGAGAAAATTAGGGACATTCGTGAAAGCATGAATTATATTTTTGATGCAACTATCTATTCCCCAGCGGGGTCAAAAAAATACTCTGATACCAAACCCGAGTTTGTAAAAACCAAAATCACATATTCTCTTCCACCCCCTGATGCACATGGATGGAAAAAGCGGATGCGTGAAGGCATCATCAGCCAACTGGAAATCTGGCAAAAAATGGAGAAATCCGCAGTAGTCAAAGATATGATGGAAGTAAAAGGGGTGGGTGAAGTTCTTGCAAGAAAATTATATCACGAACTTTTTGAGAAGGGGAAAGCAAAGCACATCATTGAAAGGGGAAACCTCTCTGTATTTTCTGATGATAAAATCATAAATGCATTTCTTATGCTTATAAAGAGAAAACTTGCGCCTGCAATTTCTGGCGAAACAGATGAGCCTGTCACTTCCGACATAAAAAGGTTAATCCGTCTCCCTTACTCCCTTCATGGAAAAACAGGATTTGTTGTTAAGGCAATGACACGCACTGAGTTTGAAAATTTTGAACCTCTGAGAGATGCAATTCCCACGGTATTCACGGACGAGCCAGTAAAAATTAATATAACGAAAGGAATAGAAATCCCCCTCAAAGGAGAGAGATTTTCACTGAAAGAGGGAACAGCAGAAATACCAGAATTTGCCGCAATATTCCTGCTATGCAGTGGAAGGGCGACGCTGGAGAATACCTAAACAATTGTAAATCCGAGTTTTTTCGCATGATTTAAAACTGTAAAATACTCTTTTTTTGTAATATATCTATTTATCTCTGGCATTTGTGATGCTTTATACTCAGGCCTATACTGGTCCATTATATTGATAACCAGGTTTTTCTTTTCAAGCTCTCTGTCAATTAACTCCAGCATTGGGAGACTGCAGCATTCCACATGGCCAGGCATAACAAGATGGCGTATCAGCACATCACACTGGGAATTTGCAATTTTGTGATTGCGGAGCACAACTTCCACATAATTTTTCACACCAGAAAGTTTTTCTGCACACCTGTCATTCCCGTATTTGAAATCTGCAAGGTAAACATCTATAATCCCGTCCAGAAGTTTCATTGTTTCAGTACTCATGTACATGTTTGAATTCCATATCTGGGGAACATTCACATCCAGCAAAGATAGGGTTTCCAGAACGAAGGGAAGATTAGGAGTAGGTTCTCCGCCAACCCAGTTTACATTCAGGGAAACAGTATGCCTGGATTTTATGCAGGAAGCCACATCCCCTGCACCTGCAATTATTCCATTTTCAGGGAATTGACTGATGTCCCAGTTCTGACAGAAGATACAATGAAAAGTGCAACCCGCAAAAAAGATTGTGTGAGAGGGGACAAGCATTGGTTCCTCACCAAAATGCAAAAATTCTGAGGCAATTCTTGGTTGGAGCACACCACAAAAACCCTTTTTTCCTGCCTTCCTGTTTGCTCTGCACCGGTGCTCGCATAACTCACATGAGGACAGAATTGTAAATGCAAGTTCCTGTTTTAGTTCCAGAAGAGTGTGCCTTCCTTCAGAACTTACCTTCCCTTTCTTAAATTCCTCAATAGCGGCATCATGGATTTCCCATAGTTTCTGCACACCCATTTTCACATCAAAATTCACTTTATACCGCTTTGCCTTGAGATAGTTTGCCTCCTCAACATTCTCCAGAATCTTCTCATAATGTTCCAGCTGCATTTCAGCGCCAGCCCTAAATACATGGATTTTGGTGAGGCCAGGAGGGGTAATTGGGAAAGAGCCTCTACCTAACACCTGTCCACCAGGGCACAATGCATCCATGAGGCTGGTTTCACCATGCAGCTCTATCCTATATACTCTTTAGGAATATAAAAATTTTTTGGGCATATGGGGAACCCTAACTTTGGTTTCTAATAATCTCAGCTAGGAAACCGAGAGCCTGCCAGATAGTAATGGTAAGACCTGCAATTACCAGAAAATTCACACTTTCTTTTCGTTTCTT
>JBMFNP010000066.1:0-7665 GCA_049970095.1 Thermoplasmata archaeon | reverse complement strand
CCACCACGGAACCTGCGGGCAACACCAGGGGATGAATGTGTAACATTGACATGGGAAACACCTACAGATGATGGCGGTTTTCCAATTACAGGCTACAAAATTTATTGGGGCACATCAGCTGGCAATTACACAAATAATGTAACTGTGGGAAATATCACAACTTACACAATCTCAAACCTGACAAATGGGCAGACATATTATTTCGCAGTTTCGGCAATCAATGCTGCTGGTGAGAGTGCAAAGAGCAATGAGGTGAGTGCAACACCACAGCAACCCGGCCAGCCTGGTCCACAGCCCACACCTGGCTTTGAGATTTTTGCAGTAATAACAGCGATTGCATTTTGCATTGGAATCCAGACAATTGGAATCGCAAGAAAACGGAAAAAGAGGTAAAAAAGATTTTATTTTTTCTCTTTTTTTGGGTTTGATGCTGAAGAGCAAACGCTTGATACTGTGCAAAAAAGCAAATGCAAAAGTAGAAATAGTATTTTGAATATCCTGTTTTGTATGGTGGTGCATATGTTAGAATATGACGCAGAAGTTGACTATGCCTTGAAAATTCTGGAAAAGGCTGGAGTAGAGTATGGGGATGTACGGTTTGTGGCAAGAAAAACAGAGGATGTGAATACAAAAAACGGAGTACCAGTTATCAAGATTTCAGAGAGCATAGGTGTGGGAATAAGGGTGCTGATGTATGGTGCCTGGGGATTTGCCTCAACAAATGACATAACAAAAAGAGGGATAAGAAAGGCAGCGGAACTTGCGGTGAGAACTGCCAGAGCATCTGCAACTACTACAAAGGAAAAGGTTGTGCTCGCCCCAGAGGAAACAGCAATTGATAGCTACGAAACTCATTTTGTGAAAAATCCATGGGATATTTCTGTAGAAGAAAGGGTAAATTACCTATTAGAATGCGAAAAACGAATGCGGGTTTCTGACAGAATAAAACTGACACTGGGTTACAGCGAGGTCTGGGAAGAAAGCAAGGTGTTTGGAAGCACAGAAGGTGCAAGAATAAGCCAGAGATTTGTAGAAACAGGCGGCGGAATCACTGCAGTGGCAATTGAGACAGGAGAAATGCAGACAAGAAGTTATCCCACATCTTTTGGTGGTGACTATGCACAGACTGGAAATGAATTCTTTGAACAACTCAAAATGCTTGAGCACGCTGAGAGAGTGGGAAGGGAAGCAGAACAACTGATTTCCGCAACCCAATGTCCTTCTGAAGTTACCACATTGATAATTGGTTCTGACCAGTTAGCACTTCAGGTGCATGAATCATGTGGACATCCATCTGAACTGGATAGAGTATTCGGTTATGAGGCAAGTTATGCAGGTACAAGTTTCATGACCCCAGAGAAACTGAATAAGTTCCGCTATGGCTCTGACATTGTGAATATTGTGGGAGATGCTACAGTGCCAGGTGGACTCGGAACCTTTGCTTATGATGATGAAGGTGTAAAAGGGCAGAGATTCCATATAATCAAGAATGGAATAATATCAGGTTATCTATCGTCCCGTGAAACTGCTGCAAAACTCGGACAAAGGAGCACTGGTGCAATGCGTGCTGACAACTATAACAGAATGCCACTAATCAGAATGACAAATATAAATCTGTTGCCTGGCAACTGGAAATTTGAAGAACTTATAAAGGATACGAAACATGGTGTGTATGTGGAAACAAACAAGAGCTGGAGCATTGATGACCGCAGGCTTAACTTCCAGTTCGGTACTGAAATTGGTTACAGAATAGAGAATGGCGAAATGAAGGAAATACTGAAGAATTGCACTTACACGGGAATTACCTATGAATTCTGGAGAGGGTGTGATGCAATTTGCTCAGAAGCATACTGGCATCTGTGGGGGCTGAGGAACTGTGGCAAGGGTGAGCCAGGACAGGTGATGCGTGTGGGGCATGGAACCGCACCAGCAAGATTTCAGAATGTACAAGTGGGGGTGGGCAAATGGTAGATCTTGTTGAAATTGGTGAAAAAATCCTGAAAATGGCAGATTGCGATCAGGCAGATGTACGAATTATGATTGAAAAAGGACATCTGACAAGGTTTGCAAATTCCCAGATTCACCAGAACATGTATGAGGAAAACTGCGTTGCAGATGTGCGTGTAGTTGTTGGCAAGAAAATCGGGACTGCAAAAACCAACAAACTTGACGAAAAAAATCTCAGAGAGATGGTGAATCATGCAATAAAGATTGCAAAACTCCAGAAGGAGATTCCTGACTTCATAACGCTACCTGGAAAAACAGGAACACCTGCAAAGGTGAAGTGCTTTGTAAGGGAGACTGCAAATCACACGGTGGAGGAGAAGGCGGAGGCTGTGAAACAGTTATTTGAAATTGCTGAAAAATACAAACCAGTACCTAAGGTTTATGGTGCGTTTTCTACAAATGTGGGTGAACTCTGCATCATGAACACACTCGGAGTTTCTGTTTCTAGTAGACATTCTGTGTCTAAACTTGGAGTGTGCATGATTGCGGAGGATGGTGAAAACAGGGGCTATGGCTGGGGTGAGATGACACACATGGATGTGAGAAAGATAGATGTGGATAGCGTTGGCAGGATTGCTGCAGAGAAGGCAGTAGGCAGTATTCACACTAAAAAGATTGAGCCTGGAGAGTATGAAGTAATTTTTGAACCACTTGCAGTCTCAGAGATTCTAGGTTATCTTTCTTACGCGGGAATGGGTGCGCTGGCTGTGCAGGAAATGCGGAGTTTTCTGTGCGGAAATATTGGGAAGAAAACAATGGACGAGAAAATTACAATCTGGGATGATGGAAATGATCCCACAGGATTACCAATGCCATTTGACTTTGAGGGCGTGCCTAAACAGAGAGTTTCAATCATCGAGAATGGTGTCGCTAAGGGATATGTGTATGATTCCTATACTGGGGGGAGGGAAGGAAAACAGAGCACTGGGCATGCGTTGCCACCTGGTACTGGCGCGTTTGAAGTGGGTCCTTTGCCCCTCAACTTGTTTATGAAAGAAGGTGATATGAAAGTTGAGGAAATGATTGCAAATTGCAAGCAGGGGTTGCTGGTGACCAAATGCCATTATGTGAATATCATACATCCAGTGAAAACGATATTTACAGGGATGACACGGGATGGCACATTCTATATAGAAAATGGAGAGATTCGGCATCCCGTGAAAAACCTAAGATTTACCCAGAATATTGTTGAGGCGTTTTCCCGTGTGAAAGGGCTGAGCAAGGAAAGAAGATTGATTGGTGGAGATTTCGGAGCCACAGTGGTTCCATTTATGCATCTGGAAAAGTTCCACTTCACAGGGGTGACAGAGTTCTAAGCCCTTATCCAGAAAATTGGGGGTTGACAGAAACAAAAGGAGTGCTGCACTGCCTACATGTAGCCCCAAACCATATATATTGAGGGCACATAATTCCTTTCATGCTTGACGACAATCCATACCTAAGAAAAGAAATTCTGGAAAAGAGGGAATATCAGATAGCCATAGCGAAGAAATGTACTGAAAAAAACACTCTGGTAGTGCTCCACACATCACTCGGAAAAACAGTTATTGCAATAATGGTAATTGCTGATTTTCTCAAGAAAACTGGTGCAAATCCTCAAAAGAAAGCACTTTTTCTTGCACCTACAAAACCCCTTGCAGAGCAACACTATGTAGAGGGCATAATGAAATTTATAAATCTTGAAAAGGAGAAAATTGCACTTTTCACAGGTGAGGTGAAATGGGAGAAAAGAAAGGAGATCTGGGAGCGAAGTGTTATTGTGGTTTCTACACCCCAGGTAATCGTAAATGATTTGATTGCTGGCAGAATAAAAATTGAGAATGTTGGGCTGGTTATTTTTGATGAGGCACACAGAGGTGTGGGGAATTATGACTATGTGCACATCGGGAAACTTTGTAGAGATAATGGAATAAGAACAATGGGTCTTACAGCATCACCAGGCCACAAAAAGGAAAAGATAATGGAATTGTGCAATAATCTCAATATCAACTGGGCTGAAATAAGAACTGAAAGAGATCCTGATGTATTTCCCTATATCCATGATATACGGAAAGAATGGATATATACACCCCTACCACCAGAAATTGAGAAGATTGCAAAGGTTGTCAGGGAAGGAATTCAGGATTATGTAGATGAGATGAATAAGTTCGGATTCGGGCTTACAGTGAATACACTGACAAACACGAGGTTTGAAGAAATTGAAAAGCAAATAAATGCAATGCTTACTACAAAAAAAGACAGCTCTCTCTATACCGCAAGATCAATAATGGCAGCCCTCAGAAAATTTTACCATGCGCTTTTCCTGATAGAAACGCAAGGTGTGGTGCAATTTCTTGATTACTATGAAAACAAGCTTCTTCCTGATGCAAGGGAGCAAAATGCTTCAAGGGCAAGCAAGAGTGTAGCTAAACACCCGAAAATGCTTGAGGCAGTACTGAGAGCAAAAGAATGCAAAGAAGAATTCCCAAAAATAACAAAGATAAAGGAAATTGTGGGAAAGCAGCTGTGTGAGAAACCAAATTCCAGCATTCTTATATTTGCGGAGGTGCGTTCCACTGTCACACTTATTGCAGAAAAGCTTAGAGATGTTAGTGGTGCCAAGGTCTCTATTTTTGTAGGACAGGCAACAAAAAAAGGAAGCAAAGGAATGCGACTCAAACAACAGAGTGAGATAATTAAGAGGTTTCGTGCTGGCGAGTTTAATATATTATGCGCTACATCTGTGGCTGAAGAGGGACTTGATATACCTTCCGTGGACCTCGTAATTTTCTATGAACCCGTACCCTCTGAAAAACGCTTAATCCAGAGAAGAGGGAGAACTGGACGCAGATACGCAGGAAATATGTGTGTCTTAATTGTCCCAGGAAGCGCAGATGTGGCTAAATATTTTGCCTCCTCAAAAAAAGAAGAAAAAATGAAAAAAATTGTGAAAAAAATTCAGGAAGAGTTTCTTAAGGAAGAAAAAAAGGCAGAAATTACGAGAAAAGATCAGATTCTCATGAATACCGAGCGGAAAAATGAGATTGTTGCGGAGGATGGTGAAGAGAAAGAGCAGAATGTCGTGAGGGAAGAAAAGAAAAAACAGCCTACGCTAGATGATTTCTTTGGTGCATCTCTCTCTACCGCAGAGCATCTTGAAATTATCGTAGATCGGAGGGAGTATCGCTCAGAGGTTCACAGGGAACTTGCACGGCTGGGAGTGGATGTGATATTCAAGGTGCTGCCCGTAGGAGACTACCAAATTGAGAATGCTGTACTTGTGGAAAGGAAAAGTGTAGAGGATTTTGTAAATTCAATTATAGATGGAAGAATGTTTCAGCAGGCAAAGGATTTGTGTAATGCATGTGCCTGCCCAATTGTGATTGTAGAGGGAAAATGGAACGAATACACCAGACACATATCAAAGAGTGCAATATATGGTGCAGTGTGCTCCCTGGCTGTAGATTTTGGTATTTCAGTCATAAACTTTGAGAATTCCATGGAAGTTGCACATTTTCTGTTTCAGACGGTACGAAGGATAAGCGACGCTGGTAGAATTCCTAAGATTCGGTTTGATAGAAAACCAAAGACACTTGCTGAATTGCAAGAATATCTGGTTGCAGGCTTACCAGAGGTATCCACAATCACTACAAGGAGATTGCTGGAGCATTTTAGGATTCCAAGACGCATTTTTAATGCAAGCATGGAAGAACTCACACAGGTAAGGGGACTCGGTGCGGTAAAAGCAAAAGAAATTTTTGAGGTGCTGAATACAGAGTGGAGAGGAAAAGATGAATGTGGAAATTTGCAATAAGGATGCATCTGCAAGAACTGGATATATCCACCTGAACGAAGGTAAGATAAAAATCCCAGCATTGCTTTCAGTTTCTGATAAAAAATTTCTCAAGGCACATATGGAGAATGGCAGAGAATACCAGATAGAATTACCTGAAGTTGTGTTTTCAAGCCCAGATGGTTATTTTCCTGTGCCTCTCTCCCATGCTCCCACAGATGAAAAATGGAAAATTGTGGGAAGATGGTTGGTTATTTTGAACTGGACAAAACTTGGAAATCTCAGGGAACTTTCATTTGATTTCTGCATATTTCCAGGAGGATGCGAACTGTTTCAATATCCCAGAAAATTCGTGGATGCAATTATTTGCATAAGAAAGGCAATTGGTGCAGGCAAACCTCTGTATGTGCCAGGTATTGCACTGCCCTCCCGTATTTCTTTGCTCTCCTGCCTTACAATAGACCTTTTTGATGATGCACTTGCAATTTTTCTGGGTGAGAAAAAAGAACTTACAATGGCAGAGGGGATCTTCAAGTATGGAAAAAATTGTGTGAGAGAAAACATATTGTTCCTGCAAAAAGAATTTGAGGTTCTGGAAACATTTTTGAATGCTGGAAGAGTGCGTGAGCTTGTGGAGATGCGAATTCGGGCAGAGCCTGAGCTTGTAGCTATGTTGAGATATATGGACTTTGAGCATTTTGAGTTTATGGAGGGGCTGTGGCCATCATTCGGAAAAAAATTCTACGCGAATTCCAAAGAATCTCTCTGGAGAATTGATATCCAGAGGTACAGGAGGAAAGTTAGCACAACAAAGCCTCTGGATCTACCTGTGCTTTTACTTCTCCCATGTGCGGCAAAGAAACCGTATCATCTTTCCCATTCGCATATGTTGGTGGAGGATGTATTGAAAAAGAGCGGGAGAAGAAACAGTATCCATGTGCTTTCATTGACTTCCCCGATTGGTGTGGTGCCTGAGGAACTGGAAAACTTCTTTCCTGCAAACGCCTATGATATTCCAGTGACTGGACATTGGGATTATGAAGAAAAAAAGATTGTGCTAGAGGGTCTAAAACCCTTCCTCGGAAAATACAGGGAGGTTGTAGCCCATTTGCCACCAGATTATCATTTTGTAGTTGAACACTTTGGGCTGAAGAACACATGTGTGGATGAGGATATAACTTCCGCACAGAGTTTAAAAAAGCTTGAAGAATATCTGGTTTCTCTCAACCCTGAAAAAGTTTCTTATTCGCAGAGGTTGCAACTGGATGTGGAAAATGCCCTGCGCTTTCAGTTTGGAGAAAAGGTAATTGGTATTCTGGAGAATGCATACATAAAGGGAAATAGGTGGAACTGGAAAATTTTCTCTCAAAATTGCGAATTTTTTGAAATGTCAGAGGCAAGGGGGAGAATTCTCATAAAAAGGGAGGGGACAAATTACCTGGCAAATATGAAAACGATGTGTGTCTATATTGAGAATTTCCAGTTACACGGGGATGTCTTTATTCCAGGGGTGATTTCCGCAACACCAGAGATCAGGTGTGGGGATGAGGTTGCAGTGGTGCAAAATGAGAGGGGAATTGCTACTGGTAGTGCAATGGTTTCAGCCACTGAGCTCAGTGAGTTGAAAAGAGGCATTGCAGTAAAGGTGCGAGAGAAATTTTAAAAATTCCTTCTGCCAGAATTGATTAACTATTACACATAGTTAATTATCCGAAAAATTTATATACCACTATTGTTTAATGTTAACTACAAGGTGGTGTTAAAATGGAGCCAAACAAAAGAAAAGGGAAAATGGTTGCGGGTGTGGCAAGTGTAGTGATAGCAATGATAGCAATCAGCACATTTTTTGTGCTGGTAAGTGCGAACATAGGGAGGGCAGATGATGT
>JBMFNP010000065.1:0-7924 GCA_049970095.1 Thermoplasmata archaeon | reverse complement strand
GGAAAATGGAAAGTTTGTACCAAATCCTTTTAATCTGTGTTGTAATGCTGGCCCTAGGATGATCATGCTGTTTGAACAGCACATGCTCAGATAAAGAATCTATGGAAAATGGAAAGTTTGTACCAAATCCTTTTAATCTGTGTTGTAATGCTGGCCCTAGGATGATCATGCTGTTTGAACAGCACATGCTCAGATAAAGAATCTATGGAAAATGGAAAGTTTGTACCAAATCCTTTTAATCTGTGTTGTAATGCTGGCCCTAGGATGATCATGCTGTTTGAACCGCACATGCTCAGATAAAGAATCTATGGAAAATGGAAAGTTTGTACCAAATCCTTTTAATCTGTGTTGGGTTGCAAATTATACTATGTATGTGCGAACCGGGATTGCAAACCTTCCATTGCATAACGGTAAGGCACCCAGATGGCTTTTTAGAAGAATGGTAAAGCTGTCTGGTCTGATTGCAGAATATATAATAGACGAGTATGGGTGTGAGGAGTTTTTGAGAAGGATTTCAAACCCATTCTTTTTTCAAGCGCTTGGGTGTGTGGTCGGGTTTGACTGGCACTCAAGTGGGCTAACAACTACTACATGTGCAGCGCTAAAAGAGTACATGAATGAATATGATATAGGCATCAAGGTAGCTGGCGGGAAAGGAAATGCATCAAGAAAAACACTTACAGAGATTGAGGAAAAGGCAAGAAATGAACACATAGCTGAAAAACTTAAGTATGCAAGCAGAATAACTGCGAAGGTGGATAATGCTATTGTGCAGGATGGGTATGAGCTGTACCACCATTGTATACTATTTGATGACAAGGGAAGATATTCTGTTGTGCAACAGGGGCTTAGGAAGGAAACTGGTTATGCACGAAGGTATCACTGGTTTTCTGAAGGATTGAGTGGAGGGTTTGTTGAGGAGCCACATTCCGGGATTGCTGGAATTGCTGAGAATTGCACGCTAGATCTGACTGCAAAGGAAAACAGAGAGGTAAGAAAAGCATCTGTGGACTTGATTAATGATAATCCAAAGCATTTGTATAGGTATTTCAGTGTGGATAGAAAACAGTGTACGTTGGGCGAGTTTATGTATAATGGATGGGAAAAAAGGCTTGATATGAAAAGGGGACATTATATAACTGGAGTTGACTTGAGCAAGAGTGATAAGAGAGTACTTGAGAAGGCATACGAGCTACAGCCAAAGAATTATGAAGAGCTGGTGATGATTGAAGGTATGGGACCAAAAAAGATAAGGGCGCTTGCGCTTGTTGCTAGTCTAGTTTACGGTTGCGAGGTTAATTGGAAGGATCCTGTAATATATTCGTTTGCACATGGTGGCAAAGATGGGGTACCTTTCCCAGTACAAAAAAAGGTATATGATAACACTATAAAATTGCTTGAGGATGTAATGCACAATGGAGGTATGGAAAAGGAAAAGGTCAAGGAGAATATGCGTATACTGGAAAAATTGCTGTTTATGGATTACTGCTAACCTTATCAATAAATACTATAAGCTCTAGCAAATTGCTTCCATTGTTTTTCACTAGGCATAATCCTTCTGGATTACTCTCAAGCCTAAAACCATCGTTTAAGAGGGATGCAATAAGCTTGTTTGTGGTATTCAGTTTTGCTGGACCCTGGCTGTTCAGGATCTCTGATATTGCATTGCGCACATTACAATACTCGCCATGTAGCTTGCTTTTATCCGGAGGAACTTCATTCCATCTACTTAGAAATAAAGATCTTTCTTTGACCCTTAGCGAGAACCCTTTTACAACAGATCCTTCTTTTAAAGTATACATGATTCTATATTAATAGCCAACCATATTTAAATATTATGGAATTATTTGGTAGGGATGTACACGATTAAGAAGAATGCAGCAGACTTTATCGTAGATGAGATTTTGAGAGACGGAACGCTGGTTTCAGAGAGTTGTAAGTATGAAAAGCAAACAGGCGGAAGGTTTGTATGGATTGGCATAAGAAAGGTTAACTGGAATACGATTGATTTGGCATTGGAGATTGCACGAAGGCTGAGGATAAGTGAAAAGAGAGTTAATTATGCTGGAATAAAGGATAGGGTTGCTGTTGCATACCAGATATTTTCAGTGAACACGGATTTGGAGTGTGAAAAGGTTAGGGCAATTCTGGGAAGTATAAAGGATATTGAAGTTATATCATGCTGGAGGTACAACAGGTGGGTAAAGAATGAAGACTTTGTTGGAAACAGGTTTGAGATTGTGCTGAGAGAATGTAATTTCAAGGCAAATGAAATTAACATGATTGATAAATTCCCAAACTACTTCGGTGAGCAGAGGTTTGGGAGTATGAGAGGAAACTCTCACATTGTGGGTATGTGTTTGTTGAGGAAGGATTATGAGGGTGCGATACGCGAGTATTTATCTGGCGAGCTTGGGGAGAAGGAGAGAAAAATGTATGAGTTATCAAAAAAGTACGGACCTGAGAAATTTGTGAAAACTTACTGGAGGGTTTTCAAGCTTTGTCTCAATGCTGTTCAATCACAGCTTTTTAATGAAGAGCTTGATATGAGAATTAGAGATAGAAAGATCGGGGTGCTAAAAGGTGAATACAGCTGTGGAAGGAATGAGTTTGGGTTTGCTGATGTGAATGTTGAGGGAAGTGAGTTTACTGTTGTGCAGCTTATGGGAAGTAGATGCGTGCTTAACGAATACAAAGAGATGCTGCTTGAAAAATATGGGTTTAATATCAAGGATTTTGAGACTTTTGGGTTGAAAGGAGGCTTTAGAACGCTATATACCCCTGTTGTAGAATTAAGTGTGATGGATTGTGGTGACAGATGTGTTAAGCTTGGTTTTAGGATACAAAAAGGTGCATATGCAACTGCACTACTGAAAGAAATTTGTAAATAAGCATTGTAGGTAAAAATTTAAATATATATGCAAATAATGATGTTCAAGAGGTGGTTTTTAATGCCTAAGGAAAAGAAAGAAGCGGAAAATGTAAGTACAGATATTAATGAGAGCAAGTTATTGGGTGCGATTGCATATTTTCTAGGGATACTTGCAATAGTGCTATATATGATAAAAAAGGATGACAAATTTGTGCGCTTCCATTCCGTTCAATCGATTATGCTCTCTATTTTGGTGATGGTTGCAAGCATGCTTATTATGTTTACAAGCATTGCACTTACAATACTGACAATGCCTTTGGGTGGGATAGGAGGGTTATTTTACGTATGCATATTCCCCCTTGCTCTTATTGTGCTTATAGTGGTACTATACGCAGCATGGAAGGCATTTAATGGTGAGATGTGGGAGATGCCATTAATTGGAAAGTTTTCAAAGAAATATATGTGAATTTTCTTTTTTACCACTTTCACTTTTATTTCTCTATTATTTCTTCAACTGATGCCCGCACTCTGTACAGAATTTTGCGCTTAGGTCATTCGTAGAGTTGCACTCTGGGCATACCTTAAATTTGCCTGGAGATGTCTGTGCAGTAAGCTGCAATTCCTTCTTTTCGCGCTCAAAGAATACCCAGTATAATATTTGAATGAGGCCTACTATACTAACCAGTATCGAAACCATCTTTACTATGTTAAGAAGACCACCGCATGATAGGATTTCTTCACCTGTACAATCTACATTTAGCGAGCTTATGATATCTGGAATGTAGAGAGTGAATGAAACAAACAGTATTATGCCCAGCACAAGGTTAACAAAGCCATAGAAAAGAATCTGCCTTGACATGACATATAGATAAGAAGTAAAAAATAAAAGCACGAGCACTTGCTACTGCTTAGACTTAGAATAAATGTATATTAAAGCGCCAATAGCTCCCAGCACAAATGTGTAGATGAAATCAATTATTGCTGCAATGAATATAACTAATATTACTGCATAAACCCCTAGGCCGAGTGCATCCGCGCCCTTGAATGCACTAACCCCAATTCCTAATGCAATACTTAATATCATGAACAGCAGACTTGCGATTGTTCCGGCCAATGCAAATACAAACACCTCTTTTGCAAGGTCTGCCCATGCTCCCTTTTTGAGCTTGGATGTGGATCCAACAAAATAACCTCCCGCTACTGTCAATAGCGGTGACAGGATGCAGTTTATTACACTAATAAAAGGCACCAATCCTATTATTCCCAAAATTACTGCAACCGCTACACCTATACCAGCGCTAATCAACAAAGCCATATAATAACACCTACTAAGTTATTCCTAAAATCTATTTAAATCAGTATCTTCACAAATAGGGAGTTAAATGTTTAAATTTATTATGAGCTTTAGAAATCAATGCTTCTTATTAATCTCTATCTTACTGTTAAGTGGCTGCATAAGCATTGGTTATACCCCACCAAAGTATGTTTGTGAATGCAAAATATACTGTAATGGACAACCTGGCTACACATATACAGAAAGCGGGGAAACAAAAAAAGAAGTTGTAAATAACTGTGCAACTAACCACATAAAATTTGCTTGTGGTGAAGAAGAGAAAAATATAAAGACAGAATGTAGTCCAATGACATGGGAGGAATGGAATAGGTATACTGAAAGTTGGAAAAGACCTTCTTAAACTATTTTCAAAACAAATACTTAATCTGCTAAGAAAAAATGAACTCATAAATGAAAAGGAGTTAGCAGAAGCGCCTGTTGATGCTTATGCTGTAGAAATTTGTAAAATTATTGAACTTATTTTCTTATTCTTCCTGTTCATTTATGAGAGTATCGATTGCTTTTCGATTCAAAAATCCAGTTGGTGAAAGCATAGAAATGAGAAAGGTAGTGAGTTTAAGTATTGGATCTTTTCTTTTCAGATGTCGCATCTCATGTTCTAGGATGAGTTTGAGTTGCTCAGATCCAAATTGCTCTAGAAGATTATAACGTTAATTTTGGTTGGACGTTATCTCGAGGCTGTTGCGAAGGGTGAAACTTCGGAGGCAATAAGACGATTGATCGGTCTCCGTGCGAAAACTGCACGCGTTGTACGAAATGGGAAGGAAATTGATGTTCCGATCGAAGAAGTTAGAGTGGGAGACATCGTTATAGTGCGACCGGGGGAGAAGATACCTGTTGATGGGATTATCATCGATGGCTTCTCTACTGTTGATGAATCGATGGTGACTGGGGAAAGTATACCAGTAGACAAAAAGAAAGGTGATGTTGTTATAGGTGCTACGATAAACAAAACTGGAACATTTAAATTTCGGGCTACAAAGGTTGGAAGCGAGACAACGCTTGCACAGATTATAAAGATGGTCGAGGAGGCACAGGGATCAAAGGCTCCAATCCAATTGCTCGCTGACAAAGTATCTTCGATTTTTGTCCCTACTGTGATAATTATAGCAATTGCTACATTTATCATATGGTATCTCTTCGGACCTTCTCCATCATTCAATTTTGCACTCATTAATTTTGTGGCTGTTCTTATAATCGCATGCCCATGTGCGCTTGGACTTGCAACGCCAACAGCAATCATGGTTGGAACTGGGAAGGGTGCTGAAAATGGTGTACTTATTAGAGGTGGTGAAGCACTTGAGACAGCGCATAAAATGAATGCAATAATTCTTGACAAAACTGGAACACTCACAAAGGGGCAGCCCGCTGTAACAAATATCGTGAGAGCGAATAAGTTTAAAGAAGATGAAATTTTATTGTTCGCAGCATCTGTTGAGAAAGGATCTGAGCATCCTCTTGGTGAAGCTATTGTCAAAAAGGCGAAAGAAGAAAAAATAAAATTGAGTAATCCTAAAAATTTTGAAGCTATCCCGGGCCACGGAGTCAAAGTAGGATTAACAAAAGAAAAATCGTCGTAGGTAATAAGAAAATGATGAAAGAAGAAAGGATAGATATTTCTGTCGTCGAAATCGAAGCAGAAAAGCTCTCAAACGAAGGGAAGACCCCGATGTATGTTGCAATCGATGGAAAGATTGCTGGGATCATCGCAGTCGCTGATACGCTTAAAGAAAACTCAAAGGAGGCTGTTAAAGAACTTCATAGGCTTGGACTTGAAGTGATAATGATCACTGGAGACAATCCGAAAACTGCGAATGCGATCGCAAAAGAGGTTGGTATTGACAGGGTATTGGCTGAAGTCCTTCCTCAGGATAAGGCAAAGGAAATTAAGAAGCTTCAGGCTGAAGGAAAGATCGTTGGGATGGTTGGAGATGGAATAAATGATGCTCCAACTCTTGCACAGGCTGATGTTGGTATCGCAATTGGAACTGGGACAGATGTTGCAATGGAAGCTAGTGATATCACACTCATCGGTGGGGATCTTAGGGGGATAATCACATCAATCGAATTGAGTAAAAAAAACGATGTCGACGATAAGATGGAATCTCTTTTGGGCATTTGCTTATAATGTTGTAGGCATTCCAATTGCTGCTGGTGTGCTCTATCCTTTCAATGGATGGTTGCTGAGCCCAATAATTGCAAGTGCAGCAATGGCGTTCAGTTCTATTTCGGTTGTTGGCAACTCCCTAAGATTAAGAGGATTTAAACCAACGATGTAATTATTGAAAAGTCAGTTAAGGTTTTAAACAGTTATGTTATATTACTAAAAAATCAAATGGGGTGAAACTGTGAAAAAAACAATTGAAAATCTAACAAAGGCTTTTATTGGTGAAAGCCAAGCAAGGAATAGATATACTTTCTACTCCAAAATTGCCAGAAAAGAAGGATTTGAACAGATTGCTGAGATTTTTCTCATCACGGCAGAAAATGAGAAAGAGCATGCAAGTTGGCTGTTCAAATTGATTAACGAATTGAAAAAGAAAAGCAAAGAAAATCTTGACGAAATAAAGGTTGAAGCTGCTGCCCCAACAATACTTGGCACAACTGTGGAGAATTTAAAAGCAGCGATTGCTGGAGAAAATTATGAATACACAAAAATGTATCCTGAATTTGCTAATGTTGCTGAAAAAGAGGGTTTTCCTGAGATTGCTAAAAGATTAAGAGCAATTGCAGTAGCAGAAAGCCATCATGAAGAGAGATACAAGAAACTTTTGAAAGAAGTTGAGGCAGGTACGGTATTTAAAAAAGAGAAAGAGGTCTGGTGGGTCTGCCGAGAATGTGGGTATGTTCATTTTGGCAAGCAACCACCAGAAAAATGCCCATCCTGCGATCATGAAATGGGCTTTTATCAGATTAAATGTGAGGAATATTAAGAATTTGAGAAGGTGAAAATGTGGTATACATAGCAAAAAGCTTTGATGATTTGCTCGGAACACCTGGTTTTTCTAGGCAGTTATTACAGAATCACTTTACTTTATACCAAGGCTATGTTACAAATACGAACAAACTTCTCGATTCAATGGCAGCCATGGTAAAAGAAGGAAAGACTGCCACGCCAGAGTTTGCAGAACTAAAGAGAAGATTTGGGTGGGAATTTAACGGAATGAGGCTTCATGAATACTATTTTGGCAACATGAAAAATGGTGGTAGCCCTCTTAATAAAGATTCGAAGCTCAGTAAAAAGTTGATAGAGGATTTTGGCACCTTTGAAAATTGGGAAAAAGATTTCAAAGCGATTGGTTTGATGCGTGGAATTGGCTGGGTGATTTTATATTATGATCCTATCGCAAAGCGACTGTTTAATGTTTGGATAAATGAACATGATTTAGGGCATTTAGCGGGCTGTGTACCTCTACTAATTATGGATGTATTTGAGCATGCGTACATGATTGATTATGACCTGAAGAAAGCAGATTATGTTGAAGCGTTTTTCCGAGCAATTGACTGGAATGTTGTTGTAAACCGATTTGGGTGACTTGCATAGAAATAATAGCTGATGGTGTAGTTTACAGTGTATTGTTGCGTCTACGGGTGTTTTTGAAAAATTAAAAAGAACCCATCAAAGGTTTCTTGATTTTAGAAATCGGAAATTAATTACTGAAAATCTTTAATATAGTCCAACGCTTCTTTTTCATTTT
>JBMFNP010000064.1:0-8174 GCA_049970095.1 Thermoplasmata archaeon | reverse complement strand
TTTTCCAAACTTAAAACAATGTTCGGAGAGGAACTGAGAGCCACATCAATTGCTGGTGCCACAATCTCACTTCTTCACATGATAGAACTGGCGAATGTGGGATTATCCAAGTAAATATGCTAGCGAATTGTCCAAATTTATCCAAATAATGCGAAACAAAATGGGAGATTGGAGATTTTACATGGAATGAAAGCAACACTCTTGAGTAATTCTACATCCCCGAAACGCACTTTTGAAGTTTGTCTGTTTATATGCCCAGTTTCTTCCTTGCCTCCAACTCATTCTTCTTTATCTCCTCTGCAAGATTAACAAACATATTTTCACCAAAGGCTGTTATTCCTACCACGAGTGGCCCAAAGTCCTTCGCATCCATAATCCATACAGCTTCTGGCATTCCTAGTTCCTCAAGATATACGCCTTCTACCTTATTCAACCCTTTTGCTGCAAGAATTGCAGCACCACCAGTAAACGCAAGATACACACACCCGAATTTTGCCATCGCATCACTAACGCTCTTGTTCATTCCACCCTTCCCAATAATTGCACGCACCCCAGTTTTCTCAATAAACTCAGGTTCAAGCGCATTCATTCTGGAACTAGTAGTTGGTCCCGCAGCCACAAGTTCCCACCGTCCTTCCCCGAGTTTTTTTACAATGGGACCGCAATGATATATCGCCATCCCTTTGAGTTCCACAGGAATCTTTTTACCTGCCTTTATGTCTGAAAGAATATGCATGTGGGCTTCATCTCTGGCAGTGTATATTTTTCCCGTAAGATACACTATATCCCCAAGTCTGAGTTGTTTTACATCTGCCTCATTCAGTGGTGTTTTGAGATGATATTCCATTCAGTTCACCCCCTTCTCATATTCTGTAGTTCCATCAGCATTTATTCTGCATGTGGCCCTTCTTGCAGCCCAACATTGTACATTAACTGCCACTGGCAAGCTGGCGGTATGGCAGTATGCATACTCCACATTCACGCCAAGCACAGTGGTCTTTCCACCAAGTCCCATGGGACCAATACCCAACATGTTCAATGCCTCCTTTAATTCTATCTCAAGATTTGCAATTTCAGGCTCTTCATGTCTTTTTGTTATTGGTCTGAGAAGTGCCTCTTTTGCCAGTTTCATTGATATGTCTGCAGAACCCCCTATACCCACACCAATAACCGTTGGTGGACAGGGATTACTCCCAGCCTTTACTACTGTATTTAGCACAAATTCTTTAATTCCTTTCATTCCCTGTGAAGGAACTAGCATGGCAAGTGCACTCATGTTTTCAGAACCTGCACCTTTTGGGAGCGCAGTTATTTCAATGTATGGCTCTGGGATTATCTTGTAATTTATGTATGGCATGTTTCTGCCAACATTGTTGCCTGGATTTTTTCTTGTAATGGGATGCACTGCATTGGGGCGGAGTGGGACTTTCTTTGTTGCCTCTGCCACCCCATCTTCAATTGCTTTTGCGATGTTTCCGTGGAGTACATTACCTACTTTCACATAGAAGATGGGTACACCAGTGTCCTGGCAGATTGGTTTCACAATTCTTCCTGCAATGTCCACATTGTCCAGAATTGCCTTTAATTGCATTCTGGCTGGCGGTGAGACCTCATTATCATATGCCTCTTTCAGGGCTTTAAGAATGTCTGGCGGTAGGGTAGTTGAAGCACTGGTTAAAAGTTCCACAACAACCTCTTTTATTTTTTCCTCTGATATCATTATACCACCATTTCCTAAATCGGGAGCTGTAAATAAACCTTTTTCAAAATAGGCAAGGGAACATTGTGGCATAAAGAGTGCATTTATTACCCTTCGATCATTCCAGAAATTCCAGCTCTAGCACATGTGTAAGGGGAGGCAAGATAAATCTTTGCATGCTTGCTCCCCATTCTGCCATGATAGTTTCTGTTGCCAGCAGAAAGGCACGCTTCATCGTCGCCCAAAACTCCCATATGTGCACCAAGGCAGGGACCACATCCAGGTGGAAGAATTGTACACCCTGCATCCAGTAGAATCTTAATGTATCCGAGTTCCACTGATCTGGAAAGCACATTTTTTGTGGCTGGAGATACTATCATTCTGACATCCTTCCGCACCTTCCTGTTTTTCAAAACACTCGCAAGCATTGCTATATCTTCCAGTCTCCCGCTTGTACATGTGCCAACAAATATCTGGTCAACCTCTACACCATTCAAATCGCCTGCATTTTTTACATCTGCAGGATTGCCTGGGAGGGCAACTGCAGGTGCAAGTTCGGAAACCTCTATAATACTGTAGGGTTTAATTTCGTGATTCTGGCAATCGCTCACTGCAATGGTTTTTGCCCCTGTTTCCACAAGAAGGTTGCAGAGGGTTTTTTTCCCAGAACTGTGAAGTTTGAAAATATATTCGCCAGCCAGTTCAAATGCAGTATACTCATAACCCATTCCTAATTTTGAAAGTGTCCAGAGCCCCACATCATAAGCCATTACATTTTGCTGGGCGCTACCTCTGAATTCCACAATTTTTACTTCAGGCACTTTCAAGTAAATTCTCCCTGTTGCCCACACATATGCCATATCTGTGGCACCTACACCAATTCCCACTGCAGAGCCAAAACCCGCAGTGGGAGTATGGGAATCCGTCCCGATCACCAGTGTTCCTCGACTTACAAGCCCACTCTCAGCAAGCACTTCATGACACACACCGTTTCCCACATCATAAAAGTGTTCTATCAGATTTTCCCTCACAAAATTTCTTATTCTGGCATGCAAATTTGCAGTGCTTTCACTTTCTGCAGGACTGCGGTGGTCAAGCACAATAAAAATTTTTTTGTTTGAGAACAGTTTTTTGCCAGTTTCTCTGAATTTTTCAATCACAAGCCATGTATTTTCATGAGAAAGTGCAATATCCACACTAAACTCAAGGATTTCCCCTGGCTCAATGTTTTTTCCTGCTTTCATTGAAAGCGTTTCAAGGATTGTCATATTCAACCCTGAGCGAGTATCCAGAGACAACCATCATAAAAAGCGTCTGTGATATAGTCTGGCTTTACTTTGCTTTCCCTTATTTCCTTTGCCACGCTCTCCTCTCTGCCCCGCTCCGGCACAAGCACAGTAGTTGCACCTACCGCATCACCCGCCTCCACATCTAGCATTCTATCTCCAATCATGAATGAAAGCTGTGGGATAATCTGGTACTCCTTTATCGCCTGTTGGAGAAGACCTGGCCTCGGTTTTCTGCATGAGCAATTTGTTTCAGGGGCATGAGGACAGTAATAAATTGCGTCCACATGTGCCCTTGCCTTCTCCCATAATTCCTTTTTCATGCGTTCATGAATAGCATTCACAATTTCCGTGGTGTAATAACCCCTCTCAATTCCTGACTGGTTGGTAGTAATTATAACAAAGAAACCCTTATCATTGAGTAATTTTATGCCTTCTGCTACACCTTCATACATCTGAAATTCATCAGGGTTATCCAGATACTCCACATTTACATTTATGGTGCCGTCTCTATCTATGAACACACCCCTTCTCATGTTTTCATGCCCTCAAAATGCTTTTCAACCAGATAGCAGACAATATGCCCTGCTGCAATATGTGCTTCCTGAATTCTTGGAGTGTCATTTGAGGGAACATTAAGGAGAATATCACACAGTTCTTTCATTGCACCCCCTGTACTACCAGTAAAGCCAACTGTAAATATCCCCATTTCCCTTGCCTTTTTCAAGGCGGCAATCACATTCTTTGAGTTTCCACTTGTACTTATCCCCACAAGTACATCGCCCTTTCTTCCAAGCGCTTCCACCTGCCTCTCAAAAACCCTTTCAAAACTGTAATCATTGGGAATTGCAGTGAGAATAGAGGTATTGGTAGTGAGTGCAACTGAAAAAAGAGCTTTTCTCTCTGTGTAGAATTTGCTCACAAGTTCACATGAGAGATGCTGGGCATCTGCTGCACTTCCTCCATTTCCGCACCAGAGAATTTTGCCACCGTTTTCTAGGGTTTCGCATATTTTCTCAGCAATTTTTGCAATGGTTTCTGCATGGATTGCCAGCATTTTCTGTTTAACTGCAATGCTTTCTTTTAACATCCTTTCAATTTCAGCCTTCACAGTATCACCTCAATACTGATAAACACTCCATGTCTGCAGTCCTTTGAACTCAAACCCGAAATCCACAACCTTTCCCCCAAGCTTTTCAAGTTCCTTTGCCACTATATGCTTCCTATCAAATTTACAGATAAAGAGAATATAGCCACCGCCACCCGCACCTAACAATTTTCCACCTATTGCACCACTTGCCCTTGCAACTTCATAAAGTTTATCAATTGCTGGATTTGTGATCCCATTTGCAAATTTTCGTTTGTGCATCCATGCCTCATGCATCAGCTCCCCAAAATCATCAAGCCTAGATGTGAGTAATGATTTCTTCATCTCAATAGCCAGGCGTTTGGTTTCGTCAAGTGCTTCCACCACATCCTGCTTTCTCTCCACATAATTCTTTATCTGGGTATTTAAAATGTTGCCAGAAAGCCTTGTCTTTCCTGTGTAGCAGAGCAAGCAGCGATATTCCAGTTCATTGAGGGTTTCCCTGTCAATCTTAAGTGGATTTACAATTGTAGCATCTTTCATGAATTCTATGAAATTGAAACCTCCAAATGCTGCCGCATACTGGTCCTGTTTTCCACCAGGAATTTTGAGGTCATTTCTCTCAATTTCGTATGCCATCTCCGCAACCTCGTAATCTGTCATTGGTACCCGTTTCCAGTGCTTCATTGCTCCGATGAGGGCAACAGCCATTGTAGAAGAAGAGCCAAGCCCAGAACCTGGTGGTGCATCGCTGTGAATAAACATCTGTATTCCGACTTTTTCCATTTCGCCAGCACCAACAAATCTTTTTATCACTGCTTTCACAAGATCAAGTTCTCCATTATACAACAGGTCCTTGTCTGTGTCGTATTTCACAAGGATGTCGTAGTCAAGTGATTGCACAGAAATCCCAGATTTCTCAGAGGGTACAAGGGTGGCATATGCAAATTTGTTTATTGTGCTGCTGAGCACACATCCTCCCCTTTCTTCAATGTATGGAGAAACATCTGTACCTCCACCACCAAAACTGATTCTCAATGGCGCCTTGCTTCTTATCATCATGTTTTCCACTCCATAGGTTAGCGGATAAGAGGAAACAGTAATCTCATTTAATATTTTTGGTGGGTCATAAAGAGACTGTCAACTTAAGGGTTAAATACTCCCAATCCCATCCCCCTCTTAAGCATAGGTTTACCTAGAGGGGATGGGATGATTGAAAGAATAGTAAGATGGATTGAAAAGAATAAAATCTTTTTGCGTGAGCGGAAAACAAACGAGCAAAGAGCATTGGGAATGCTTCTATACAGAGCAGGGCTATCATACAGAATGACAGAGCATTTTGTTGGAGCAAGCTATGAAGCTGTAAGAGAGTGGTATCAAAAAGGGAAACAACTATTCGCCGAGCAACAAGTGAGAAAGAGAAGAAAACGCGTCGCTGTGATAGAATCATTTGTCAGGTTTACAAATTATTGTATCAAGGAGGTGTTAAGTTGACACTCTCTGTTCTTACCTCCATTATCCTTATATATCACAAAAGTTTCTTGGAGATGAAAGGGCCCGTAGCTTAGCCTGGTTGGAGCGCCCGGCTGATAACCGGGAGGTCATGCGTTCAAATCGCATCGGGCCCATAATCCGAGGATAGATATGTATGGTTTTACCTATGCAGATGCCGGTGTTGACATAGATAAAAAAGGCAAATCTGTAGAAAATCTGATAAATCTGTTGAATTACAGAAGAAGAGGCAAATTTCAAGTAATGGATTTGAAAGGGCACTTTGCGGGTTGTGTCGAATTTGGAAAACATCTGCTTGTGCTTTCTACGGATGGCGTGGGCACAAAACTCCTGATTGCAAAGGCAATGAAAAAATGGGATACCGTAGGAATAGACTGTGTTGCAATGAATGTGGATGATGTGCTTTGCCTGGGTGCGGAGCCTGTTGCCTTTGTTGACTACATTGCAGCACCAGATATTAATGAAAAGGTTTTGTGTGAGATTGCAAAGGGTCTCAACACGGGTGCAAAACTGGCAAATGTTAGCATAGTAGGGGGAGAGACCGCAATAATGAAAGATGTAGTTATAGAACTTGACCTTTCTGGCACTGCACTAGGAATTGTAGAAAAAAAGAAAATTATCACTGGTAAAAAAATCAGGGTTGGAGATGCCATTCTCGGATTCCCTAGTTCAGGGATACATTCCAACGGATACACTCTTGTAAGAAAAGTCCTAGATGCGAATAAAATTGATTACCACACAATTCCTGAGAACTTCAGCAGGAGAATAGGAGAAATTCTGCTTGAGCCCACAAGAATTTATGTACCAGATGTACTTCCTCTGTTTGAAAAGTACGCAATTCATGGACTGGCACACATAACAGGTGGGGGATTGCGGAATCTTGTCAGATTACATCCTGAAAGAGAATTTCGGATCACAGAACCACTGCCAGTTCCTGAGATATTCAAATTTTTGCAGGAACTTGGTAAAATTTCTGATAGAGAAATGTATCAGACCTTTAACATGGGTATGGGTTTCTGTGTGATTGCGCCAAAGAAGGATGCAAAAGATATTGCAATGGAAACTGATGCGAAAATTGTTGGAGAAGTGAGAAAAGGCACTGGTGTAGTTCTTGAAAAACTGGGATTAAAGTACTCAGAGTACTGAAAATTCATTTCAGAAGATAACCGAAGCCATGTTCTCTCAATGCATGTGCGTTAGCAATTGCGGTAACCTGTTCCTTTCTCACTGTGTATTTTAATACTTCCTGCAGTGGATAGTCTACATATTCACAGAGGGTTCTGAGACGCTCAAATGTGAACGGTCTTTCACCAGTGAGAAGCAGCTGCACATTCCACCCAGGATGAATTCTAGAGCGGTAGCCAAGCACCCTCGCAAGTGGGTTCATTCCACCAGCCTTTTCAATCCCCATTTTTATGATCCGCACCCGGATTTCTGCAGCAATCCAGATACGACGGGGATTGATATGCCGGGGTAAGCACGGGACTTCTACCATATTACTGGCGTAGTACCATGCCATGATTGAAAAAATGTGTGGGGCTATATTAATTTTATTTGCATACAGATGCGAATGAAAACAAGATGTTTTCATTTTTCTGCACCCCCTAATTTTAGAGAGCCAGCACAAAATTTTGGTGAGTTCCTAACCCACGAACCTTTTATGGTGTGGAGGCACAGTTTAACTTTTGTCATTTATTCTCAATATAATCAAATAAAGTTAATTCTTTCTGCTTCTGATTCTTATTATTTATACACTTTTGTCCATACATTCCTGTGAATTCGCCTTTTTCTTTTCTTTCTCTGAATGTCTTTATTACAATATGTTTTGCAATTTCTTCATTGACCAGTCTTACTTCTTCTTCATAATTTTTTAATCTTTCTTCTGCATATTTGATGTATTCTTGAGAAATTTCAATTCCAATAAAGTTATGTCCTAATATTTTTGCAGCAACTAATGTTGTTCCACTTCCACAATAAGGATCAAGGACAACCCCTTTTCTTTCATCCATTATTGAATAAATCACTCTCACTGGCAATTCAATAGGAAATGGCGCAGGATGTGGATTGTCTTTTTCCGGCGGAAATCTCCATATAGATGTTAATAAGGCGTGCCTGGGTTTTAATTCCTCACCAATCAAATGTTTTCCTCTGGGCTTATAAAACCAGTATATTCTTTCTTCTACCTGCCAGAATCTCCACCCTCTTATATTAGCCGCAATCATTCTGTCCCTGATTATTTCCTGTCTAATTACCCATTTTGTCTTCCTTAACCAATCCATTGGATGAAACTCCAGGTTTTGTAATTCTAAAAATTTCATTTAACACTGAAATTTGATTTTCTTGGTCTCTTCATGCAATTTATCAGTAGCACCTGCGTACTTTACATTTTTTACCAACCAACCTTTTTTATTTTCACCTTTATTATAGGGCGGCGATGTTACCCCAACATCTAAATTTCATCAGGTAGGTTTTTAGAACTGTTAAAGCGTCTCCTTGAATTATTTTAAATATTCCTCCATAAGAATTCATAAAAACCGTTGGATATATATGGTTGATATTTTTCTAATTCAGATTTACTTAAAAGATAGAC
>JBMFNP010000063.1:0-9053 GCA_049970095.1 Thermoplasmata archaeon | reverse complement strand
GAGGGGCGCTAGCCTCGCCGTCTGCAGAACGACCTTCCCATACCCTGAAAGGGGAGAGGTTACCGTAAGGGGCGAAGCCCCTCGTGAGGGTTTGTGCGTTCGGGGTATCTTTAGATACCCCTTAACACAGGTACCGTAGGGTGTAACCCCGACCGTAAGGGGAGGGGGCTCTGCCCCCTCCCCTCGTGCGAAAAACATATAACCCTTGAAGAGTTAAGAGAAGACAATGGAAAACCTGTTCAGGAAGAGCAAGGCAATGGTATTTCCAAGAGCGGTGCTTGCAGGACATGGCGTGCTTGAAGAGATTGGAAAGCTGGCAAAGAACTTTGAACTGGGTCAGAGAGGACTTGTGATTACAGGTAAGCGTTCTGAAAGCATTGCAGGAAGACTTGTAGCTGAGTATCTCCAGGCAGAAAAATTTGAAGTGCAAGTTGCGGTTACAGGTGAGGCGACTGTTGAGAATGTGAACGAAATAAAAAAAATTGCCCTGGAAACCCGTGCGGCATTTCTTGTGGGTGTTGGCGGTGGCAGTAAAATAGACATAGCCAAAGTATGCTCTTCTGAGATGCAAATTCCTTTTATTTCGGTACCCACTATTGCCTCACATGACGGAATAGCATCTCCAAGGGCTTCTCTCAAAACCAATGGAGTATCTCTTTCTGTAGAGGCAAATGTACCTCTCGGTGTGGTTGCAGACAGCGCAGTAATTGTAAAGGCACCATTTAGGTTCCTTGCATCTGGTTGTGCAGATGTGATTGCAAACCTCACCGCTCTTCTAGACTGGAGACTTGCCTCAAGACTAAGAAACGAAGAATTCAGCAGTACTGCAGCAACCCTTGCAGAATTTACTGCAGAAAGTATTATTGAAAATGCACCGCTTATAAAACCGAATATTGAAGAGAGTGTCTGGCTTGCAATAAAACCCATGATAATCTCAGGAATTTCTATGAGTGTGGCTGGAAGTTCAAGACCAACCAGTGGTGCTGAGCATATGTTTTCCCATGCACTGGATGCTATAACACATGGAAAAGGATTGCATGGAGAGCAATGCGGTGTAGGTGCAATAATGATGATGTACCTTCACGGTGGGGACTGGCAGAGAATAAAAAATGCTCTGAAAACTATTGGCGCACCTACAACTGCTGTTGAGCTGGGTGTGAGCAAAGAGGAGATCATAAGTGCACTGGTTAATGCACAGAAAGTAAGACCTGATAGATACACAATACTGGGAGATAAGGGTCTCACACCGGATGCATCTGAAAAAATTGCCAAGGTTACAGGTGTGATATGAGGTGGGAGCTTGGGAATAATCACTGCAGTTGGTAGCAATCTTGCGGAAGAAGGATATGAATTTGTATATGCTGGTCCAGTAAGCGAATGCAGGGATTGCAGATTCAAAAATGCTTGCATAAATCTAGAGAGGGGAAAGGTGTACAGAATAATCGGTGTACGGAAGGATAAGACACATGAATGCAAGGTACATGACCGCACAATAACGATTGTAGAGGTTGAAAAGGTGCCTTTTGAGCGCTGCATTCCGAGCAGCAAAGCGATTGAGGGTAGTTTGATAACACTGGAAACAGCAATGTGCAGGGAAGCAGATTGTGAAAATTACAGAAGATGCAATCCCTTGATTTCAGACCCAAACGAAAAATACAGAGTTGTGAGTATCGTGGGAGATGCAGTCTGTAGGATGAACAAGGCGCTTAAAATTGTTCTAATGGAATGAACTGTCTGTACTGCCATAGTGGATTTGTGTGTAGGATATATTCTCCTGCCAGTGTGTTATTTTTATGGGAAATTAAAACACAGTACTCAAAATCCTTTACAATTATCTCACATCGGGCATTCTGGGAAAATCTGGGAAGCACCTGGTTCATCTTATTGATAAATGCTTTTGCAGATTTTTGTTCCCGTAAACTATAATTTTTTATCAACTGAATAAATGAATTTGAAAGATAATAATAATTTATTTTCATATCTTTTAGAATTCTGATAAGTCCAAGGTGCACAGATTTTGTGAGAAAATTCTCATATGTGTAGAATTTTGAATGTTTGTCTTCTGGAATAAATGCAAGCAGTTCCCTTTTTGAAATCCCGCCATGTCTAGCAATTCTTGAAATAATCTCATGAATTTCAGGGTTCTGAAGAAACGCAATTTTTTCTACATCATCATTATCCAGAAAACCTTCGGTGTAGAAGAGCACCTTTCCACCAATTCTTTCAGCCACCACCAAATGTTCATTCACAAGTTTTTTAAGATGCCAGCGTACTGTTCCAGTTGTTGCTTCCAGTTTTTCCGCAATTTTTGTAGAAATCAGACAGGGATAGTTTGTAACGGTGGCAAGAACTGCCAGTGTATCTATCTCCTTTTTTTTCGCATTTTTTTCAATCACTTTCTTCAGTGATTTACCAATTCCCATGTTCTCACACAAAATATTCCTTCAGGCGTTCAACCAATTCCCCTAGTTCAATTCCATCAATGTCTTTCATTGTAAGATTTTCAAGGATTTGGGAGAGTTTTAATTGTTTATCTTTTGAGAGTGGTCCCATCTCCTTAAGTATTTCTATTTTAAGTTTTTCCGGTATTTTTGTGCCTGGAAAGATCTCTTCACTGTTCCGAAGCACCACAAGCCCGATGTTTCTGATGAACCTATAATGGTGTGCGTTTTCGCTGTGCCTGGAGGAACGGTATTTTATCACCTTTAGCGTTCTGTATGGTTTAACTTCCAGTGGACGGTATCTCAGATGGATTACACAGTCAGCTAGATACATTGGAAGGACAGTTTCTGAGCCTGTTAAGTTTCCCCCAGGGCCATGCTCTTCAAGTGTGCAGAGCACCGTACCAATTTTCCTTGTTTCCTTCATCAGAAAACTGAGGAGTTCTCGCTGCTCATAAAGTTCCTTTGTTACCCAGATTACAGGCGTCAGAGGGTCTATTGCGATTCTTGCACCAGCACCTTTCCAAGTTGCTACGAAATCTGGAAGTTCTTTTCTTATGAAATTTGTGAATTCCTTGCCGCTTGCATCAATAAACACCAGTTTTTCCTCGTCAAGATAGTCGAGAATCTCTCCCCAGCCCATTGCCACTGCTTCCTTTATGATTTGCTCCTTATTCTCATCCAGAGTTATAAAGATGGCTTCACTTCCTGTTTCCAAGCCTTTTTTTACGAATTGAAGTGCAAATGTGGTCTTACCTGCGCCAGCACATCCAATCACTACGGTTGTCGAAAACTCGTTCAAGCCTCCATCCAGTATCTCGTCAAGACCAGGAACTCCACTTTTTATTTTTCGCATGCACTCTAGAAATAGCAAGATAATATATACCCTTTTTGGATTATAATATCTGTGGGTTATTATTGGAATATTGTGCATGTGCACAGGTGCAGTTGAAGTGGTTGGCAATTGCTGATGTGGAGGTTTTGTGAGGAAAGAGGGAAATGCGAACTTGAAGGAAGTGAATGGGTCGTTTATTTATGCCCTCTTTTTTTGACTGTTTTCCCCCAACAGCAACCATTATATAATAGTTATGAATGGATGGTTAATTACTATGTCCTTTAATGAAAAAATAGATCTCACACTGGATGATTTTTTGATGATAATTCACAATCCGCTTCGGAGAAAAATCCTGAGCAAAATAGTTCAGGGGAAAAAGTACACTCTGGAACTGGCAAGAGAACTTGGTACAACCCAGCAGGCGATTATGAAGCACCTGAAAATTCTTGAGAAATATGGCATTGTGAAGTGTGTGGAGGAGGAAAGCCCTGAAGGTCCAAAACGCAAATGCTATTTTCCAACAAAATCCTTTGGGGTGTGGATTTCCCTTCAACCCCACATATTTGATGAGGCGTACTTCATACCAACCCGTGATGAAAAACTGGTCATGGAAAAGCATCGCAAACACCTGGATAGGCTTCGGGAAATTGAGAAACTTCCTGGTGAGAAAGCAATAGAAGCTCTTAGAGCATTCATTCATGAAATCCAGGATGAATTACGAAATCTTCAAAATGAAGAGAAATCACTCGTCTATCTCCTGAACATGGCAATGGAACTGGGTAAAACCAAGATTATGGATGTGGAGCAAATGGAAACAAGGAGGTGGATTTTAATTTCACTCTACTCAACTATAGAAGGAGATGAGGAGGATGATTAAATACACCAGATTTGAAAAGGCAAGAATAATAGGGGCAAGGGCATTACAGATTGCAATGGGTGCACCGGTGTTGATTGATGTTCCCAGGGGAGAAATTGACCCTGTAAAAATCGCAGAGGCAGAATTTGAGAAAGGAGTGATTCCGATAACTGTAAGAAGGGTGCTGTAAGAGTTTACTCCACAGTTTCTATTCTGAAATATACCTTCTTCCCTTTCAGTGCAGTGTGTATTTTGTCTGCAAACCAGAGTGAATCCTTTACTGTTGCCTTTCTGTCCCATTCATAAACAAAGTCATAGTATCCTTTTACAGGCTTAAATCCAAGCCCTTCCAGTAATTCTGCTACTTCAGAAAATGTGGCTCCATCGGAATGTAGGTGCAATGTAATGTATGTTCGCATTTTATCACTTGATTTCCCGAATTGTGCCATCCCAAATAAAAGTTTCGCTTGGATTGGGGCGTAGAAAAATAGAATACCACCATGTTTTCCAGCAATTATGGACTATCAGAAGCAAAGAGATTGGAGAACACTAGTAAATACTTAAATGGTGCAAGAAAAAAGAGGTAAGGGGAAGGAGAAATGGGTAAATGGGGGAGAGAGTATGAAATTTTATGACAGCACCCTAAATGTCCTAAAGTTTTTGTCGCTAATATAACGAATTTTTTTTCTAATATATTTCTGAACTTTCTAATGTTTGGTATATCTTTTTTCATTACTTTAGTTGGTCTTATACCCCTTCGGGTTATTAATCCGAGAGTAATATAGGGAAGAAATGTGCGATACCATGGTGATCTGGATTTGAATTGAAGTACACAAACTCTATATCTGCGTAAGAATACTTTCTCCCAAAAATGTAAAGAGAGTCGTTATATAATTTAATTCCTTTACGAAAATTATTATATTTTCTAACGAATATGCCAAAAGTTAATATAACAGCAGAGACAAATACTCCTATATAGAACGGGAGAGGCATTGTCAACATCTTCCTGCTAAATAAGAACATACCATAAATAAAAGCTAAAGAGAAAAAAATAGAGAGAAAAATAATATGACATATGAAAGATATAGTTATGGTTTTTGTCTCTTTTGGTGTCCATTCTTGAGCGCTATCGTACAATACTTTCTTTTTACTAAACATTCATTCATCCCTGTCCGATACATACTCTGTAAGCTACAGCACTTGCAAAGCCAACACAACCAGCGTCTATAGCTTCATCTATGAATCCTGCTAAACCAGGCAAATCGTCCCCAACTAACGCCAAACATAGCCCGGCTATGCTAATTCATAGGACAAATAGAGAAAATACAGATGCCCATTCTCCCATTGCTACTGCTCCTAATGATAGGAAAAATGATGCCAAACAGAGAACTAATCCCCCAAAGTCTAATATTCCCAATACTTTTCCAAGAATTCGTTGGATTAGAAGAGCAATTAATGGTGCAAGAAAAGTCCCTATAGCAGATACTATGCCCCAAACAGGATTATCAAGTGGCACAAACGCACCGAGAACAGTGCCCACTGCTGCAGCGGTGGTCAACATGACAACTTTTACCCATTGCTCGATAGCATCTTTCAATCCTGCTGCAATAACCTCTTTGATAACTACTAAAAGTCCACCCACACCAGGAATTGCCATTTGGAAAATTAGGATTATTCCTTCAATTACAAATATTGTAGTTGCAAGCGCAGAAATGAACAGGAAAAAGTTAGTTGTGAAAATAGCGTTAGCTAGTGCTTCAGCTTCTTCTTCAGGTGTTCTGTAGCTTCCGCCGCCAAAAATATTTTCTAAAACTTCCTTTATACCTTTAATCCAGTTTTCATGTGCTCTCCATATAGGGTCTAGCACAGCTTTCATAAGCTCTACTATCTTCGCCTTTATCCACTCCACAATCGCATTCACCGCCTTTGCCACCGCCTCCCATACCTTCTGCAACCCACCCAGCAACATTGCCCCTAATGCGGTAATTGCATCTGCCATATCTTTAAGAATACCATTATATGTTTTCTCTGCACTCACACTGTCCCAGTTTATGTTCCAGACCGTGATTTTTAACTTGCACCCGTCTAACAATAGTAACCCCTTATCTACATGATTCCAACCTTCTGCCCTGTATTCTGTGGGATATCCCACTGGGAAATACTCTGCAAACGCCAACAAGGTGTTCCAGAACGCATCTATTAATTCCACTCTTATTTTGCTTATCCCTCGTAGATCCTTGACAGTGTAGTTGTAGGTAATGTTTACTGT
Organism: Thermoplasmata archaeon; assembly: GCA_049970095.1. Taxonomy (GTDB): domain Archaea; phylum Thermoplasmatota; class Thermoplasmata; order Lutacidiplasmatales; family SKW197; genus SKW197. The sequence goes on along the minus strand of JBMFNP010000063.1, from coordinate 2,652 downwards.
GTAGAAATTCTCATCACTGATGTTTACAGTATATTCTGTTATCATCGGTGGCAAATTGCACACCACAAACGGGTTGAATGCCTTCTGTGTCCAGTTCTCCGCTAAACTGGAATTGCTGGCATTGATTTCTTTGTAGTAATCACGGCACCATGAATATCTCAGGAATACAGAGCTGGTTTCGGAGTTTGTTGTGTATGCGTTCCACATTGTGTTGTTGTCAATATTCGTTATGTTGCTGAAATAGATTTCTACAATATCTGGAATGTTATCCGAATCTGTGTCTGTCCATGCTCCAGATGGTTGTTTGTAGGCACTCAACGGATCTCCGTACATTGTTCTCTCCTCGCTTATCGGTGTGCCTGTATTGTCCCAGCCAGTAATAACCTTTACGGTGTAGCCGTAAACCTCCTGGTAGTCGGTTATGGAATCGCCGTCTACATCTGGGTTTTTGCAATTCGCATATGCCTGTGCTGCAGTGCAGCCTTTGTTTACCCACCAGTAATTGAATTCCTCGCCATCAAGCCAGGTATATCTTGTTGCCTCTCACGAGAAATATTCCCGATAACTGCCACCACAAGCGAAATGAAAAACACCTTCCTTATGTGATTCACTTTTCTCCCTAGCTGAGAACCCTAATATGCGTCTTCAACAAAATCCGAGAGGGAGTAATGTGCCCGCCATCAGATACATGGTTTAAGAGGTATTTGTCAATAAGCGCCGAGGGGGAGATTTGAACTCCCGAGGGTACAAGACCCACAAGCTTGCTGGCAACTGTCTCCAGGCTTGCGCCGTCCCGGTCTGGGCCACCTCGGCTCACAAATAATTTACAGTCTAGGAGACAAAGTCCCTAAGAAACATGGATATTTAATCCTAACCTATACCCTTGCTACAATTTTAATTATATCCCCGTCCTTAAGGTTGTAATCAGCACCTAAAACCATCTTGGTTCTTGCATTTATAGCCCTGATAAAATTTTTTCCAAGATCAGTGTGCACTTTGAATGCTAGCTCCTTTGCTGTGCTGTCCCTAGGCATCAGGTAAGCATCTGGTAGGATCCTGCCCTCCTTGTCTTTAAAGTGTGTTTCATCTTCCACAGGATAGACCACAATCCTGTCCAGCAACTTAAAAACAGCGGTCTCTATGCATTTCTGCACACCCGTACCTCCGAATTTTTTAATACCTTCCCTAATTTTCTCAAGTGCTTTTATCTGTGCCTCTTTTAAACTCTCTGGCTTCATTACTTCAAAATCCGCATCACCTGGTGTATATCGTATAACTCCCGCCTTTGATGCTCTCCTGAGTGCCAGTTCATAGTCTGCCATCGTGGGAATCACTATATACTCTTTTAGTGAAGTAAGTTTTTTTATGTTTTCTTCTGGTGCAATATCTGCCTTATTCGCAGCAATAATCAACGGCTTTGAAATCTTGACTAAAACTTTTGAAAGTGCCAGAAACTCCTCTTCCTTCCATTTACTGGGTTTGCTCACATCCACAGGTGCGGTGTGCAGTGCAGCAATTACATGCTTAGGTGTGATTCCAAGCCCCCCAAGTTTTTCAGAAAGCACCTCCTCCAGTTTTCCACCTGAGATTTCAATTGTTCTTGCCTTCCTTTCCCAGTCCTTCATTATAATCCCAGCAAGCCAGTAATAGATTTCCTTTTCAAGAAACTCCACATCTTCCAGAGGATTATGTTCTCCTATGTTGCACATATTTCCATCCAGAGTTGTTGAGCCACTCGCATCCACTATGTGAATCAAGCAATCTGCCTGGCGCAGGTCATCAAGAAATTTGTTTCCGAGCCCCTTGCCCTTGTGTGCGTCAGGTACCAGTCCAGCCACATCAATCATTTTTACAGGTACCATTCTTATTCCATTCACACAAAGTGAGTTTCTGGGATTGCACTGCACATGCAGCTCCACATGCGGACATTTTGTGCGCACATATGCAACTCCCATGTTCGGTTCAATTGTTGTGAAAGGATAACTTGCAATTTCAGCATTTGCGAGTGTGGCTGCTGCAAAAAATGTGCTTTTTCCTACATTAGGCTTACCTACGATGCCGATCTCCATGGAAGTTCCTCCTCAAAACACTTTTTATGTCCTCTGTAAGTTCTATTGCAATTGTGTACTGGCCTCTTTCATATGCATTTTTTGCAGAACGCAATTTTTCGTAGCACTCCCGCTTTGCTTCATAATTTGCCTTACTTTGTTCCAGAATTTTTTCCGTGAATTTGAGAGCATTGTACGCCCTGTCTTTCTTGTATGCACCAGTTTCAATGCGTGAGCCTCCTCGCTTCAGCAAAATTTTGGTCAGCCAGAGTAGAAGAAGTAAAAGAAACACCATCACAAGCATTGCGGTCAGTATGAGAGTAAATGCTTCAGCCATTATATGGCGAATGATGGTTTAAGATAAAAAGTTTATGCTCACTCCGGGGATGTAGAATTACTCAAGAGTGTTGCTTTCATTCCATGTAAAATCTCCAATCTCCCATTTTGTTTCGCAATTATTTGGATAAATTTGGACAATTCGCTAGCATATTTACTTGGATAATCCCACATTCGCCAGTTCTATCATATGAAGAAGTGAGATTGTGGCACCAGCAATTGATGTGGCTCTCAGTTCCTCTCCGAACATTGTTTTAAGTTTGGAAAA
>JBMFNP010000062.1:0-9361 GCA_049970095.1 Thermoplasmata archaeon | reverse complement strand
GTTCTCTATCCAGATACAATAACTGCCACCATTGCCATCAATGTCATAGCCATCTATTACGTAGGGGTTGTCCTGTGAGCCATTACCTGGCCAGCCCTCAGTTGCTGTCTGATTTGCAAAGTCAGCATCCCCGTTGATATGGATTGGTGCATGTGCTATGCCTCTTGTTTCCAGTTTGATCACCCCTCCACTCGCATTCTTCCAGTTCATGAGGGCAAAAGCGCTCAGAACCAGTAGTCCAAGCACAAATATTGCAACCAGATTCTTGCTTTGTTTTTCCTTCATCCTTCTCTGAATTCTATTTGCCCTCTTTCGGAGCCCATTTGTGAGTCCATGCCCACATGGGCTTTCTTCTCGGATTACAGAACGAACTTATTGTTTCTTGATGCATATTTATTGCCTCCCTTTGACGACAAAAAAACACGGTATATAATCTCTTGCTTTTCCCATCCTAGAATAGAGGATAACGCTGTAGTATATCTAAGTTATTCCACAATGCGATAATACACAAAAATATTTAGGCAATCCTAAAATTTAAATAGTTCATGTCATATGACAAATTGATGGAAAAGACAGAAAGAGAGGAAGAATATCTGGAAGAAATCAGAAGGTCAGAGGAAGAGGGGCAGGAATGCACCACAACTTCGCTGGCGAAGAAACTCAAAATTTCACCTGCTTCCGTCTCAGAGATGCTTAAGAAACTCAAGGCAAAGGGATACATCCAGTATGATGCATATGGAGATGTGAAACTTACAGATTATGGCAGAGATATAGGACGAAATGTACTGGACAAGCACAGAATTGCAGAAGAATTTCTGCTGATGCTTGGATTGAATGAAAATGAAATTCACGAGGAAGCATGTAAACTGGAACACGCACTTTCAGATAGAGTTTTTGAAGCCCTTTCGGAATTCCTTAAAAATTCTGACAAAATCATGCCCCTGTCCGCGCTAAAAGAGGGCGAGAGGGGAATAATTGTGCGCATAGATACAGATGCAATCTGCAGGGGAAGAGGACATGGGAGGGGTTATGGTTGCTCTTGGGGTGTGCTTAAAAGACTATCTGACCTTGGCTTCATACCCAAAACTGAGGTGAAGGTGAAAAGGGTTGCCCTTCTCTCAGGTCCCCTTGAAATTGAACTGAAAGGCACTACGGTTTGCATCAGCAGACAGTACGCACAAAGCATAATCGTGAAAAAACTGTGAGGCGGATAAAATGTACAGATTTGCACTTGCGGGCAATGCAAATGTAGGTAAAAGTGTGATTTTCAATTACCTTACTGGGCTGAACCAGCATGTAGGAAATTGGCCAGGAAAAACTGTTGAACTTTTCTCAGGAAAACTGCATTTTAGGAATGCCGAAATTGAAATTGTGGACCTTCCTGGCATTTACTCCTTTTCTACATTTTCAATAGAGGAAGAGGTGACAAGAGAGTACATAATCAAGGAAAAGCCAGATGTTGTTATAAATGTAGTTGATGCCTCTGCCCTTGAACGCAACCTCTATTTTACACTCCAGCTACTTGAACTCACACAGAATGTGGTTGTTGCCCTCAACCAGATGGATGTGGCTGAAAAAAAGGGAATAAGCATAGATGTGAAAAAACTTTCAAAAATGTTAGGAGTGCCTGTTGTTGGGACAGTTGCCACACAGGGAACTGGTGTATTTGAACTGATAAATGAGGCAATAAATCTAGCAAAGAGGAAAAAAGGAGGGGCACACAAAATTGTTTATGGGCATGAAATTGAGAAAAGGATAGAAAAATTAACGGGTTTTCTTACCAATTATGAACTCCCATATCCTCCAAGATTTATGGCAATTTATCTGCTTGAAGGAGACCCAAAAATGAAAGGTGTTGCAGAAAAAATTGATAAGAGAATAATTGAGGCCAGTGCAATTCTGAGAAATGAAATCTATGAGATTCACCACGAGGACTGCGCCAGTGTGCTTTCTGCTGAGCGATATGCAATTTGTAATCAGATTGCAAAAAATGTGGTGAAGGAAAAACCAGTCACAAAGAAAGAGTATATAAAATACATAGACATTATTGCCACGCATCGTGTTTATGGCTATCTTTTTCTCATTCTGGTTATGGCAGGAATTTTTACAGGCGTCTTTTATATTGGTTCAATTATTGCAGAGGCAATGGGAGAGGTGTTTGAGTACCTTGGAGAAATTTTCTTTAACACATTTGGTACTGGTGCTATTGCGAAAATATTCTGGGACGGGGTTGTTGCTGGAGGCATAGGAGGGGCACTCAGTGTGGTGATTCCCTTTGTGCTTCCGTTTTATATCTTCCTTGCAATTCTGGAAGACACTGGTTATCTCGCAAGGGCTGCATTTCTGATGGACTCGCTGATGCACCGCATTGGTTTGCATGGAAAAGCGTTTATTCCACTCATTCTTGGATATGGTTGCAATGTTCCAGCATGCATTGGCTGCAGAATAATGGAAACGGAGAGGGAAAGAACGCTGGCAGCATTTCTAAGCACACTTGTGCCCTGCTCTGCAAGAACAGTGATAATTCTTAGTGTGGTGGGGATTTTCATGGGCATTCACTGGGCACTTGCTCTTTATCTGTTTAACATAGTTGTAATTTTTGCAATTGGAAAGGTAGTCTCCCATTATATGCCTGGTGAGGGCACAGGGCTTATTATGGAAATCCCTGATCTAAAGATACCCCAGTGGAAAGTAGTGCTAAAGCAGACATGGGCACGGGTAAAGGACTTTCTTGTAATAGCAATGCCTATAATCCTGATTGGAAGTGTGATAATTGTATTTCTGGATACATACGGAATCCTTCCTGTAATCAATGCAGCGCTCACGCCAGTTGTGGTTTACTGGCTTGGACTTCCAGCAATTGTTGGCTTTACACTAATCTTTGGTGTGTTAAGAAAAGAACTTACTGTAGTGATGCTGGCTGCATTTCTTGGCACAGCGAATTTTGCCGAGGTACTTTCGCCATTGCAGATGCTTGTGTTCACAATTGTGGCAATGTTTTATATACCATGCATAGCTACAATTGCCGCTCTGGTAAAGGAATTAGGGTGGAAAAAGGCTGTGCTGATCACTGTGTTAGAAATAGGGTTTGCAGTATTGCTTGGGGGAATTGTCTTCAGAATTGTTGGGCTCTGGCTGACATAGTATTCATTCGTTTCCCGAAAAAGAATAAATACCAAAATTGATTACCTTCTTAATGTGCTTAACAGCAATGCAGGGGTAGTCAAGCTTGGTCAAAGGCGCCAGAATGAGGGTCTGGTCCCATAGGGGTTCGTGAGTTCAAATCTCACCCCCTGCACTCAAAATCTCAGCGATTAGGATACTTCAATTTTTTCCAAGATTTCCTTCACATTCTCCCGGATTTCAGTGCTTCTATTCACCACAGGCTCTAACCTTACAATGGAATCAATTATTTCCTTCCTGTATTCAATTTTTCCTAACAATTTTCTGCCACCGCACCATCTTTCAATCTTTCGTGCCACATCTTTGTTAATATTCCACTTGTTAATAACAATTCCGAAAGGGATGTTAAAATGATTTACTACTCCTGCAATTCTTTTCAAATCCGAAAAACCAGATGGTGTGGGTTCTGCTACAAGCACTGCATAATTGCTCCCCCTGACAGAAGCGATTACAGGACAACCGGTGCCCGCAGCGGCATCAAAAACTCCCATTTCTGCATTGAAATTGCTTGCACGCTTTTTGAGTTCTTCAACTATTTTACCAGAACCGACTTCTCCAGGATAGAGGCTCCCGGAAACAAGCGGAAACTTGTACTGTGTGGTATTAATTCTTATTTCACCATTTTCTACAGGTATAATATCAATTGCATGTGTCTTGCAGACAATCTGGCATGCACCACAACCCTCGCATAGGAAATGGTTTACTTCTGCCCTGTCATCAACTATCTTTACAGCATCAAACCTGCAGGTTCTGATACACTCCCCGCAACCCTTACATTTTTCAGCTCGTACAATTGCCTTTTCCGATGTGTCTATCTGTTCTATGTAATCATACTTTGTTATTCCCAGCCAGAGCCCAAGGCTCGGGGTATCTACATCACAGTCACATGCCACTATTTTTTTCTTCTCACTAAGCAACAAGGCAAAAGAGGATGCAAGGAAACTCTTGCCAGTTCCACCCTTGCCAGATGCAACAACTAGGCCGTACATCAATGCATTCCATCCTTGCAGGCACTCTCCAAATCCTCAAGTTTATCTATATTCCTTATAACTTCATCTACACTTCTAAAATTCCCTGTTTTGATTTTTACATTGTGCCGTCGCATAAGTTCTATTGCCTTGGTACCCAGATTTGCTACGAACACGATATCTGGTTTCAGACGAAGTATATTCTCTGCTGGTGTCCCTGTACCTCCAAAATGCTCACTGCGGTTCTCTACAATTTCAAGTTTCTCCTTCTCTCTGTCATATACAGCAAAATACGGTGCCCTTCCAAAGTGTTCGCACACTTTAGATTCCTTTCCTCTGTTTTCCTCAACTGGAATTACTATTTTCATATATCTACCTCCTTTACCATGTTCTGGAAATCTTCCAATTTTGCATTACAGTATCCATTTACCAGTTTTTCGCTGTATGGAATCTCAAGATTAATATCTACCCCATATTTTGATGCAATTTTCATAATCTCCTCATTCTTTCCCACACCCGCTCTGTTAATTACCACACCAGAATTAAGCGAGACCTGATGTAGCAGATCCAGCATCCTTTCAAGGTTATATGCACCCAGGGGAGTCGGTTCTGTTACCACAAAAACCTTATCCGCACCCATGAGCGCATGAATCACATTACAGTGGATGCCGGGTGCAGTGTCTATTATCAAATACTCTGCATTCAATTTTTGCCCAATTTCAATGCCCTTTTTCTTTGTTTCATTTACTACAGGAGTAGTTTCTGTCAATCCCTCTTTTGCCATCCCAGTTACCAGGTATAGGTTCTTGTTAATCCTGTTAATAAAAATTTTGCCAACTAACTTTTTCTCCTTTTTGAGTGCTTGGTTCTTACACACAAGGAAGCATGCTCCACATGAATTACATCTTTCTTCCATGATTTGTGGAAACCCGTTTTTTGCAATAAATATTGCATGTTCTCTACACACCTTTGCACATTCCCCACATTTTTTGCATTTTTCAGGGATAATCTGTGGAATTGCTAACCAGACAGATTCACCACCTCTCAATCTTTTACCAGTTATAAGATAGTCATTTGGGCATTCCACATCTACATCACAGAGTAGCACCTTTTTATCCTTACTGGCAAGCCTATAGGCAAGAAGAATTGCAAATGTGGATTTACCCACACCGCCTTTGCCACCTGTTGAACATATTATTTTCAAAAGGGTGGACCCCCTTTTCCTTGCCTTCTTCCTCTTCCCTGTCCGCCCATACCCCTTCCATAACCCATCGCCCTTGGTGGCGGTGATTGTAGGGCTGACTGCGTACCAAGAGTGGTTTTAAGTTCACCTTTCAGATACCTCTCTATTGCATCCTTTACAGAGATTCCGTAAATACCAGTAACAATTTCAATTCCGCTTCCCTGAAGCACTTGAAGGGCATTTGGGCCAATGTTCCCGGAAATCACAACATCTGCACCCTGATTTACAACAGCTTGGGCTGCTTGAATCCCTGCACCCCCCATCGCATTCGCAAATAAATTGGGAAGTGTAGTGGTGCTTACAATTTTTCCGTTTTCAACCGTGGCTATGACAAAATAGGCACATCTTCCAAACCGAGGGTCTAACATAGCTTCTATTGTATCTCCAGTTGAAGAGCATGCAATCTTCATATTTCTCCCTTTTGTCTTATTTCTGGGTTTTCAATTCTTCAATTCGCTTTCTGGTTGCGTTAATCGCTTCTTCTATCCCTTTTTTCTCTGACTCCATTGCTGTCAACTCATTTTCCAGAATTGCAATCTCTTCTTCCCTGCTGCCTACCTGTGATGAAAGAACGGGTCCAGAGGAACTCCATGTTACAGGACCATACATTCCACTCCACCACCATCTAGGTAGCCATGGGAACCATCTGCAGGTTCCATAGGGGTAGCCCAAATACCCCTTCCCGAATCCATAAAATCCCTGCCAAGCTCTCATCCATCCAGGCATTCCTGTTGCGTAATACATCCATCTGTATCCCCTACCTCTTCCGAACATTTGAGACACCTCCTGTGTTTTTTGTGCATTTGCACATAATTGAGATATACCAAAAGCCCTATATAAACCTTTTGTTTAATGCACTCAATGCCATGGCGATGGTGTAGAAGAAGAGGTGGTCGCGGTAGGCCACACAGCATTCTCTATCTTTCCCATCTTCCCAGCACCCGGGAGTTTATTCCCAGCCCACTCTTGATAATGGAACCCGTGAAACTAACATATCCTGAGTTTGAAGTGCTTAGAATGAGTGATCTGGAAAAACTCACACAGGAGGAGATTGCAAAAAAGATGAAAACTTCAAGAGCCACTGTCTGGCGATTGCTGGAAAGCGCGAGAGAGAAGGTTGCAAGAGCGCTTGTTGAATCAAGGATTCTGGTTATTTCTTTAGAGGGTGAATTAAAAAGTACAGATAATTCACAAACTGATTAAGTGGGAGCCCATGTTCCCAGTACATTACTCTATTGTCAGCGCCTGTGCGTTCAATTTTCGGGATTTTCTGGTAGAGATATTTGTTTCTTCCTTCCGTAAAAATCAGACCATCCAGTGTAAAAATCATCCAGGGATCTCCATCCTTGCTTTCCTCCTTGAGCCGATAGGCATAGAGTGGTAGAAGATTTGCATTTTTGCATGCCTGTTCAATCTGTGATGCCTGTGCCTTCGCTCGTCCAGACTGTGCAGTGAACAAAATAGTTTTTTCCTTTGAGGATTTCACCTCAATTGGAAAAGCAAATTCGCCACGCACAGCCACAAGGTCTATACCGAATGAACCAGCAGCTCTCAAAACAACAAAAGGAATCTGCCTAAGGAGAAGATAATTGGCACGGGTTTCATAACCACATTTTTTTGAAAGTTTTTCAAGTTCCTTCTTATCTGCCTCAAGAATTCTTTTCAGTTCGCGCTCGTAGATGTTACCCCGCACCATACATGGAAAAGCAATGCCATAGATATTGTTTTCTGCAGGTTTTGGGGTAAAATTTAAAATCTATCTCCATATATTCTCCATACATGGAAGATGTCCAGAACCACAACGCCCTTCGAAATATTGCACTGAACAGAGTAGGAATAAGTAATGTGATGAAACCCGCATGCATCCAAAGACCTGATAAAATTGTGATGCTCACAACAAATATTGATGTTTCTGTTGATTTACCACCAGAACTAAAAGGTGCGCACCTTTCAAGAAATATGGAAGTGCTTACAGAAATAATTGACAACAGCATCCGCACACCTGCAGAGAGCCTGGAATCACTTGCGCTCAGGTGTGCAAAACGAATTCTAGAAAAGCACGAATACGCCACTATCGCTGAGGTATCTATGGAGGCAACATATTTTCTAGAAAGAGGGGAAAGAGGTGCAATGGAAAACTATATTTTATCCGCAAAAGCAATTTGTGAAAAGAGCGGAAGGGTAGAGAGATATGTGGGTGTAGAGGTTGTGGGTATGACGGCCTGTCCCTGTGCAATGGAAACTCTGAGAAAAAAACTTATACAGGAGTATGGGAATGAAAAATATCTTGAAAAAATGCCAGTAATCACACATAACCAGAGGAACAGGGTAAAGGTAGAAATTGAAGTTCCTAAAAACTTTGAGATAGAGGCAGATGAACTTATAGCAATCTGTGAGGAAGCACTGAGCTCACCTACATATGGAATATTAAAGCGGGATGATGAAGGAAATGTGGTGCTCAAAGCACATAAAAACCCCAAGTTTGTAGAAGATGTGGTGCGTGATGTCCTCTATCTCTTGTACAAAAAATATCATCACTTACCGAACACTACAAGAATTTCTGTGAGAAGCGAAAGCGAAGAAAGCATTCACAAGCACAATGCATTTGCTGAAAAAATAACCAGTGTAGGAGAATTGAAAAAAGAATTTAATTTCCACCACCAGTAATTAATGCAAATTCCATGTTTATATCTTCAGAAACCTGACTTACCTTGTTATACACATTCAGGAGTGCCCTGAGCATCATGCTGGCACCTTGATTTGAAAGATTCTCTGGCGAATATCTCTCTTCAAGTAGATGCAATGTTTTATCAAGAAACTGTTTTGTCATGGAATGCAACTCTCTAGTGGCTATTATGCCAATGTAAAACTTTGTTCCTTTCATCAATCCCAGTTCATACACATCAAACTTTCTGGTTGAGAAGGAGTATGCAATTTTCAGTCCACCCTGAAGTTTGTAGGTTTCACTGAGTAATTTTGCGAGCACACTATTGTTATTAACCCGCCACTTTCTTGCAAACCTCAACAAAATTTTCCCGTTAAAATCCATAATGAAAATTTCTTCAGGGCGCGCTTTTATGGGTTTAGAGGTAACACTCTCACCAGGTGTGGGTACGGGTGTAATTGAGGAAATCATTTGCAGCTCAAAAAATCTTTCTTTCACCTTTTGTTTTAGCTGGATTACTCTTTTCTCTATCTCTTCTATGTTCTCTTTGTCAAACATTTTCCAGATTTGCAGAATTTCGTTTTCAAACCCTGGCAACTCTATACTGGCAAGATCCTCCTTGACTTTCATTATCTTTATTTCTTTCCATTCATTCTTTATTGATTCAAACATGCTCTGGATTTCACTCACTGCGTTGTAATCCTTAACCTTCTCTTTCAGTTCATTAATTTTACTCTCAATTTCGGGAATTGCGTATTTTCCAATATTTTTCTTTATTTCTTCAATTTTTTTAATCTTTTCTTTTGCTGCTGCCATCTCCGCTTTCAATTTTTCTGGTTCAGCAATGCTCTCAAGATAACCAGTGTCATAACCAAGATTTTTTATAGACGCAATCTCTGATTTTAATTCGTTTGTTTCCTTATCTTCTACTTTCTTTTCAGCCTTGTGCTCCATCACTGCTGGTGTTTGAACCTGGATTTGGGTTTGAGTGCCAACCTCATTTTTTTCCGAATGTTCAGAAGCTTCCACAGTTTTCCCCTCAACCGCACCTAATTTTTTTGTGGATTTCTTGCGTCTTCCCATAACCACACCTGCAAGAAGCAAATAGCAAAGATTTATAAATAATCTTCTTCACTTCTTGGGGAGACTGTCAACGAGGAACATAAGTTTTGTTTGAAAATTCAAAATTTTTAGACTTAGTAAATTATTTATAATAGTTTGTATATATAGTATTGATGAGCAAAGAAAAAGAAATCCAGAAAAACGAAATGCCATCGCTGGGTGGAATAGCAGGGCTCATCC
>JBMFNP010000061.1:0-9412 GCA_049970095.1 Thermoplasmata archaeon | reverse complement strand
ATAGTGATTATTGCAATTATCTATGTTGTCTTCAGACGGATAAAGCGGAGAAGCAAAAAGTTCAAGCGGAGGCAATAAGATTTAATAGCTAGAAAACCAAACACCAAAACACCAAGCGATAGGTATTGGAATATAACTACAACCGATGTATTCACTGTAAGATGCAAACATACTAGTGGGCTCTGGCACTCTGCGGACACTTCGTGTCCTTGCCTCGCATTCGGCACTCCGCCCAAATTCGCCCTATCGGGCGAACTTCAGATACGCTCAGCCTTTGTACGCAATTGGTCGCTTGAAAAAGGAAGGGGAATGTAGAAAAACAAAAATATTTCCTTTACACACCATAGATTGTTGAATGAACATACTCACATACGAAAAAGCGCAAGGGGAGGGTACCGTAGGGAGAGAGTGAAACCCTCTCCTCGCCCGAAAAGGTTGCGTCCAAAAGCACCCAATGGGTGAGGGTACCGTAGGGAGAGGGTGAAACCCTCTCCTCGTAGCACAGGTACCGTAGGGTGTAACCCCGTGAGGTTACCGTAAGGGGAGGGTGCAACCCTCCCCTCGTAAGTGATATATACCCATTCTGTGATTGGTAAACTACAAAACTGGGGTGGGCAGATGCCAGACGAAAAAAACGGTAAATCCCTCTACATGAAATGCTTCTATTTTGGCGAAGATGGTTTGTGCTATATTATAGAATCTTCTCCAAGCCCATGCTGTAGATGTCTCAACTGGAGAAGCCTAGATGAGGAATTGAAACACAAGAAAGGCGTGAAAGATGTTTTTATTGAAATGTACGATATACTTTCCACAGACAGAAGATACAGAGGTTTCAGGGAATAAACCTATGATTTTTTCCCACCAATTGCGCACTGTCCCACAGAAATTCCCATATCTCCGTTTGGCACATTGTTATGAAGCATTACTTCAAAACCCAGATTTTTCGCATGACTTTCTATCATCCTGACTATTGGCCCATTATATGAAACTCCCCCGGAGACTCCAATCTCCTTCCATCCATACTCTCTTCCACACCTGACTGCAATTTCCACCATGCCCTTGACCACAGCGTTCACAGCAGAATACGCAATATGCTCTCTTTTCTCTTTCCCTAATTTTGCAAAAACCTTTTCCACAACTGGAAGAATGTCAACCACAAACTCCTTGTTTTTTTCCATCACAATATTCTCCGGCATTTCCACTTCCGCACTCCCGTTCATTAGCAAGCTTTCAAGTTGCATTGCAGGCTCTCCATCATATGTCCTCTCTTTGCAAACCCCTAAAATATAACTGAGAGCATCCAGAAACCTGCCAAAACTCGTGCATGGAATTCCTCTGCGCATCAGGGCACGCATAATCCCCGCGTCCTCCAGTTTTATTTCGTTCCCAGTAAGTTCTCCAAGTGCAAATGCAATCCTGCGAATATCGTACACTGCCTGCTCTCCTCCTATCAGCGGAAATTCTATCAGGTGCCCTGCCCTTGTGAATCCAGAGAAATCTGCTACCAGCACCTCCCCACCCCACACTTTTCCATCTGTTCCATAGCCAGTGCCATCAATTGTGATACACACCCCCCCACTCCTCCGATTATCTACAAATAGAGAGGCTGCATGTGCCCAATGGTGCTGAATTTCCAGGCAGGGAACATTGTATTCATTTGCAAGCTCCATGGCAATTTTTCTTGTTGTGTACATAGGATGCATGTCCATACATACATAATCTACAGTTTCCACATTGAATAATTTTAGATAGTGTTTTATTGCAGACCTCAGATACTGAATTACTTCATAATTTTCACCATCACCAATATACTGCGTTGTATAAATTCTTCCTTTGTGAAGCAAACTTGCAGAGAGATTTTCCTGGGCACCCACACCAATACTGCTTTTCTCAGCATCCCACAATATTACTTCTGGCACAAACCCTCTGGATTTCCTTATGAAGAATTTTCTGTTTTCATGCAAACGCACTACAGAATCATCACACCGATTATAGATTTTCATGTTATGGAGAAGGTAATAGTCTGCATTCAGGGAAAACGCTCTCTGATTTTCAATCATCATAGGTTCGCCTGGTGGATTTGCAGATGTGGCTACAAAGCCCTCAGATTTAAGGTAATGAAAAATAAGGTAATGCACAGGAGCATATGGAAGCATCACACCAAAATTTGGGAGCAGGGGTGCGGCATTCTCTATTCGCTCATCCTTTATCTTTTTGCTCAGAAGTACAATTGGCCTGCACTGGGAAAGCAGAAGTTCTCTTTCTTTCTCAGAAACATATGCATACTTCTCAACGGTTTCTATGTCTCGCATCATGAGTGCAAATGGCTTTGTCTTTCTTTTATACCATTCCCTGAAGTAGGGAATTCTATCCAGAGAACATATGAGATGCATGCCTCCATAGGTTTTCAGAACGCAGATGTAGCCTTCATCTATACATCTGGCAAATTCTTTAAAAGGATTATCAGAGCCAACAGCCTTTCCAGTTCTATCATATAGGGTGTACCTGGGACCGCATGTTGGACAGGAGATTGTCTGTGCATGAAACCTTCTGTTTTCCGGTTGTGTGTATTCTCTGGTGCATTCTTCGCACATTGGAAAGTCATTCATTGTGGTGTTTTTTCTGTCAAATGGGAGGTTTGCTATCACTGTAAACCTTGCACCGCAATCAGTGCAATTTGTGAACGGGTAGTGGTATCTGCGGTTCCCTGGTGTGCTGAAATCTCTGAAACATGAAGGGCAGAGTCCATAGTCAGGCGGTGGCGGAAAATTTTTTGTGCCCTGGGTGCTTTCAAGAATGAAAAAACCGGAGAGTTGCTGGGTTTCTAATTCCTCAACCTCTATGTGATCAATTCTTGCATTTGGGGGCAGGTGCTCTTTCAGTTTTGTTAGAAATTCTTGAGTGTCGCCATCAATGACTATTTCAACATTTGAGCCATTGTTTTTAACCCACCCATTCAGATGCAGCATTCTTGCAACTCTGTAAACTGTGGGACGGAAACCAACACCCTGCACTATTCCGTAAATCACGAGCTTTTTCACGAAACATAAAAAAACTCAGGATATATCTTAATTTCTTTTCAGGCAGATTTGGAGTTGTGAACCCAAATAGTTGTATTCCCCTGTTCTCAGAAAAATAAATATATATGTGGTATTTGGGTAAACAATGGAGGCTGTTAAAATGTCTGAGGAAACATTATCAACATTGCTAAAGGAAGAAAGGAAGTTCCTGCCGAGCAAAGAAGTGATTGAAAGAGCAACTGTGAAGGACTGGGAAAATGTGCTGAAAGAAGCAGAGAAAGACCCCTTAAAATTCTGGGAAAATGCTGCAAACGAATTGGAATGGTACCAGAAATGGTCAAAAGTTCTTGATGATTCTAACAAACCATTTTACAAATGGTTTCCAGGTGCGAAATGCAATATCACAGTGAACGCACTTGACCGCCACCTGAAGACACGGAGAAATAAGGTTGCAATTCTATTTGAAGGAGAACCAGGTGATGTCGCAAAAATTACATATTCTCAACTATATGAGAAGGTTTGTAAATTCGCAAATGCGCTGAAAAAACTCGGTGTAAAGAAAGGAGACAGGGTAACCACATACCTTCCAAACATCCCAGAGCAGGCAATCACAATGCTGGCATGTGCAAGAATAGGGGCAATCCACAGTGTAGTTTATGCAGGTTTCAGCAAAGAGGCACTGAGGGATAGAATAGTGGATGCAGAGGCAAAGGTTGTGGTCACTGCAGATGGAACATTCAGAAGAGGTAAAACAATTCTTCTTAAACCCACGGTGGATGAAGCAATCCAGCAATGTCCAAGTGTAGAAAAGGTAGTGGTGGTAAAGAGAGCAAAAGTAGATGTGAGAATGGAGGCAGGGAGGGATGTGTGGTTCCATGAAGTTGTGGCAAATGAAAGTGCAGAGTGCCCTGCAGAGGTGATGGAATCCACAGATCCCCTGTTTATCCTCTACACCTCGGGCACTACAGGAAAGCCGAAGGGAGTTGTGCATGTGCATGGTGGCTATATGGTTGGTGTGCACCGCACAATGAAGTGGATTTTTGACATAAAAGAAGATGATATATTCTGGTGCACTGCAGACCCTGGCTGGATTACAGGACACAGCTACATTGTTTATGGTCCATTGATGGTAGGCACAACAACAATAATGTCCGAAGCAGTACCTGATTATCCGCAACCAGACAGATGGTGGAGCATGGTTGAAAAACATAAGGTCACGATTTTCTACACTGCCCCTACAGCAATTCGTGCAATGATGAAAAATGGTGAGGAATGGCCCAACAAACATGATTTGAGTTCTTTGAGGTTGCTGGGTTCGGTGGGAGAGCCAATAAATCCAGAGGCATGGCACTGGTATTATAGGGTAATTGGAAGGGAAAAATGTCCCATTATGGACACCTGGTGGCAGACAGAAACAGGTATGGTGCTGATAACTCCACTGCCAGTATCTCCGCTAAAGCCGGGGTCAGCAACCAAGCCATTCCCAGGCATCATTGCAGATGTTGTGGATGCACATGGAAATTCACTTCCACCAAATCAAGGCGGTTTCCTTGTTATCAAAACACCCTGGCCTGCAATGATGGCAACAATCTACAAAGACCCGGATAGATATGTTCAGACATACTGGAAGAAGATTCCAGGCGATTTCTATGTTGCTGGAGATGTGGCAAGGAAAGATGAAGACGGATATTTCTGGCTGCAGGGGAGGGCGGATGATGTGCTCAAGATTTCAGGGCATAGAATTGGTACAATGGAAGTTGAAAGTGCATTTGTGAGTCATCCAGCAGTTGCAGAAGCAGCGGTTGTGGGCGTGCCTGATGAAGTAAAAGGCGAAGTGATTAAGGCATATGTGATTCTGAAGGCAGGTAATAAGCCCTCACCAGAACTTGCAGAAGATATAAAGAAGCATGTGCGGAAGGAACTTGGGCCAGTTGCAGTGATAAAGGAGATTGAGTTCAGGGATAAACTGCCTAAAACAAGGAGTGGAAAGATTATGAGGAGGGTGCTGAAAGCTGAAGCTACAGGTAAGCCTATAGGAGATATCACCACACTTGAAGATTAGGGGGAAAAAATCATGGAGTTCAAATACGAGGCAGAGGTAAAGAATTGGAAATGGGAGATTCCGGAGAAATATAACATTGGGTATGACTGCGTTGACAAACATGCGGAAGGCAAAAACAAGAACAAGATTGCCCTTTACTGGGAAAATGAGGAAGGGAAGGCAGAAAAATACACATTTCTTGAAATGAAAAACCTTTCCAACAAATTCGGAAATGTGCTTAGAGCCCTGGGGTTGAAGAAGGGAGACAGATTTCTGATGCGTCTCCCGAACATCCCCCAGTTTCAGATCGTGTTTATAGGCGGCGTAAAAATTGGTGCAGTACCCATACCCTCAAGTACAATGTTTAAGGGTCATGAAGTAGAGTACAGGATTAACGATAGTGGGGCTGTGGCTGTGGTAACAACACCCGAGTTTGTAAAGGAAGTGGAAGAAGTCAGAAAGAACTGTCCTACACTCAAGCATGTGATTATTGTTGGAATACCTCAGAACGAAAAACAGCTTTCGTATGATGCCTTGATGAAAGATGCAAGTCGGAATCTTGTGCTTGAAGACACGCTAAGCACAGATATGGCTTTCTTCTGTTACACATCAGGTACAACAGGAATGCCAAAGGGGGCTGTGCATCTGCATAGGTGGGTGATTGGCAATGATCCAGGTTCAAAATACTGGCAGGCGTACAAAGAAGATGACATCGTGGCACATACAGGACAGCTAAACTGGATTTATCCGCTTGGCAACGGATTTCTGTATGCATGGAGACATGGGGTAAGCACATTTATTTACGAAGGCAGATTTGAGCCTGAACGCTGGTTCCAGCTCCTTGAAAAATACCAGATTACCACACTAGACTCTGTGCCCACTGCCTATAGGATGCTTCTTACAGTGAAAGATGCTGAGAAGAAGTATGAGCTTTCTGCCTTAAGACATTGCATAAGTGCAGGCGAACCCCTAAATCCCGAGGTAATTCAGGAGTGGAAAAGGAGATTTGGGTTGGAGATCTATGATGGAATTGGGATGACGGAGGTGATGGTGTACCTCTCAAACATGCCAGGAATGGAAATAAGACCAGGTTCCTGTGGAAAACCACAGCCCGGGCATAAATGTGCAATTGTGGATGCTGAAGGTAGAGTACTCCCACCTGGTGAAGAAGGAACGCTTGCAGTGAGTGCAGATGATCCTGGTTTATTCAAAGAATACTGGAATAAGCCTGACAAGACTGCAGAGTGTTTCAAAAATGGCTGGTTTTTAACCGGAGACACCCTTTCATATGACGAAGATGGATACTTCTGGTTCAGAGGAAGAGGGGATGACCTGATAAAGGCATCTGGGTATAGAATTTCGCCATTTGAGGTTGAAAGCACACTTATAGAACATCCTGCAGTACTTGAAGCTGCTGCGGTTGCCAGTCCTGATGAAATTCGGGGAAATGTTGTGAAGGCGTTTATTGTGCTGAAGCCAGGTTACACGCCATCAGAACAGCTCGCAAAAGAAATCCAGGAATTTGCAAAGGAACATTCAGCACCCTACAAGTATCCCCGCCTTATAGAATTCGTGAAAGAACTGCCAAAAACCCAGAGCGGAAAAATTAAGAGAAAAGAACTCAGGGAAAAAGAGTTTGCAAAACTAAAAAAACAGGGTTGAGAAAATGGAAGTAAAAATAGATGAGGCATATCGCCTGTTTCCATGCTTCCCAGTTGCCCTTGTCACCTGCGGCACATTTGAAAGAACAAATATAATCACAATAGGAATGACACATGTGTTTTCATTTGCACCCCCTATGTTGGGTATCGGTGTGGCACCAAAAAGATACTCTTACCAACTTCTGAAAGAACACAGAGAATTTGTTATAAACCTTCCTACAAAAGAAATTGCGGAAGCAGTAATGAAATGTGGTTCCATTAGCGGAAGAACTGTAGAGAAATTTAAGCATGCAGGACTCACAAAAATCCGTAGCAGGAAAGTAAGCACTGGCTCTATAAAGGAGTGCCCAATTAGATTTGAGTGTGTCATAAAACAGGATTTTGAAACAGGAGATCACACATGGTTTGTTGGGGAAATTGTGCACTGTGAGATAGAGGAATATAAAAAGGAAGATTTGTTGCTGTACTGGGGTGGTGAGTTCAGAGTGCCAGGTAAAGTAGTAATGGAGCGCAGGTAAAAGAGGTGGAGATTGGGCGCTGATGAGAAATTCTACAGGTTGTTTGGAAATGGGATTGCGACACCCGCTGGAATTTGCGGATTGCATGCCTTGAGAGAAAGCCTCGGTTCACTGGTCAGAGTGAAAAGGGTTGTGCTTGTAAGTGTGTATGTAAATGCTCTCCCTGATTTAAGCGAGTGATTATGGATTTCTTCACGCACCTGATGCTTGGGTTTCTTCTTTCTTCATGGTGTTCTGGGAATTTTTACAATCCTTATGTGATTCTTGGCTCGTTTATTGCAGTTTTACCAGATTTTGATATCCTTCTTTTCCCCCTCTGGAAGAGGTTTCCATCAACAGCCCATCACGGATTTACCCATACCGCAATTTTTGTGGTGCTTGTTTCCGTGTTTCTAGCTTTTGTTTCCAAAGCAATCTTCTGGCCTGATTTGAATATTCCACTTGTATTTCCTATTATGTTAACTACGGGATTTTTGCACCTTGGCTGCGATGCTCTAACAAACTGGGGCACGCCAGTGTTGTATCCTTTTGTTAAAAAATACTTTAGCCTTGGAATTGATGTTGCTGTAAATGTGTATCTCATGCTTTCATTCTTTGTGTCTGTGCTTTTCCTTGCACTAGTGCGGTTCCAGTACATTTCGTTCCTCAATATGGAGATGGCTTCAACAATCCTTGGAATTGGATACCTTTCTTATTTTGGAGTGCGTGTAGGGTTCAAGGTTTATTTAGGGCATAGTGGCCAAAAGAATTTTGATTTGCTCCCCACCGATAGGTTCTGGCACTGGAAGCTTGCAAAAAGAGTGGAAACTGAAGAGGAAATTGTAGTGAGTGTGAAGAATAGCGAGGGTGTGGATGATTACAGAATTCCAAAAATAGAGAGTAAAGAGAAAATTAACATTCAGAGATGCGAGGACATGGTATATACATACCATCTTCCTGCTGTCCAGAGTTATCTAAGTGTTTTCAAATATCCGTATTATAGAATAGATTGCACTAGCAATGAGTGGAAAATTACCTGGTATGTCGCCGAGATGCACCCAAGAATGTATCTTGAAGTAAAATACAAGGCTGGGAAGTTTGAGGTACGCTCATGGTGGTAGCACTGAAAAACAAAAAATAAAAAAATGTAGGGGTGATGAGTGTCATCGTAAATTGAAATTAGTTCTGGGCAAGAATTACAAAACTTGCCCATACTGTTTCCTGAATGAAAAATATTTGGAGTCCTGCGTACATCTGAGGGGTGATTCTGCCAGCTCCACTGTAGGGGGTTTTGAAGTAGATGTTTACACCATGCACATTTGCGTTTTTACCACTGGGTGAGTGTTTCTCATACATTGTAATGCTCTGTACAGCATTCATAACATCCTGTGCAGCGTTCTGGATTTCTGTAGAGTTAACCTTTGCCTTCACTTTTGCTGCAAAATCATAGATATCAATGTAACCAGAGAGATTTACATGCTCTGTGCCCTCCATGTGTTCCGTCTCTGCTCTCGCACTCTGAATTGCATCTCTGTATGTGGAATATGCCCCCTTCAATTTGGTTGCGAAGTTCTGGATTTTTTCTTTGAGTGCTGCAGCCTTTGATAGCTCGTAAACACCAGCTGTGACTGCATTATCCCACCAGGAGTAGGAGTAATAGTCGTCCACCATCCTCTTTCCTATTTCATATGCCGAGGCATCTGGATTTGATTTGAGAAGTGAGACCCATCCAGTTTTATGGATGAATCCGTATGAGACCTCCTGAGAGGCAACCATCACATCAGCCACATTTCTGAATTGATATAGAATTTCAGCATCCGCCCACATGCAGGTACTTGCCACCAACAGGTTAAAATGCACTCCTCCTGATACAATCGCATCATATGTATCTTTTACACTCAGGTAAGAGGGGCCTCCATTTGGGGTGTCGTCGTATCCAAAACCATAGAGTGCACTCACGGAATGTCCGCTCAGCACAAGTGCGTACCTCTCTGCAGGAAACTGATTCTTGCAGAGCGTAATAAATTCCGCTAACACCTGTTTGCTTCCTGTGCTCACTTCGCCCAGGTCTTTGACAAGTGTAGAATTCCTGTAATTTATCTTCCAGATTTTGGAATTGCCATTACCATAGAGGTCTTCCAGCATAATTATATTCACATTTGAGGGGGAAAGTGCACCTTCAATATCTGCTCT
>JBMFNP010000060.1:0-9632 GCA_049970095.1 Thermoplasmata archaeon | reverse complement strand
GGGGGCTACGCCCCCTTACGGTAACCCCCAGTGGGTGCCTTCGGCACCCCAAATTGCTCATTCGGTAGACGGGGGCTTTGCCCCTTACGGTAACCCCCAGTGGGGGTGCCTTCGGCACTCCCAAATTGCTCATTCGGTAGACGGGGGCTACGCCCCCTTACGGTAACCCCCAAATTGCTCATTCTACCATGAAAGCCCATCACGAGGAGCAAGACAGTACAAATTGAAATGAAAGCATATGGCTGGCTTAATTCACTCACAGGTTCTTCTATAATCTGAATGTAGTACTCATCTGTGCATGCAGTGTTTCCATTTATATCCTCAGCTTCAATATAGTAATCTACGCCTCCAAGCGTAACTGCATCTGCAGGAATTTTTGCTGTGTAATATCCGTAGCCAGTAACGAATTCCATAACCACATTAGAATATGTCCCATTGTGAATTCTGTAGTGTAAAATAACCCTGTTTACGCCCGCATTATCAAAGACAAAACAGTTTACAATAATTTCCACATGGTTGTAGGCAACACTTAAAGGAGTATGTCTGATGACGGGAGGGATTTTGTCAGTGGTTTCTACATGTGCTTGTGCCCATCTGCTTACATGCCCATCCACATATGTGGCATAGATTGTGTCTCCAGAATTTACCATTAGCGCGCCATCGGTGTTTGTGGTAGAGAGATGGATTATCCCTCTGAAAACACCTGTGTTTTTGTCTGTTTCTATAAGCTGGACCCACTCTCCATTTGGCTCACTCGTGCTGTTTATAAATACGCTGAGAGATTCCTCAACATTTGGATCCTGATTTCTCTTCCAGTCCCTAACAGTAAGCGTCAGATTATCTTCCAGCCCATAGGTTTTTCTATCCATGGATATTGTGGAAATTCCAAACCAGTTAAGAATTCTTGCGGTAAGTATTACTGAGTGGCTACCGTTATCCACCTGAACGAGGTTAAAACCAGTAAACACGCTCTTAAAATTATATACTGTACCATTTACCTTGCTCCCAATGTATTTCCCTGTTTCCATATCCATGAAAATTGGTGTGGCATCGCCATAAGCACTCACACCTTCGTTTATTACATCATACATCTGCCTCCCAGGGCATGGTAGGAGATGTAAGGAGAGCCCGGACATGAGTTCATCTACTCCATTTACCATACCACCAGAACTCTGAAGTGTGAGGGCATGAAGTGCACCGAGATAGTCGCAGAGAAACTGCGGGTCAACACCCGGTTGATATGAAGAAGAACTCCCGAGTGCCCCTGCCAACCTGGGAGATGAGAACCAGACCTTTCCGCCAGAATTGAGATAAATTTTAAGTTGGGCTATATCTTCAGCGGAGAGCTGTCCTTCCATTCTCCCCTGTGAACCAGATTCCCAGAATACTGCATCATATTCCTGCATTAGCGATGCATTTGCATGGGATTTAACAGTATTCCAAGAATATCCCAGTAAATCCAAAATTCCCTGATATGTCTCTTCAAACTGATAGCCATCATCGTCATCTACTATCAGAATCTGTCCTTTTCTCTCATACACCCACACATTATTTTTTGCCAGATTATTTACCTTCGTTGTCTCTGAGATTAGGTTATCCGGGTCTGCGATTGCAATCACTGTGTTCTCCCCCCATTCTAAAAACACCCATTGTATCGTAACACTGGCATTTCCATAGGCAGGAATTGATGAAATTGTAGCGTTTCCGATAAGATTTTCTGGTGTGAGATTGTTAATATAAAATGAAACCTTTACATTGCTGATTGGTGAAGGCGCGTTGTTATACACTTTTGTAGATATTGTAGTTGTGGTGTTGTAAATACAGGGATTTTCAACAACTGGCTTTTCAATTGCAATCTCTGTTGAGGGTGAAAAAAACATTTCAAAGGAGATTGTATCCCCGGGCTTTGAAAAATTTGCAAATACAATCCCGCTTTTGGTATATGGCGCATTTGCGGATGTGTTAGGATTTGTTGCATCACTAAATCCTGTCGTATCGTCAACCCAGAGATCTGTGGGTTCTCCCCTGTTCAGGTTGAGCTGGAGTTCCTGGGTGCCATCCCGCATATCGTATTCCTCAACATCTAGGAAATACCTTGATGGATCTGTCTGAGAGCCATAGGTGTCCAGATGCCATATGATTGCACCGCTTGCAAGCGCAACTCTGTCAAATTTTGCATTACACATTGTGCTGATGTACTCCACATAAAACCACTGGGTTGCAGAAATATTTATCTGCACAATGTCCTTTGTGAGTTCCCTAGGTCTCAATGTGATTTTCTGGTTCTGATTTATGTATGCGGGTGTTAACCACCCCTGATGGATTTTAGAATATGGATTAAAATGCATTGGGTTTGAGCCAGCAGGATTTCCAAACCAGCACCCCCCAGCCATCAATTCCCAGTCACCAGTTCCCATTGATTTGTATGTAATATCGTAAAAATCCTCCTCTCCTATTGAGTGTCCCATTTCATGTGCATAAACTCCTATAGATGCGCCTACATCAGGGCCAGTGTTGCATGCACCAAGATATACCCCATCGTCTGTCCTTAGATTTGCCCAGGATGCATGTGACCATATGTTCCCTGATGTATTTCCAGTGGCTGCTGCATCAGGACCTGCATGTATCACAATAACCATGTCCACATATCCATCTCCGTCATTATCATATTGGGCAAAATTGACAATGGGGTCAACCTGTGGTAGAATTTCTGCAAGCATAGCCTCTACATATCTTCCAGAATCCCAGGAGTAATAACTCATTGAATGATTTGAGTGAAAAACACCATAGACATCAATGAGTGGCTCAAACGCACCGTATGAATTTTCCAGATAAAACTCTCTCAAAGAGCCTGATGGAAATGTGCCTACGCCAGAAAGCATCTCCTGAAAGTAGGAAATATTGTGCTGAAACTGGGTATCATTAAAATCCATAAGAAGAGCCAGATATTTTTTCTGACCGAGAGCACGATTGTGTGCGTACATATAGTCAAACAACTGCTTCCTTTTATCCGTTCCATCAGAAAGCCAGATAGTTTGTGTTCTTCCTGCACCCTTTTCTGCTGGTGGTTCAGATTTTCCTACAATGCCTTTGGGTGCGAGTCCATTCCGTGTGTTCTCACCATACTTCCAGTATCCATCACTGTCCTTGATGATTGTGTATCCGTTATACTCCAGCATTCCACCAATCTCTGCACCAGTCAAATAAGCCTCAAAACTACTTCCGTCTGGCTGTGTGAGAATTATTGGCTCTGGGTTTGGAGGAATGAAGTCAAAAACTCCTTCCCATGGGATCTGGGTGGCTAAAGTTCCTATGGAGTTACTGGCAGAGAACACGGGAAACGCGGAAACAAGCAGGAATAACAGCAAGAGTGCGGTCTCAAATTTTTGGATAAGTTTCCTGTGCATATTGATAAATAATGGATAAAGTGTATATCAATATTTTGGTTGTTGGAACCTGTCTATTTTTAACACAGAAAAATTAATGTATTCCCTCTATTTTCCAGAAATAAAGCCGCGGTAACTCAGCTGGGAGAGTGCCAGACTGAAGATCTGGAAGTCGCCGGTTCAAGCCCGGCCCGCGGCACTCAGCTGTTGCCCTGTTATTTCTTAGGCTCTTTCATCAGGAAGTATGCAATTATCATCCCGGCAATTGCCAGTCCGCATACATACGGAAACACATTCAAATATTTGCCTGAAACATCATGGATATATCCAGCTAATAAGGGTCCTGCAATTGCACCTGCGCCGTACGCAACAAAAACCACTCCATAACATCTCGGATAATCCTTTGTCCCAAAAAATGTGGCTGTTGCTGCAGGTGCTATTGCCAGCCATCCCCCAAGACATGCCCAAAGCATTGCAAATGCAATAAGATATGTAAATTCATTTGGCAAAAAAGTCATTAAAAGGGCAGAGAGTGCGATCAATGCAAAAGATAACACAGCAGTTTTTCTCGGGTTGAGAATATCTGTAAGTTTCCCAAATACTGGCCTTCCAAATCCGTTAAATACTGCGAAAAAACCTACAAGCATTGCCGAAAGGTCTGCACTTACTTCTACTTCGCCACCCACCTGTTTAGAGATACCTATAGCCATGAGTCCTGCAAGGCATCCTATGAAAAAGCTCAGCCAGAGCCCGTAAAATGTAGGTGTGCACAGCATTTCCTCTCGCGTGTAACTCTTAGTTTCTTTCTTTGCATCGGTCTCCATTTTCCAGTTTTTTGGTTTCCAGTCCTGCGGAGGAAACTTCATAGGAATTGCCAGAACCAGAATTAAGATAATGAACAAAACTCCGAAAATTCTGAGCGTTTGCATTATGCCATATGCACTGATGAGAGCGTTAGCAAGATTTGCAGTAAAAAACGCGGAGAAACCAAATCCAAGTACAGTCAATCCTACAGCAAGCCCTTTGTTATCTGGAAACCATCTTGTAGAAACAGCGATTGGACACCCATATGCAATGCCGACACCAGTGCCTCCAATTACCCCATAGGTAAGATACATAACCTCAATTCTCGGTGAGAAGGATGCTGAAAGCCAGCCAATACCTGTCAGCAACCCTCCAATAATTGTGATTTTTCTCGGCCCATATTTCTCAATGTACTTCCCTGTGAGGGGCATTGCGATTGCAAAACATGCAAGAAATATTGAGAATGTAAGGAGCATTTCTGAATCTGTTGGATTCACCCCAGTCAAACTTCCAAAATAGTTCTGCAAGGGTTTCTGAAACACTGACCATGAATAAATTGTACCCAGGCACAAATTAATTATTAACCCTGCAACTACAAGCATCCACCTGCCTTTCTCTGCTGGAAATCCGAGGATTTTTTCTTCGGGCATTTTGCACACCTCACAACCTGAAAAGAGGGTAGATATATACACTTTGCCTGAAATTCCTGTGGACTGGTTTTCAACTCTGATAATCTGAAAAAACGGTTTAAATTCAATGATGGGGTTTAAAATTTGAGGTGATAAAAATGAATGCAAGCACAGTATTTTTGGCTTTGATTCTGATTCTTTCTATTTCAATGTTGAGTGCCAGAGAATATGGTTTTTCTGGTGAGGAGGAAAAAATTCGCTTTGTTCCAGGAGATATGCCATACAAATTTGACGCAGATGGAAATCTACATCTTGATATCGGACCATATTTTCCGGGTACCACTCTAAGTTTTAAAAGAGGATTTGGAATAGAAAATCTCGGAAAGCAGGATTTGGTGATTGGGCAGCTGAGGGTGGAGCAGCACAGTGAAGCGATTGCGGTACATATTTCACCAGATAGCAATATACTGCTCAGAGCCGGAGAAACTCAATGGTTCAGTATCACTGTTGAATTTGGTGCCTCTGCAGAATCTCACACATTTCTGGTTGTGCCAGTTATATTGTAACTATGTCGCTCTTTCTTCCCTCAGATGCACCTCTACGATATGTGCGATGAATTTCTGGCAGGATGCCGCGTACTTTCAGGGTGAGAGTGATTTTTCTTTTTGCAATTGTGTAGGAATTATTATCTTTCCGTGGTTCTGGATGATTTTCGCTCAAATGTGCCAGGAATACATGTTTTGTTTTATGGGAAACAATAGATGAAAGTGCGTTTGAGCACTGGGTATTTGAGAGATGTCCATTGCTGCTTGCCACCCATCGCAGGTAGTCCCATTCATTTGCAAAAGCAGGATTTTTCAGTTTGTGGCGTACAATATTTTCTTCATAATTTGCTTCAATATGAATGCAATTTGCACCCCGCACAATCTCAATATGCTCTTCCTCACATTTTCCAAGGTCGGTAAGATGCGCGTATGTGGCATTTCCGACATAGAACAGAAAATTTACGGGTAAGCCCACCTCCTCTCCCATACCGTGGGATACAGAAAAATGCACAACCTCTATGTCCCTGTATCTCTCCTCAATCTCAAAAAAATTCCAGGGATAAGCAGGGAATTTTTCCTTGAGCACATTCTGGGTTTTTTTAGGTGCAAAAACTGGTGTACCATACAATCTTTCAAAAGTACATACGCTTCTGATGTGGTCACCATGGGCATGTGTTATGAAAATTGCGTTTATCTCCTCTGGTTTTACACCAATTTCTGCCAGACGCTGTACAATTATGTAGTATGGTAAACCTGCATCTATGAGAATTTTTGTGCATTCTGTCTCAAGATATGTGGAATTTCCTGAACTGCCACTACCTAGAACGCATATCCTCATTGTATCCCCTATAGTTATTCTTATATCTAAATGTTTGTAACATAGGAAAACCATGGGGTCAGCATTTTCAAGAGAAAGTATTTAATACTCTTTCCATTTAGTTTTATACATGGCAATATGGCAGGGTTTACCAAAAAGAAGGAAGACAGGTGCAAGAATCAGGTACGCAAGAAAGAAAAGGAAGTTTGAAATATCTAGAGAAAGACAGTTTGCTGTGGTTGGGATTCACAAAGTAAAACATTACCGCACAAGAGGACACAACAAGAAAATTCGGCTTCTGGGTGTTGCATTTGCAAATGTAATCAACCCAGAAACAAAAGAAATAAAGAAAGTGAAAGTTCTTGGTGTAGTTGAAAATCCTTCAAATCCTCACTATGTGCAGCGAAATATCGTTACTAAGAGTGCAAAAATCCAGACAGAACTCGGGCTGGCAAAGGTTGTATCCAGACCAGGACAGGATGGTGTGGTAAACGCTATTCTTCTCAAATGATAATCATGCTTCAAGAAAAGAAGGGTTTTCTGGTAATTTACCCAGAATACTTTGATGTAAATCTGAGCAGGAAGATGGGCAGAAAACTCCCGAAGAACCTCTGTATCCAGAACCCATCTGTTGAACACCTGATGCATGCTGCAAAAAAACTCAAACTTGAGTACGAATTGGAACGGGAAAAGCATTACCCTGGTGATGCTTTTAGAAGGAGGGGTAGAATTCTGGTGAAAAAAACACAAAACAAATTGCGAATGCTAGTGGAAATTGCAAAAGTATTGAGGAGTTAGTATGTACACCTTTTTCTTCGTGGGCACTGCTGGGGCAGGCAAAACTTCGATGGTAGGTGCATTTCAGAAATGGATGGATATTCATAAGTATGATGCAATCACAGTGAATCTTGATCCTGGAGCAGAAGTACTGAAATATACGCCAGACATTGACATTCGTGAGTGGATAAGCATTGAGGAAATTATGGAGGAACATGAACTTGGACCTAATGGCGCCCAGATTGTGGCTGCGGACCTGCTCGCGCAGAATGTACCTGAGGTGAGGAACTACATTGAAAAATACGGTGCAGATTATGTGTTGGTGGATACACCTGGTCAGATAGAACTCTTTGCATTCAGAGAGGCAAGCAAGCATGTGGCAGATGGCATTTCATCTGGCTATTCGTTACTCGTATATCTTCTTGATCCCATTCTATCCAGAACCCCATCGGGTTTTGTCTCCCTTCTGATGCTTGGTGCTACAATCCAGTACAGATTTAAGTATCCTTTGCTGAATGTGCTGAGCAAGTGTGACCTTCTTAGCACAGAGGAAATTGAGAAAATTGTTTCTTGGTGTGAAGAACCCTATAGACTTTATGATGCGATATGTAAGGATGCTAGAGTAGATGAAATGGTTGTAAATACTGAATTTTTCAAGAGTCTGGAAAACATAGGCGTTTTCTCAAAAATCATTCCCACATCCAGTATTGACCTTACTGGCATGGAAGATGTGTTCAATGCTCTTCAGCAGGTCTATCTCGGTGGGGATGAGCTTGATTGATTCCCTTTTCTTTTCCATATAGTTCCTTCCAGGTAATGTAAAATCTCTGAATTGCTGTGATGTGCCCCATGATTGCAAAGAAAAGCATCACAAGTTCCAGAAATGTAAATGCATGTGTGTACCCATGAACTGTAAGAATGAGGTTAAAATTAATTGGATATGGAGAAGTTAGCAGTGTGCATTGAATCCAGGGTGCAAGAATAAGGATAATCAGACGGTCAGCCCTTGAGAGGAAACCAGTATATTTTCTTCCACATCCAACAGCCTGTGCCTGCGTGCCCATGTAACTTGCAAAGAGTACACCCACCACACCCAGTAATCCAATAACTGGATCACAAAGCCCTGTGAGTGCAATTCCCCCAATTATGAAAAAATCTGCATATCTATCTAACACATGGTCAAGAAAATCTCCCCTTGCGCTTGCTTTCCTGCTCATTCTTGCGATTTTGCCATCCAGCACATCAAATAATCCATTCAGAAAAATAAAGAGAGATGCAAGATTAAGAAAATACACATTCCATCTTACCAAAATAAAAGCCACCAGTGCAAACACGGAGCACACAAATGCAAGCACTGACACAGTATTTGGATTAGTGTTTTCAAAGCATTTCGCAATCTTCGAAATGTATGGGTCTGCCTTTTTTCTGTAGTTTTCCAGCATATTTTTTCTTCTCCATCAAATCAATGAAATCAGCACTCCAGCAAATTCTTCCTGGCTTATATTCTTTATCATTGCCCTCAAAGATTTCCACCACACACGCTGCAGTGCGGGCTGCATCTCTACATGTAGTGTCAATCTCAAAGGTTTCATTTCCAGTCTCTATTGATTCAATAAGTATTAAATCTATTGCTTCCGCCTCCACATTCTCCCAGATTTTCTCTTCTTTCCATTTTTTCTTTTTCAGACGGGTGTATAGTAGAGAAGGAGCACACCTAAGCACGATTATTCTGGTTACACAATCAAGGAGATGGGAGAGATGTCCCTCAATCACCAGAATTTCCTCATCCGACTCCCTGCATACTTCCCAGGCTTTTTCTGATAAAATATGTAAATCCACTTCCCATGTTGCCATCCTTTTGAGATATCGTGTTGTAGCACCGCATTTTTTTGCAAATTCATTTAAATCAAGCACTTCAATTCCCTTTTTTCTGAGAATGTTTGCGGTCTGCGTTTTTCCACAACCAGGTGTACCTGTAAGCGCATACACTTCCACTTGCATCCCTCACATTTCTTTGATCTTGCTTTCAATTTTCCTTCTGCATTCCTGAACCTTTTCTTTGGACAGCAGTGCATACAATGCGGGAACTATATGCATTTCCAGCGCTTTTTTTAAATCCTCAACAGTGTAATTTTCTTTATTTCCACCTACTTTTACTAATGCTTTCTTAGTAATCACCTCTGAAAGGAACGGCCCTACATACTCTTCAATGCTCCTCTGCATCTCATGAATTATCTGTGAACTCATATTCTTCAGCAATTGCAGTATAGATTTGGTTATTTAATTATTTTGTAGTTGCTGGGTGTGTGTCCATAGAAGGTTTTGAATTCTTCTTCTGTAAATTCCTGGTAGCCAAAATTCTTCACCGTGGTATTTATGCACCTCCTGATTGTCTTAGCACTATCCAGTAAGGTACCATCACAGTCAAAAAGAATTGCTTTGAGTGGCATCTACCCCACTCCCAGTTTCTGGAGAATCTCCTTGAAGATTTCCTCTATATCTCTGTTTCCGTTGATGTTTACAAGCTTACTCTGTTTTCTGTAGTAATCTATAAGCATTGATGTCTGTTTTCTGTATGTCTCAAGCCTTTTTCGCACTGTTTCTTCCTTGTCATCATCTCGCTGGTAAAGTTGAGCGCCGCACACATCGCAGACGCCATCTTTTACTGGTGGAT
>JBMFNP010000059.1:0-9643 GCA_049970095.1 Thermoplasmata archaeon | reverse complement strand
CGTGGGAATGCCCCTTCAGACCCTGAGAGGGGGAGAGGTTACCGTAAGGGGAGGGGGCTCTGCCCCCTCCCCTCGTTAGGAAGGAATAAATACCCTTGCACCAATTACCTACATCGTGATAGGTGGAAAAAACAAGCTCGCAATCACCCTTGCTGATAAAGTGCTTCCAATTCTTCGTGAGGAGTATTCTTATCCAGAACTTTCATTGCTTCTACACAATTTTTCCAGAAAATGGCGTGCCTACAAGGCAATTAAGATAACTCCCTCATATAAAATTACACTTACTGGCGAAGATATTGCAGGTGGTGTTTTTGATTTCTTGAGAAATCTTTACATTCTGATAAATGAGATTGACGAGCAAACTGGAAGAAAAATGCGTCAAGTTGTTCGTGAGTTCAGCGAAACTACGGATGCTGTGCTCAGTTTCCTCCACGATGAAATAAACAACATTGTTAGCCAATATACAGAAGCAGAGGTAAAAAGAGTTTTTGAGAATGCAGGTGAAGATTTTCTGGCTATGCGATTCTTTGCAATACTCTGCTCTGCACTCCTTATAGACACACAACCTGATGATGAAGTTTTTAGCCGCATCCGTGACCTCCAACTTGTGGATGAAAACATAGGAGCAATCACTGTGAAGCCCGGCACGGTGAGATATGAGAGAGTGCTGAAAGGAGATTTATTTGCAACATTTAACCGCATTCTCACAGAAATCCTCAAATATTGTGAAAAAGAGGCAATAGAAAAAAAAAGAACCTTCTTCAAGCTTGTAAATTCTGTGCTGGTGGAAAACGGAAAACTGGCTCAGAGTATAAGGGCTGCGGATTTATTGCTGAAGGGCTGTCTTGCAGAAAAAATTAAAATTGATGTTGTGGGCATTGAAAGAATTGTAGAAAGTGGAATGTTTCCCAGACATGGCATAATTACACTGAAAACTGAGCGTCTTGGTGATGGCATCTGCTTTGCAAACGCAATTGCAGGAAGCATTCTTTCAAGGTATGGAGCGATTACCATTGGTGTTTCCTCAATCTCCATAGAGGAGTACATAGATATTTCAGCGCTTCAGTTTGATGCAGAAGAGATAGGAAAAAGCGTTTTCATTGACTGGTACACATGCAAACACAAATCTGTGGAATCCCTCACGCAGGAGGGAAGGGTAATCACCTGTGCCAGTAACCCAATTGCACTGGAGATGGGAATAAACCGTGCAATAAATAGTATGGAGCACAGCCCTCTGAGGGGAATATTACTGGAACTTTCACCCGCTGGTACAATGGAATCAGAATTCGCAAACTTCATGGATACCATAAAAACCCTTGCGTACACCAAAGATGTTCTTTTTATACTGGTTACTCCAATTGAAACCCCGAAATCCTTTGACGCAAAAATTGCAGATATTTCTGATGGAATGTTTGAAATTAGAAGTAAGGGCGGGAGCACGCAGATAAAGGCGATTCATGTAAAATGGGAGGAGCCAGATTACACAGAGTATATCCTTACAATAGAGGGGAGAAAAATAGAAATAGGTGTGAGAAAGAAAAAGAAGAAGGAAATCTCACTTGAAGAGGAACTGGGACTTGGAGAGGAAGACCCGATTGAAAAATATCGTAAACGACTTGGAAGAACATTCAACTACAGAATCGTGGAAGATGAGTTTCTGCTTTGTCTTAGGGTGCCCAGAGAAAGTGTGGAGGATCTTACAGATGAAGATATAGGTGCAATTGCTTCTCGCCTAAAAAGGGAAAATATAGAAAATCTGAAGGAAAAAATTCTATCAGTTTACTTTATCTGTGATAGAGACTATGTGGAAACAGATATTCATAGATTCATGGATGCGCTCACAATGCGACGGGCATCTCCAATTCTGAGGGCTGCAGAAGAAATAAAAAAATTGAGAATTGGGGAGAGAGACCCTGTAATAAGGAAGTTGCTGGATGAGCTAAGCAGAACAGGTGCAAGGGTGAGTGCAAGATTGAGGCATGGAAGCAAGGCTGCTGAGGTTACAACCACATCTGGGAGAGGCAGGGTTGTGGGCTACAAGCAGGCTGGTGAAAATCCCCAGGACATTGCACTTCTTCCCACAATTCGTGTGGCTGCAGCAAAGGGGAGGAGAGGCAGGGGAACATTTGTAGTGGAAATTAAAAAGGAAGATTTTCAGGAAAAAATAAGAAAAACGCGCACACCCGTTTATCTCTGCTTTGTCGTGGATACGAGCGGTTATGAAGAGCCAGAAATCCGCGGAAAAATTGTTTCCTCCCTTGTCATTTCCATGCTCAAAGACGCTTACGAAAGGAGAGACCAGGTTGCACTGGTCACCTACTCTGGAAATCATGCCACGGTCCTATGCAATTTCACTACGGATGTAGAGTATGTGGGCGCCTGTATGAAAAAAGTGGAATTTGGAGGGCTCACACCATTGGGTTCTGCTCTACTCACAGGTTTAAATCTGCTTCATGCAAAAGTGGGCGATAGATTGGGTGTAGTTCCAATTCTGATTGTTCTCACAACGGGTACTGCAAATGTGCCAGTAACACCTGGTGGAAATATTAGAAGGGAACTCCTTTCAATATGCAGATTGATATGGAATTCTAACTACAAGGTGCTGGTGATTGACATCTCTGAGCGGGGTTCAAACCTTGCAAGAGAAATTGCACTGCTAACTGGTGGGAGATACTATCACCCGCAGAATCTGAGGTACCAGAAACTTGCATTAACCAGAAGCCTCCTTGATGCTTTGCGGACAAAAGATGTGAAGAGTGCGATTGAGGCAAGCAAGAAATTTCTCAGAGAGAGCTAGCTTTCCAAGTGCCTAAAAATTCCAAAAACCTTATACAACCCTTTGCATAGAGGTTCTTTGGGATTTGCATGAAGGACCAACATGAAATGCTGCGAGAAATTGGAATTGAGAGCGTTGATGAACTTTTTTCTGATGTGCCACCCACAATCCGCACTCAGATTCAGATTCCAGAAGGTATTGATGAACTTGCACTTGAAAGAGAGATGAAGAAAATTCTCTCAAAAAACAGAACCCTCGGGGAGTTTGCAAGTTTTCTTGGAGGCGGTATCTACAATCACTATGTGCCTGAAGCAGTAAACGAAATTACTGCTAGAAATGAATTTTACACAGCATATACCCCATATCAGCCAGAAATAAGCCAGGGAATTCTTCAGGCAATTTTTGAATACCAGAGTTTAATCTGTGAGTTAACCGGGATGGATTGTGCAAATGCATCAATGTATGATGCAGCTACAGCCCTCGGGGAAGCTGCTCTTATGGCAAAAAGAATCAGGGATGGGAGCGAATTCATAATCCCTGCTGCAATATCCCCTGCGAAAAAATCAGTGCTTTCCAATTACACAAAGGGGGCTGGAATAAAAATTCTTGAAGTTCCATTTCTGCAAGATACTGGCACAGTTGATATTGAAAAGTTAAAGATGGCGGTCTCAGAAAAAACCTGCGGGATTTACATAGAGACCCCGAATTACTTTGGCTCTCTGGAAACCGAAATAAAGAGTGTGCGTGAAATTTCCAGTGCTCCCTTGATTGTAGGTGTGAACCCTCTCGCACTTGCAGTTATCAAACCGCCCTCGGAATATGGTGCGGACATAGTGATCGGGAACTCTCTGCTTGGTTCCTTCCCGAATTTTGGAGGACCCCTTGCTGGGATTTTCGCAACAAAGAAGCAGCATATCTGGAAGATGCCTGGACGAATTGTGGGCTACACATTTGATAAGGAAGGAAGAATGGCATTCTGTCTCACTCTCCAACCCAGGGAACAGCACATAAGAAGGGCAAAAGCCACATCCAACATCTGCACAAACGAAACACTCACAGCAATTTCCACACTTGTTTATGCAGCAATCATGGGAAGGGCTGGTCTGAAAAAAGTGGCACTTATCTCAATGAAAAACGCAAGAAAACTCCAGCATAAATTGAAGGAGAGCGGTGCAACCATCAAATTTGAGAACGCCACAATATTCAATGAGTTTGTGTATGTTGCCAAGCAGGGTTTCCTTGAGTTTGCAAAAGAGCATGGTGTGCTAGCTGGTATTCAATTGGCAGAGGCATTTGGCATTCGCAATGGAATTCTATGTGCCACCACAGAAATGAACACTGATGAGGATATTGAAAGATTTGCTAGTGTATATAGGCTATACACAGGAGGTGCTTGAATGTATCGCCAGGCAAGATTCAATGAAAAACTTATTTTTGAGTACAGGGATAGCAGGGAGGATGTAGAGCCAGAATTTGACTTTGAGTTTCCAGCTGAGCTAAGGAGAGAAACTGATGTTGGAATTCCCAACCTGCAGGAAGGGGAGGTAGTGCGGCACTTTATCCGCCTCTCAGAAATGAATTATGGTGTAGATTCCGGGTTCTACCCGCTTGGCTCATGCACAATGAAATACAACCAGAAAATCTGCGAGCGCCTTGGTAAGCATGAAAGAGTTGCCTTACTTCATCCAATGCAACCAGAGGATACGGTTCAGGGTGCCCTGCAAATCATGTATGAACTCCAGGAATATCTGTGCAAAATCTCAGATATGGATGCAGTCTCCCTCCAGCCAGTTGCTGGTGCACATGGAGAATTCACTGGTATGTGCATTGTGCGGGAGTATTTCAGGGAAATGGGTGAGCCAAGAAAGGATGTTATCGTTCCGGACACTGCCCATGGCACAAATCTTGCAAGTGCTGCAATGGCTGGTTTCAATGTGATTGAAATTCCTTCAAAAGAGGGTTGCGCTGATATTGAGGCGCTGAAGGCAGCACTCAGTGAAAAAACTGCAGCATTCATGATTACAAATCCTAACACCCTTGGCATCTTTGAGGAAAATATTCTAGAAATTGCGAAAATTGTCCATGATGTAGGGGCACTGCTATATTACGATGGTGCAAACCTGAATGCAATCATGGGAAAAACTTCGCCTGGCAAAATGAACTTTGATATAGTGCACTTCAATCTCCACAAAACATTTGGTACTCCCCATGGTGGTGGTGGTCCAGGTGCTGGGGGCGTGGGAGTCAAAAAATTCCTTGAACCCTTCCTCCCAGTGCCAAGAGTTGTGAAGGATGGGGAGAAATACACACTTTCATATGAGTATCCAAAGAGCATAGGAAAGGTGAGTGAATTCTATGGAAATTTTGCGGTGATGGTAAGGGCATATGTGTACATAAGGCGGATGGGAAGAAATGGGCTGACAGAGGCTGCAGAGAGGGCTGTGCTAAATTCAAATTACATGGCTGCGAAACTCTCAAAAATCTTTCCAATGCCTTACAAAAAGCTGAGAAAACATGAATTTGTGCTCAGTGGCATTGAGTTGAAGAAGAGGGGACTAAAGACATTGGATGTTGCAAAGAGGTTGCTTGATTATGGTTTCCATGCGCCTACAATTTACTTCCCGCATCTTGTTGATGAGGCAATAATGATTGAGCCCACAGAAACAGAGGGCAAGGAGGAAATGGACAGATTCTGCGAGGCACTCTCAGCAATACTTAACGAGGACCCTGATGTGGTCAAAAACGCACCCCATAATACTGCAGTGAGGCGTGTGGATGAGGTGCTTGCTGCAAAGCGGGCAGTGGTATCATATAAAATGATGAAGGAATAATAATTACACGAAATTACACGAACGGCATTTTTACTACCTTGCCCTTGTAAAATTTTTCCCTGATTTTGATTTCCAATTCAGTGCCAGGTTGGGAATGCTCCTTGGATACATAGCCCAGCGCAATTCCTTTGTTGAGCATCGGAGAAATTGTGCCAGAGGTTACTTTCCCGATTTTCTTTCCCTGATGGTAGATCTCACACCCATGTCTTGGCACACCCTCTTCCATCAAAATACCCACAAGAATCTCATACTTCCCACTTGCCTTCTGCTGTTCCAGTGCCTGCCTCCCTATAAAATCATGGTCGTACTTTACTCCAAACTCTGCGTTTGCCTCTACAGTTGTTCTGTCATCATGGAAATCCTGACCAGAAAGCAGAAATCCTTTTTCAAGACGCAGTGTATCCCTAGCTCCAAGACCAACTGGAATTATATTGAACTCCTTTCCTGCCTCAATGAGTGCTTCCCAGATCTTGAGTGTTATGGATGCATGTGCAATAATTTCAAATCCATCCTCTCCAGTGTATCCTGTTCTGGAAACAAAACAAAGTTCCCCTTCTGCAAAATCTTTTATTGCCTTTCCATGCTGTAGTTCTAATTCCAATATTCCTGCACAATTGAATGCTGGTGTGTGTCTGGAATGAATATCTGTAAGGTCAAGTTTGATAAAACTAGCCTTGAAAAATGCAAGATTTCCCAGGGGATATGTGGTGAGTTTAGTAAGAACTTTCTGAGCATTTTTTCCCTGGATTGCAATGCATCCAAGCGTATCTGAGGCATTTATAATTTCTAGATTGCCAGATTTGTGTGCTGTGAACCACTTATACATTTTTTCAGTGGTTGCTGCGTTGGGCACAAAGAGATAAGTGTATTCACCGATTCTTGAGCCAATCATGTCATCCAGAATTTTCCCTTCCTCGTTAAGTACATGTGTGTATCTGCATTTTCCAATTTCGCAGGTAACAAAATTGTTGGTGCAGAGTTTGTTCAGGTAATTCCCAGCATCCCTTCCATAAATTATGAAATCACCCATGTGTGAAACATCAAAAATTCCTACGCTCTCTCTCACACCCTTATGTTCCTGAATTATGCTTTTATATTGCACAGGCATCTGAAATCCTGCAAATTCTACCATCTTAGCCCCGTTTTTTACATGCCATTCATATATTGGTGTTTTTTTCAGTTCTTTCATTCTATCACCTTCGGAATGCTGGGGCCAGGATTTGAACCTGGGAACCCCTATGGGAGCAGATCTTGAGTCTGCCGCCTTTGACCAGACTTGGCAACCCCAGCCCAAAGGATGTTAAGCAAATCAGGATAATTAAACTAACGGTGGGGTTTTTTATTGGAGGTACAATGTGTATGACAACACCCTCCATGGAGATATAGAAATGTGGAATTATTAAAAACAAATTTATTGAGGAACAACCAGTTAGCGTGTTACCAATGAAATTTGAATATTTAGAGCAGGATTTGCATCACTTTTACGACCACAAAAAACAAACCAGTAGTGTGAATATGCGCTCTCACATTCACTCACCTCACCTGTGAAATTATATATATGACATCGTGCATAATAAGTGGGGGTAAAAAAATGAAATGCGAAAAGTGCAAAACTGAAATGATGGAAGTAAACCGCCAATATGTATTGGCCGATGTTGATTTTGAGGAACTTACTGAGGGAGAGATGGCAGATTATATGACTGCGGAATTATCTGGTGATTTTGGTGAATGGGGAGTAACGGAAATTACATATCAATGTGGAAAATGTGGTAAAATTGTTACAATACAAGTTGACAGTTGTCAGGTAGAACATACAAGAATAGAGAAACATAAAACAATATTTGATAGAGGAGCGAAAAGATTGAGAGAACTTGTAGATAAGGCTAAAGAATACGAGATCTTTGAGCACGAAAAAGAAATTTCTGAAGAGTTTGTCCCTTCACTTTCGGTTGGTGTGGACTTTCAAGAGTATCAAGAATCTCAAAAATTAAAACAAAGGCTATTAAAAAAGTATAAAGGAAAGGCACTAGAAGAGGTAATCGAGGGTGAAGAACTTGATACAGAAAAAGGGATATGCTATCAAATAAAAAACCAAGAAAGGATAACTCTAAAAATAATTAATCCTGGCGATGCAAGAGAGAAAATTCTATCTGACTTAAAATTAATTTATGGGATAGGAGAAGTAACTGAACGTAAGCTAAAAGACGAAGGATATAGAACAATTGAGGATCTTACGGGACATTCTCGTTTTGGTTTTGAAGCGAAAAAGTTTTTAGAGATCGTTGATAAATGTGATACTTGCCAGATTGTCGATTGGATTAGTTATCGGCTTCCAAAGTCCCATCCACTAGTTCTATATTCTTCAGGTCTTCATGAAAAAGAAGACTTTCTTATTTTGGATGTAGAGACTTTGGGTCTTTTTACTAGACCGATCATACTGTTTGGTGTAGCACAGATTTCCGGCAATAACATATTGATAAATCAATATCTCTTACGCGACATAAGCGAAGAGCCTGCAGCTCTAACTGGTTTGTTATCCCATTTGAGAGAAAATAGTGCTTTCATCACATTCAACGGACGAAACTTTGACATACCATACATAAAAGAAAGAATGGCATACTACAGAATGAAAGCAGACCTTGAAAAAGCGCATTTTGACCTCCTCCCCTTTTCAAGACGGGCTTGGAGAGAGAAATTACCCGATTGTAGATTAACCACTTTAGAGAAGCATTTGCTATCCATAGAAAGGAAAGATGATATACCAAGTGCTTTGATACCAGATTTTTATGAGACATATATGAAAACCAAAAACATAGGACCTTTAATCCCAATAGTTGAACATAATAAACAAGATTTAGTTACACTTGCTAATATTTTTTCAAAACTACATGAAGCGTATGGATAATTAATGGGGTGTGGTAAGCATGGTAGAGGTAGAAAGAACAATAAATGCCTTAAAAAGGGGAAAACGATATAAGGACCGAATAGCACATGTTGAGGCTCTGCCTCCTAAAGAACCTATCTACGGAGAACTGAAAGAAGAACTATCACCTAAAATTAAGAATTATCTCCTCAAAAAGGGTATCAAACTCTACAGACATCAATGCGATACTATTAAGCACATGAGAGCAGGAAAAAATGTTATTATAACAACTCCCACAGCGTCGGGGAAAACACTTGCCTTCAACATTCCCATCTTTGAGAAATTAGAAAAAGACAAAAGCGCCACTGCACTTTATCTTTATCCTACAAAAGCGCTTTCCAATGATCAATTGAAAGTAATAAAAGAGTTTGAAAGCCTAACCGAAATAAAGGTAAATCCAAATGTATATGATGGTGACACACCGCCCGATAAAAAACCAAAAATTAGAGAGAATTCAAGAATAATAATAAGTAATCCATATGAACTTCATCAAGTCTTACCTCGGCATGACAAATGGCAAAAGTTCTTCAGTAATTTGAAGTTCGTTGTGATAGATGAAGCCCATCAATATAGAGGTGTTTTTGGTTCAAATGTAGCATTTTTAATTAGAAGGTTACGGAGGATATGTAGCTTCTATGGCTCCAAGCCCCAATTTGTCCTGTCGACAGCCACACTTGCTAATCCAATTGAGTTTGGGGAAAAATTAACGGGACTTAGTTTCAAGTTAATCGCTAACGATGGCTCACCCAAGGGAAAGAAATACTTTATTTTCTATAATCCCTATTTTGACGGGGTTGGCACACGATCTGCCCATCAGGAGACAAAAGATTTATTCTTGTTTTTTGTAAAGAATAATCTTCGGACTCTGTGTTTTACTGTCTCAAGGAAAATGGCAGAATTAATCGCATTATGGTCAAAAACAGAACTTAAAAAATCTGAACCGTACCTTGTGGACAAAATTACCGCATATAGAGCAGGTTATCTCCCAGAGGAGAGGAGAGAAATAGAGAATAATTTTAAAAATGGGATTTTAATGGGTGTAACCTCTACTAATGCTCTAGAGTTAGGAATAGATATCGGTTCATTAGACTGCGTTATAATCTCAGGCTACCC
>JBMFNP010000058.1:0-9985 GCA_049970095.1 Thermoplasmata archaeon | reverse complement strand
CCAGTCACCAAAGGCACCGTCTATCACAATGCCTTGCGGCAAATTACCAAAATATGCCTTTCCACCACTGCCAACAACATGGTACGGCACCTCAGTATTCACACTTCTAAGTGCGAATTCACATGCACTCCCCTCGCTCAATCTCTTTGCTTTAGCAATCACAGTGATTTCCTCATCTATAGCTAATCTATTCTTTGGCAGATTCACTGCTGCATTTGAAACATCAATGCCCTGAATCTCTACATCTCCACCTCTGGCAGAAATCTTGAGTTCAAGCACATCCTCGCTTGCATTCACAGTATCCCCGCCAAGAAATCTCTGGGTAATTGCAAGTGCCGCATATTTTTGAGAGACTGGGGCACCACAGATTTTTTCAACTATATTCTGGGCATCGTAATGTACCATTCCGAAAATTGCCACTAAATTCTCAATACCAGTAATTTTTACATATCCCTCTACCGTGTTTCCGCTTTTCTCTGTTCTTACCTCCCCGTAGTTCTCCCAGGCAGAGTAATTCCATCTATTTGCCTCAGAAATAAACCTCTGGAGAGTTGCGGAGTATATCTGCCCCTCCCAGCCAATAATTTCAATCTTGTACTCTGCACCAATTCCCTGGTATGCATAGCCAGTTGCTGAGTTCCCATCTACATCCATGAAAATTCTCAATGCATCCACACCAGAATTTGCACCGAATATTTCTCCACTAGTTTTTGCAAAGAAATTAATTCGCTTATTCTCAAAGAACATGCCATATTCCTCTATATCTATACTGCTAATTGGACTGGAAGGGCTCTCTCTGAATTTTGCGATGGCTACCCAGTCATCAATTCTGCCATCAATTGTGATTCTACTCTCAGGAATGAGTGCGTACCAGAGCAGAAAAATTGAGGAAAAAACCATGATTGCCACAATCAACCCTGCAGCAATTTTTGCACCCATACTCGGCTTCTTTGCCTTCTTCACCACTGCTGGCTTTATTTTCAATCCATTCACAAGCCCCTCTTTTTTCTCCACCTTTTTCTCAAAAACAATCTTTGTTTCTCTCCCTTTTGTCTCCGCAAGAACCTTCTCCACTTCCCCTAATTCCTTCTCTATCTCTTCAATTTCTTTTTCCGTCTCTTTCTCTTCTTCCTTCTTTTCCTCTGGCTTTGCTTCCACTGCCTCTGCTTTCTCCTCTGCCACTGTTTTCTCAGCTGCTTCCTTTTTTTCCTCCGCAAAATAATTTTTAATAAGAGTTGCCCTGTTCTCACCAATG
The DNA here is from genome assembly GCA_049970095.1 of Thermoplasmata archaeon. Taxonomy (GTDB): domain Archaea; phylum Thermoplasmatota; class Thermoplasmata; order Lutacidiplasmatales; family SKW197; genus SKW197. Next base: position 8,730 of record JBMFNP010000058.1, on the reverse strand, counting down.
CCCTTTATGGCTGCCAGTTCCTCAAATGATGCCTTTTTCAAGTCATCCATGCTGCGATAACCCATTTCATACAGCTTCTTTGCCTTTGAAAGCCCAACGCCAGGAATCTTCGTGAATTCTGCAATTACTTTCATTTCTGTCTGTTCTTTCTGATTTTCATCCATTTTATCACCTTATGGATTGTAGTAAAGTGTGGTTGCAACACTTGTCCATACCCAGTATCCCCTGCCAGGTTCAATCAAAAAGTTGTATTTCTGCATGCTAAGATAAAAAACATCAGTAGTTGCAGTGATTTGTGCACTTGCGTCCCATCTGCTCACGATCCGAATCTCACCTACCGCATTTGTGGAGTTTGTGAGGTCCCATGCTGTAGTTGTGAGGTTTGTGAGTGAAGTCCACCCAATCTGGTTGTATCCCGCACTCAAAGAAACAGCAATCTGAGATGTTGCACGGAAGCCATATAATTTGATGGTTTTTGGCGAAGAAGCAACAACCCAGAATCCCTTGTGCACAGTCAATGCAAAATCTGGGTTTGCGCCACCAACGATGTATTTTGAGTAGGCTGAGCCAGTCCATAGCCATACTTCCTCACCAGCAACGAGTTGTGGTGCCAGGTCAGAGGCATCTAAATATGGATTGTATAGCGGATTTGAAATGAAATTCTTTCCAACATAGAGAGAAATAGTGAAGTTTTCAGGCACATATATGTCTATGAAGTTAAATGGGCCCCAGTTGCCTGCAGCATCCCTTCCATGCACATAAATTCTATGCAATCCTGCAGTAAGCAGGTTTCCGTTGATTGTCGCAAATACACCTTCAATTGGGCTTGCGAATAAACCATCATTTGCATTCATTGATGTGCCAGAGCCATCTGCACCAATTGAATCAATGAAATATTCTGCACCCGCAATATTGCTGTTGCCAGTTTCTACATCGTCAATATATGCAAACAGTGTGAAATTCTGATAGGATGTGAAGTTGAGATAGAGAATCTTGCTGTTGTTTTCTGTGTGAAATAGTGTGGTGAGTAAGTTGTAGGCAGAGGGTCCATAAATATCTGCACTGGTTGTGTTTGCAACAAATATTTCGTAGTTCCATTCTTCAGGCGCTTTTGTATAGGAAAAAGTGACATTTCCACCAATAGAATCACCAGAAATATGGTAGATTGGTGTGCCTCCATAGTCAATGTACTTATAACCTGTTATACTAAATGTGGATTTGCTAATTATTGCAGCCTTCAGCGCATATCTGTAGTGCGTCCATCTTTCATTGTGCAGTGTGTTTGTATATGCTGAGTTCTCTTCAAGAAATCCAATCCATATATTTCCGCTTCCATCCTCACCAATTGCAGGTGGCATGCCATCATTTATATCTAGCCCTGGAACACTGGCATCAATTTTAAGCACAGCTGACCATGCACCACCACTGTATCTTATCACATATATTTTATGCTCCTTCACACCGAAGTGTGCATTCTGTCCATCCTCATCACTGTACCATGCAACCCAGATAGCACCAGAGGAATCACGAAATGCAGAAGGCCATGACTCATTGTGTCCGTCCGTGCCATTGCCATAAAGTGTAGAAAGTGTCCATGTACCGCCTGGTTGTCCTGTGTAGTAGCAGAGATAGTAATCACTACCAGAAACATTAGTGTCGCGGTAGGAGAAAAATACCCAGTGTTGAGTGCCGTCATAAATTGCAGATGGAAAGTACTGGCGTAGATTGTTTGTTGTTGTAAGTGTCTGAAGTGTCCATGTAGTGCCACCATTTGTTGTATAGGCACATTTAAGGTCTGCGTAATTTGTGTTTGCAGTGTAACTGCGGAAGGTATAGAATACCGTTGCCTGACCAGCAGCCCTTGCAACCACATCAACATCTGGGGCAATGAAGGTAAATTTGCCAGTATTGGTGTTGTATGATGTGGCTTCCTGCTTTGTGTTTGCCCATCCACTTTCATCACCATAGACAATATAAACGGATTCAAAGGTTGAGAATGCAACATACACCTTGCCACCCGCATCCACATCAATTGCAGGATGCCAATAGTACCAGTCAATCTCTTGTTCCACAAGTCCTGTCCAGTATCTATCAAATCCTGGGAGTGCAAGGTATTCTGTCCATGTTTTTCCGCCATCTGTGCTATGGGCAATGAGCAAGTCATAATTATCTCCATTACCTGAAGAGGTGTACTGAGAGTTTGTGAGTGATTCGTTCTGGCGGAAGAAAGCAATCCATAATGAGCCATCAGTTGGGTCTGTAGCAATTGCAGAAGTTGTTTCCATGGCACGGGTTCTTGTTACTTGTGCATGCTTTAACGGTGCCTCTGGAACAACCTGAAGCCTAATAACTACACTATCAACAAGGTTTGAATTCAGGCTATCCACAGCCTTCAGCCTTACCTCATATATATTTTCTGGTGTGGTTGTAGTTGTGCTAATGCTTGCATTTACCCATGCTGTAGCATTTGGTGCCAGCGTAACAGTTGAGGGAGAGAAGCTCACTGTGATTGTTGCGGTGGCTGGAATTATTTCACTTGCCAGATTATATGTAGCACTAGCACTTCCCCAATTCACAATTCTGAATGTCTGGTTTGTGCTCTGCCCCTTTACCAGAACTCTCTCGTTAAAGCCATCTGTATAATTCTTGTATTCCGCATTCAATGGTTGGTTCTCATTGAATCTATCTACTCTGAGTGTGGGAATGCTCAGGGGTCCGAATGGTCCCAAGGCAAAAACTGCAAAAGTTTGGTCAAGAGTGCCAGGTGCATGAGGATCTGGGTCATCTTTTGCAATTTTTGCCCCTATTACCTGTATTCTCCATGTGCCTTTCATAGGATTTTTCACATTCACAACTTCATTTGCATGGCTTGTATCGTAAGTTGTTGGGTTTGGAGTGCTCCATTGCGTATTTTCCCATGTGCCTGTATTGAATGTATTTCCATGATATTCTGTGTTATCAGGCGCGATCACCCTTAGATTAAGATTATTTACCACAAGCCCATTTGAATTTGCAGGAGATGGATAGTCAGACCATGAAAGCACAACACGGAGCGGTGCCTCGCTTGTATTAACTGTTACTGTTTGCTCCCATGTCGCACCACTACCCACTGCCTGCCAATCCCAGACCTTGTGGCTAAGCGGAGGCTCTGGAATAAGTGCATTTGCAATATCAATCTCCCATAACCCTGGTCAATTCCAAAATATTTGTAGCCGGGCATTGGTTTTGCACCACCGATCATTGTAGCACGAATAAGTGCAGCAGATACATTTGTTGAACCCTCCACATCCATATAATAATCTCTTACAAGCACACATGCACCTGCAGCAACAGGTGTAGCCATTGATGTGCCCTGCATTGCTCCATAGTCATAGCGTGTATCGCTATCACTAGGAGAGTCTATAGGTACAATCCATGAAAAGCCAGCATTTGCATCAGAAACTGTGCTTGCCCTTGTGCTCACAATCCCAGTACCTGGCGCGCACACATCCGGTTTAATATAACCGCCGTCTGTAGGGCCTCTTGAGGAGAAATATGCGAGTGTTTCCATGTTTGAGGACATTGCATAACTTGAACCCGTGGGATTAATCAAAGCTCCCTGTGAGTTCACATTTGGGCGTGCATTTTGTGTAGCACCTACAGCAAGAGCGCTTTTCGCAGTACATTCATTGTCCAGTGTCTTGGACGCAGGACCATCATTTCCTGCTGCAAAAAGAGTGAGAAAATCCTTGTGGTTCCATATGAATGTGTCAATTTCCTTTGAGTCTGCAGTGTATCCTGCACCTGAAGAGCCCCAGGAATTTGTCCATACCCTTGCACCATCATTGTAGCTTCTTGTTGCCATGTTCGTAATTGAATCGTAGTAGAGACCACCGGTACTCGTACCAATGGATTCAAAATGTATCTGGGCTTCTGGCGCCATTCCTGCAAATGAGCCATCATAGATGTGGTTTGCAGTGTCTGCACCGCTCATAACACCTGAGGCAGCAACACTGCCTGCAACATGTGTGCCATGCCCTCCAAGATTTGCATTGTCTGGGTCGCCTGGATCACCATCTCCTGCAGCATCATAAATTGTTTTCACCCTCCCTGCAAAATCTGGAATTACTGTAGCAGGATTACCTGTATCAAGTCCTGTATCTGCAATTGCAACCACCTGTCCAGCTCCTGTCACTGGTAATCCAACTCCGTTGCGCCAAATATCACGGAGTGCAGAGGCACCTATAATCCTCGCTGCTACATTGTTCATTATCTTCTTTTCTGGCATATCACTAATGCTGAGCACATAGTCCTGTACAAGCAACCAGTCAAACAGATATTTTGATTTTACACTTAGAACTGCATATTGAAACCCATATTCTGGATAGGAAAAGAATTTTATTACATTCGCACCCTTGCTCTCAAATTCCTTCACAGCCTCCCTTATATCTTTCTCAATGTCAATGTCTACACTTATTTTTTCGTAGATTTTACCATTTGCATAAAATTCTGCTAGATTTCCACCAATCTTGAAGTATGGATGGTATGGATATATTGCCCACACAAAATCATAATTAGATAGTGCATAAATTTCTGTAAGTGTGGATTTTACAAGGTATGTATTCTGGCGATAGTAAGTGTATATTTTTCCATGGGCAGAAATAGTATTTATCCATTCCTCGCAGGGATTTGCTATAAGTTGCACAAGATAAAAATTTGTTTTTCCAAGTGTTGTGCGGAGATTTGCAGGAATTGGTGCTACATCGCCTGTAAATGTTATCGTTGCAAATTCTATTTTGTATTCTGGTTTTTCTGTTATAATTCCAAATTTTTTCAGGATTTGCTGGGTTTTATCATCCCCATAAATCAGCATATAATACCCATAGTCCTTCACCACTTTCAAGCCAAGTTTTTCCACAGTATCCTGCACCCCTGCATCCTTTTTTTCAACAAGAATAAATTTCTCTTTCTTCTCCTGCAGCGGTAATTTCATTAGATTCAAATCTGGAATCTTTTGGATTTCAGTGCTTTTTCCTTCCAGCTGCATTCTCTCAGAGACAAAGCCGAGAAAGGCGCTGGATACAAGCACTACCACCACAATTCCTACAAGCATGCAAATTTTTCTGTTATTCTTCCCCATAAGGTACCACCTATATCTCTATGGTTTTCCCTATATATAATCATTACGAAGCCCGTTAACATGCTGGTGCTGTTAACCAGAGTCAAGCAATGTTTTTACACTACATCTCCTTTACTGCAAGAATTTCTGTGCGAAAGCCAGAAAAAGAGGAAAGTATCACATTTTCCTTTGCAAATGCGCCAGTCTCTTCAATGTATTTTGCAAAGTGCTCAACTGCAAAAGCCTCCTTCTCAGGAAGTTTCACAGAAACAAACGCTGTTCTCCCAGCATCTGCATCAATCTCATTCAGTGCCTGCAGCAAACTGACGCCCATGCCCATATCCGCTTTTCCCCGCACCGGGTGTTTTTTCAGCACCTCAATACTCTTTCTTGTAAATCCATTAACAATATGCTCCACAAATGCACAAGCCATCTGATTCGCAATCTTCAACACTTTTAACATCTTCTCCCCACGACATAGATCAGCAATCATCTGGTTATCTATAAGCCAGATGTTACCATTGCCCAGATACTCCATTGTTTTCTCCGCATCAAAACTGCCCTCAAAACAGAACGGAGAATATGCCAGATGAATCACCAATTTGTTTTCGTAAATTTGCTTTAGTGCCCTGGCAACACCAATTCCGGTCCTTCCATGCATTGAGAATATTACCACAAGCACATCTGGCTGACCGATTGCTTCCACAATTTTGTTATAACTGGAGAATGTGAGATGATACACATCATCCGCAGTGTAATGCTCAAGGTTTCTATCAGAAAGATAGATTTTATGGTGGGCAGAGGCACTTAGCAAGCTTCCACCCATGCAGAGATTGATTGCAATTTTTTTAATTCTGGGATGCTCCATTCTAATTTCCCTCAGTGTGTTTATGCCTGCACCCCCGCAGCCAGCAACGCAAATTTCAAGCGGAGGCGAGTCCTCATCAAACACCTTGATTACACTCATGTTTTCACCCCTTACCCTTACTGCGTCACCCGCAGCATTGCTGGCTCAATCTCATATACACCATCTGGCTCTATGGGTGCAAGGGATTTCACGCCCACCACAATTGCCATCAATCTTATAGACCCCTCGCATTCTGGTAGAATTCTTGCACCGAAGATAATATTTGCATCTTCACTGAACTGTGAGGAAATTCCCTCTATAATAGTATTCGCACTCTTCAGTGTAAGTTTGGGACCGCCTGTGATATGAATAATGGCTGAGCGTGCACCCGTGTAATCCACATCTAAAAATGGATTTCCCAGTGCATCCTCTACAATTTTTTCTGGCTCTTCTTCTGAGCCCTCACCATAGAGTAATGTGCTCATGTTACCCTCCGCACCCGAAAACACCGTGCGAATATCCGCAAAGTCAATGTTGATGAGAGAGGGAAGTGTAAGCGTATCTGTAACACCAGAAATCATTTCCGCAATCACCTGGTCCATCACACCAAATGCATGTTCAAGCGGAAGATTGGGTGCAATTTCAAGCAATTTGTTGTTATCCAGAACAATTAGGCAGTCAGAAAATCTTCTTAATCTTTCAATTCCTCGCTTTGCGATTTCCTTGCGCCCTCTCTCGTATCGGAAAGGAGAAGTTGCCACTGAGATTATAATTGCTCCAGCACCCCTTGCAATTTCAGCAATGATTGGTGCTGCACCAGTGCCTGTTCCACCTCCCATTCCCGCAATTACAAATACGATGTTTGCGCCTCTGAACACTGTTTCAAGATCTTTCCTTGAGAGTTCTGCAGCATGCTCCCCTATCTCTGGAAGCCCTCCAGCTCCATTTCCCCTTGTTAGATTCCCGCCGAGCAAAATCTTCCTTCTTGCATGGAGCGATTTCAGATGCACATAATCCGTATTTATAGCAATTGTCTCTATATTTTTAACTCCAAGCTTCTGAAGATGGTGCAGACTGTTACAACCCGCGCCCCCAACCCCAACTACCTTTATATTGAGTTCTGGCTTCCGAAATGGGTACTCCTTTTCAAATTCTTCCGCTTCTTTTATTATTGAATTTATTGTCATGGATCCCACCCCTTTCTGGCTTTATTTTTACTGGCTTTTGGTGGTGGCGATTTCCATCAATTTCTTCTCGAGGTATTCCCTTATGGCATTTCTGATTGCTTCTTCCACACTCACAGCGTCCAGCCCTCTGCTAATCAGGGTTTCAAGCTTGAGTGCAAGGCTTTTCGGGAGCTGGAGTGTGATTACTGTGATATTTTCAGGAGGCAGTTGCTTCTGGATATATTCGTCAAGTGCCTGGCGGATAACATCTGAAAGGGTTTTTTCACCTAATTTCTTCTGGATTTCTTCAAGTTTCTGGAGATACTCCAATGGCAACCTGACTGTAACTCTGGCCATTTCTTCCGCCATCATACCACCGTCAGCCAATCATTGTGCTTTTGTCTGACAATAAGACATACATTTCACAGTATATAAAGTTTCCTGTATATAATTTTTATTTGTAATTATAAATAATACTTTGATATTAATGTCTCTGTTCTTTTGTTTATGCAAATCCCAGCGTCCTTTAGTTCTTCGAGCAATTGGTGCATCATGCCTTTTTCAGGAAATGCCACGAAGTATGAATCAGTGCCCATCACCCTGAACACCAGTATCTTTACTCCTTTTTCAAGTTTTATATTATTAACCCTAGCTTTGAAGGAGACAAATGGCATTATGTTTTCTGGTACATTCGGGTATGTGAGCACGCTAACAAGTTCCGCAAAATGCTCCATATTACTCCTACATCACACAGGGATTTAGGTTTTTCTGCAAATCATGAGATTTTAAAAAGTAGGTGGTTGTGGTGGAGTTTGTGGTTGCTTTTTATTCCTGACTATGAGGTAAATTATGAGTACTACAATAACGATGCCCACAACGATTGCCGTGATTATGACCAGCAAGCATCCTGTAACTATGCCTTCACCTGTTTCCACTGTTGCACTCACTTCATTTGATTTTTCACCTTCGCCAGCAGCATTTACTGCAGATACCCTGTAATGATAAGTCTTTCCAGCTGTAACATTTGTGTCTGTATAGAAGGTTTTATTTCCATCTATCTCTTCTATGATGGTTTCGTTTTCATCGTCAGTCCATCTGTATATTCTGTAGGCTGTGATATTTGCACCACCGTTATCTGGCTCGTCCCACTTCAGGGCTATGAATAAGATATGGGTAATCACCTGCAGATTTCTGACCTTGGCAGGGACATTGCAGGGGATTGCACTAATTTCACTTCCTTCACCTTCGCCCACAATGTTCACAGCGGTCACTTTGTAGTAATATTTCTCACCATTCGTTAGATGCTTGTCAAGATAACTGGTTGTGTTCACTTCTGCAATTTTTGTGAAATTGGTTGTGTTCATCCGACGGTAAATTCTGTAAAAGATAATCTGGCTACCCCCATTCGTTTCTGGTTCTCTCCATTTCAGGGTAACATTCCCATTGCCAGCAGTTGCCTCAAGACTGAGCGGTGCAGATGGCACCGTGTATGGTGTTGCACTCACCTCATTGCTCTTTGCACCCTCACCAGCAGCATTGATTGCTGAGACTATAAAATAATATGTTTGTCCATTTGTCAAGCCAGTAACAGTATAGATCCGTACATTACCTACAGTTAC
>JBMFNP010000057.1:0-10240 GCA_049970095.1 Thermoplasmata archaeon | reverse complement strand
AGGTTAAATTGCGGGTTCTCATAGATTGTTACACCCTCCCAGTCCTCAAATTTTCCGTCAATTGTGATGCCTGGATAAAGCATGAATGTAGAATAAATGAAGATTGGAAGAATAAAGAAGAATATGAAAATCCCGATCACTGTCCAGACCTTTTTTATGGATGCTGGTATTTCCTTCTTTCTTTTTGGTGGTGCCAGATCATATTTCAATCCCATTCCATTTATCAATCCTTCTCTTGTTGGAATCACAAATCCATTGATTAGCCCATTGATTTTACCCTGGATTGCGCCTTTTACATGAGGTACAGCAACACCATTGATCAGCCCGTTGATTTTACCCCTATGCCTCCCGTTTATGAGCCCAGCAGCAATTTTCCCATTGATTTTCCCGTTGATTTTTCCATTTATCCTGCCATTCACCTGCGCTTCCTTCCTTTTCCATGCAATCTCTTTTCTTTCAGTAAATGGTGATGGAGAAACGATACCTCTGGGAGTGTGCACAACCTCCACTTTTTCTCTCCTTTCAACCGCTGATTTAAGGAGATCTTCTGCCTCCTTCTTCCTCCCCATCTGTCTTAAAATTTCTGCCTTTGTCCTCAGTAAATCTGAATTTTTTGGTTCCTTTGCAAGCATTTCGTTATATTTTTCCAGCAATTCAGCGAGCGCTTTCTCTTTCCCGCCTTCCCTCTCAGAAATTATTTCTAGAATTCTGCGCTTGTAAATTTCCCCTTCTTTAGAAAGTGCAGCAGCCCTCTCAAAACAATCACATGCCTCTGAGTATCTGGAAAGTCTTGCAAGAATTTCTCCCTTGATTTCCCATGCCTTTGCAAGATCTGGCTTAATTTTCGTGAGTTCATCGTAGTACCTGTAGGCTTCCTCAAGTTCTGTATTAGTTTTAGTCTCAAAAACCCCATTGCCTGTTTCATCAACTCGCTTCCACCTTTCTTTGAATTCCCGAGCAAGCTTTCCATTTCTGTTATTTCCGTTTGTCTCCCTTAATTTTTCAAGCCTAGATTTGATTTTTTCAGCGCATTTTATCCCAATTCCGTTTATTTCTGCAAGTTCTTCTACACTGATTTTTGAAAGTGCCTCATAACTGCAGAGCCCCCGCTCCACTAAAATTTCAGCTCTATGTATGGAAATTTCAAGCAGGGTAGCAAGTTCTTCTGCAGTATAGGGCATCAATGAGATAATGGGATTATATAGTTATCTTGATTGTTGTATGTTTTTTCTGCAAAAAATCATGAGTTTACATGAATCCGGGACAAAAAAGTGTGCATTAGCACTGCCATTTTCCTCTTGCAAACCGAGGCTTACAAACCTATGTTAATACCAAGCATCTGACGCACATATATGAATGCAAGAATTCCGAAAAGGCACATTAGCAAACCACCAACTGTGAGCCCAAGCCCAATGCCCCACTCCGCCTCTCTTTCAGATTCTTTAAAGCGCTCATCATGAAAACCTTCCATGAGTGTGGGTGAAATTCTTGCAAAATGTCCACCCCTTCCTATGACCACAGTTTCTCCAGTTGTAGCCCATGTGGAACTCCCGAAAAGAACCTGCGCTACAATTGCCAGAATTAAGCCTGCTAGAAAAAACGCACCACCAAGATCATAGCTTTTCAGCAAGACACAAATCCCAAAAACACCGATTGAGGAAAAAAGCCAGAAACAAATCCAGCCAATTTTCTTTCTGTTTACATTCATGCTTCAGCTAAAGCATTTTCAATATTTAAGTGTAACTTAAGTGTAACTATTAATTGCGGGCCCGTCGGGATTTGAACCCGAGACCCCTGGCTTAGAAGGCCAGTGCTATATCCTGTCTAAGCTACGAGCCCTTCTATTTCCCCATACCCAAACTGAATTTAAACTTTACCGCAACCCCTGCGAAAAGAATTTAAAGCAAAAGTGGTTTTTCCTCAGAAGGTGGTGCACATCGCAAAAAAAGTGGCAATAACAGAAAAAGAAGAGGAGGCATTCCAGTTCCCAGAATTTGATGAGGTTGAGTTTGTCAGGAAAGAATTGAAAGACACCAAAGGTGCGCTGGCAGTAGTACTTTTAGGCATAATTTTTGCAGTGGTCTCATTTATTTTTACATTCATCCAGCAACCTGGAATTGGTTTTCTTATAGGGCTTGCAGGCATGGGCTCAATCAAATACCTTTTATCTGCTCTGAAAGTAGATACCTCCTCATACAAAATTAAGAACTGGCTTGGGCATATTGGAAGTTATTTCTTTATCTGGCTTGCAATATGGATTCTTCTCATGAACGCACCCTTCAGTGATTTTGCAAAACCCACGATCTCAGAAATTAGCGTGTACAGTGAAAGTGGGGGAAACATAACGCGCTGCGAAATGAAAAATTACACTGGGGAAAGCAAGATAATAATAAAAAATACTTCCTCTATCAATTTTGTTATAATACAAGCGAAAATTACAGACAACTCAGGACTTAAATCTGTACGGCTCATAGATAAGGATGGAAATCAGATTGAAGAGCCATATGTGAATCAGACATTGTACCAGTGGAAACTCCTGAATACTTTTAGGGCAGGAGACACAGTGTTTGTATTTATAACTGCCCAGGACAACTCTGGAAACCTGGAGAGATATGCTGTTGAACTGAATTTTCAGTAGGGCAGAAACAAAAATTAATAATCTAAAATACTATTCTTCCAATCATGAGCACTGTGCTGATTTACGGAATAAAATATCTTCTCAGAATGCAAAAACCCTATTGCGTTGAGAAGAACATGGCTATAAGAATAGAAAACAATCAAATTGTTGAAGTTGGTAAAACCAGAGCAATAAAAACCCGTGCAGACACAAAAATTAAGGCAGAAAGACACCTTGTCCTTCCTGGATTTGTAAACACCCATCATCACTTCTACCAAACCCTCTTCAGAAACATGCCACATGTGCAGAATGCAGAGCTGTTTGATTGGCTCAAAAAATCATATCTTGTGTGGGCAGAAATTGATCTGGATGGTTTGAAGGTAAGCACAGCCACAGCAATTGCAGAGTTGCTGCTCACAGGGTGCACCACTACCTCCGACCTATTCTACATTTTTCCACAAGGAAAAAAACTGTCCATAGAATCTCAGATAAAGGTGGCAAAGAAAATAGGGATACGGTTTCATCCTTGCAGGGGAAGTATGTCGCTCGGGGAGAGCAGGGGAGGGTTGCCTCCAGATTGTGTTGTGCAGGATGAAAAGGAAATTCTTAGAGATTCAAAACAATTAATTGAGAAGTGGCACGATAGAAAAAGTTATGCGATGGTCAGGATTGCACTGGCTCCATGTTCCCCCTTTTCAGTCAGCACCCAGCTTTTAGCAGAAACAAAGAAACTCGCAGATAAGTATAATGTGCACTGCCACACCCACATTGCGGAAACACTGGACGAAGAAAAATTCTGTATCCAGAAATTTGGAAAAAGGCCTATTGATTACATGGAGGAAACGGGATTTATTGGTAAAAATGTGTGGTTTGCCCACTGTGTGCATCTGAACAAGGAGGATATCAAGAAACTGGCTGAAAGTGGCACTGGCGTCTCCCATTGCCCCACATCAAATATGCGGCTTGGCTCTGGGATTGCACCTGTAAGGGATATGATAGATAATGGAATAAATGTAAGCCTCGGTGTGGATGGGAGCGGTAGCAACGATTCTTCACATATGCTTGCAGAACTGAGACAGGCACTTTTGCTCCAACGTCTTAAATACGGTGCAAGGGGATTGAATGCTCTTGAAGTGATTGAAATGGCAACACTCGGAGGCGCTAGGGTGCTTGGCAGGGAGGACATAGGGATCATTGCACCCGGAATGGCTGCAGACATTATTGGCTTTGATATGGAAAGGATATTCTATGCAGGTGCTCTTTCTGACCCAGTTGCAGCAATTGTGTTCTGTGCAAGTTCCAATGTAGACTTTTCTCTCGTTAACGGAAAGCTCGTAGTTAAAAATGGAAAACTCACAACAGCAGATGAGCAAAAGATATTCAGGAGCCAGGAGAGAATTTCGCAAAAACTTGTGAGGAGGGCTTTATGCTCAGAATAAAGGATGTGCGGGCTGTTGTCGCATCTAACTTAGTAAATTGTGAAATCGTCATTGAGGGCGAAAAAATAAAAGAAATAAAAAGAACCCTGGCTAAAAGCAATGAGGAGCATGTGATTTCAGGAAAGGGGTTGATTGCTATCCCGGGCATTATTGATACGCATGCGCACATTCTTGACCCAGTTATCCCTGCCTCCAATTTCACAAATGCGTCTGAAATGGCACTTACTGGAGGCGTGACCTCAGTACTGGAAATGCCGACCAATAGGGTTACTCTCTCAAAACACGCAATAATTGAGAAGATTGAAAATGCAAGAAAAAATTCCATCATTGACTTTGGTGTTCATGCTGGCAATATGGAAAAAAGTTTTTATGGTAGAATTCAGGAAATAAAAGGATTAGTAAAGGGAATTAAAGGGTTTCTCTGTGCGCCATATCAGTTACCTGACTTAGATGGTTTTTTGAGTGAGGCAAGTGTTAATGGAATTATACCCATGCTTCACTGTGAAGATGAAGAAGTGTTGCAAAAGCTCAAAACAGAGGGTTCATGGGATAAAATTTTACCTGAAAATTATCCATTTTTGCGCCCACCAAATGCTGAAAGGGCTGCGGTAGAAAAGGCTATAAACGCTGCACAGAAATTAGGTGTAAATCTACATATAGTGCACCTCTCTTCAAAGGAAGGTTTTAGTGTGGTTGAAAGGAACAGAAACGGAAAAATCACAGTGGAAGTGTGCCCTCATCACCTTATTTTCACACGAAAAGACCTGGAGAAAAAAGGTGCATTCCTGAAAATGAACCCTCCACTGAGAGAAAAAGAAGACATCAATGTTTTATGGGATGGTTTGATTTCTGGAAAGATTGATTTTGTGGCGACTGACCATTTTTATGCCACATATGAGGAAAAAGAGAAGAATTTTATTGATGCACCTGCAGGAATACCTAGTCTTGAAGCACTTCTCCCCCTGGTTTATACATTTGGTGTGGAAAAGCGTGGAATGCCACTGGAAAGAATGGTTGAAGTGCTTTCTACTAAGCAGGCGAGCGTGTTCGGGTTGGTAAACAAAGGGGAAATCAGAGAAGGAAAAGACGCGGATATTGTATTTCTGAATCCCCACAAAAAGCGAAAGTTTGTAAGTAAATTCTGGAGCCCATATGAGGGGATGGAACTCAATGGGTATCCTGAAATTGTGTTGCTGCGAGGCAGGGTAGTTATGGAGAACGGGCAAATGTATGAAAAACCAGGCTACGGAAGAATGTTGTATTGAGGGGGCTAAGCCTCCCCGCTGTCCATATTCTTGTAGAACGCCTGATATGCAAGGTGGGAGTGATAGAGGTCAGCCTTGGAAACAACTTCCAGAGGCGCATGCATACTCAGCACAGGAGGCCCGCAGTCCACAATATCCATATTGTAAATTGCAAGATATTTTGAGACTGTGCCCCCACCACCTTCATCCACCTTCCCAAGTTCCGCTGACTGCCATGCAACCCCTGCATCGTTGAAAATCTGCCTTATCTTTCCCATGTACTCTGCATGTGCATCATTGGCACCGTACTTCCCACCTACACCAGTGTATTTTGTAAGCGCAACTCCACACCCCATTTTCGCAGCATTATTTATGTCATGCACCTCTTTGTATGTGGGGTCCACACCCGCATCTACATCAGCAGATATTGCCTTACTTCTCTCCAGCACATCCTTCACATCACAACCGCTGTGTGTTTCTGAGACTAGCGCACATAATCTTCCAACAAAATTCTCTAAGAAGTATGAGGTGGCGCTTGTGTTCCCTGCACTTCCAATCTCTTCCTTGTCATAGAAGACAGCCATACACCATTTTTCTGGTTTATCAAGCGATAGGAGCGCAGTTAGGGCAGAATACACACATACCCTGTCGTCTTGCCCGTATGCAAGCACAAAACTTTTATCAAATCCAGAATCTACTGGCGAAATTGCAGGCACTGCCTCCAGTTCTGCGGAAACAAAATCCTCCTCCACAATTCCATACTCCTTATTCAAATATTCAAGCACTGCAACCTTTACCTTGCTCTTTACATCTTCATCTTTGACCGGTATGGAGCCCACTATTATATTGAGCTCCTCCCCTTTTATTCCATCAAGTAGCTTGCGTTCACCCTGTACATTTTTTGCAAGGTGTGGCAGAAGATCCGGAATTATAAATACTGGCTCCCCTGGTTTTTCACCTATTGTAATGTTCACCTTTTTCCCATCTTTGGTTATAATGACACCATGAAGCGCAAGTGGAAACGCAACCCACTGATATTTCTTTATTCCTCCATAATAGTGGGTTTTGAAAAGTGCAATCTCTGTCTCAGAATCCTCATAGAGCGGGAGCTGCTTCAAGTCCAATCTGGGTGCGTCAAGGTGTGCACACACGATGTTCATTCCTGTCTCAATTGATTTTTTGCCTGCCACTGCAAGAAGCACCATTTTTTCCTTATTTACCTCATAAATTCTATCGCCAGGATGGAGCGTTTTGTACTCGGAAATCTCTCTGAAACCGTATTTTCTTGCAATCTCTACAACTTTTGTAGCAGTTTCCCGCTCTGTTTTCGCAAACTTCATGAATTCTTTATAACCCTCAGCATAGTTGAAAATCTCATCCATCTCTTTTTTGCTTGCCTTCTTCCAGATTGTTTCCTTCTTTCTCAAAAGGATGTCTTCAATCTTCTTTGATTTCTTCTTTGTTCTCGGCATCTTTTCCACCAAATGTGGGAAAAACATGGAGAATATAACACTTTCTTTGGTGTCTTGCCATCCAAAAAAACTATGATATGCCCTTTACATCCCCACTACATCCCCACTTTAGCTAATTTTATATACTAAATGTTGTTGGGAGAGGCAGGTGGTCCTCCATGTTCTGTCCGAAATGCGGTAGTTTAATGACACCTTCTGCAGGTAAATGGGTGTGCAAGAAATGCAAAAATGAAATTCCAATTGATTCCTCACAGAGCCAGACATTCCAGACAAAATCAAAAACAAAAGAACTCACAATCATAGATCAGCCCCTTGATACACTTCCAAAAACCACGGACACAGAATGTCCGAAATGCGGAAACAAGGAAGCATACTGGGTGCTCAGACAGACAAGGGCAGCAGACGAACCTGAGACCCGAATATATCAGTGCACAAAATGTGGACATAAATGGCGAGAGTACTGATAAGGGTGTATGCTCCCTAAAATTCAAACTTTTCTAATTTTTCCATGACTGAATTATACCAATCCTCCACGCACTTCAGTACAATTTCTTTCAGTTCCTCAACTGGTAGTGCATAATATCTGTAATAATACCCCCCATGTGGAAGGCACTCCATTCTCCTTCTGCACAGCCCCTTTTCCATCAGCATCTTAAGAACCCTGTATATGGTTGCACCGTGCTTTCCAGTGTTTCTCACAAGTTCATTGATGGTAAGACCTTTCTCTGCATTTACCAGATATTTCAAAACTATGAATTCCTGTGCACTCAGATTGAATATGCATCGCACAGTTTCTCCACAGTTCTTTGGAATCTTGAACTGAGCTCTGCCCCTTCGTGCCACACTGTTAAATGCACATCTCTTATATTAGTGTTTTTACCCTCAAAAAAACTATATCTTCCATTGCTTTCATTGCATCATGAAGGTCAGATTATTAGAATACACCCCAGAGCCAGAGCGGGTTGTTGCTATGGCTGCAAAAACCTGCCACACACGCACAGTTGAGGAAGCAATGAACCTGAGCGAGAGAGAGATAAAGAAAATTATTTCAATTGTTTTGAAATCAGGACATTTCAGTGTGCTGGAACATGCAAGTTTTACATTTGCTGTTGAGGATGTGAGCCGTGTACTTACCCACCAGCTTGTGAGACACAGAATTGCCTCCTACTCTCAACAATCCCAACGGTATGTGAAACTTGAAGATTTACCCCTTGTAGTTCCTCCAGATATTGAGAAAAACCCTGAAGCAAAAGCAATATTTTCAGAAACCGCAGAAAAATGCATGGACACATACAATAAACTGATTGAAAAGGGGTTTACAATAGAGGATGCCAGATACATTCTTCCCTCTGCAATAAAAACAAATATAATTGTAACCATGAATGCCAGAGAATTACTTCACTTTTTTGCCCTGAGATGCTGCGAACGCTCACAGTGGGAAATTCGTGAACTGGCAAATGCAATGCTGGCTGAAGTTAAAAAAGTCGCTCCCAATATTTTCGCAGATGCAGGACCCGAGTGTATTAGGGGAAAATGCCCGGAAGGTGATTTTTCATGTCTGAAAAACACAAAGTGAGCACAGGTAAGGCAAATAGGGTTAAGTTGTGCACACGAAAGGTGGAAGACATTGTCCCAAAAAAGGATATGTCAACCAGGGAACTTCTGGAAATGCTGGAATCTGCAGGAGGTTTTACTGCAAAAAAACTTGGAACCGCATACAAAATATTGATGGAGATGCTGGCAGATCCTGAATGTACAAAATTTTTCTCGTTTCCTGCATGCATTGTTTCCACGGGAACAAGGGGTGTAATTAAAGAGATGCTTGCCAGAAAAATGGTGGATGTGGTGATCACCACTTGCGGCACCCTTGACCATGATCTCGCCAGAATCTGGAAGAATTACTATCATGGTGATTTCAACCTTGACGATAGGTTTCTGCATCAGCAGAATGTATATCGGCTCGGAAATATTCTAATTCCAACTGAATCTTACGGCACAATTCTGGAGGAAAAACTTCAGCCTATACTGGAGGAAATCTATAGCGCTGGCATCAGTGAGATTTCCACAAAAGAGTTTGTCTGGGAGCTTGGAAAAAGAATTGATGACAAAAATTCAATTATATACTGGGCGCAAAGAAATAAAATCCCTGTGTTTATACCGGGGATCACCGATGGTGCTGTAGGCTCACAGATCTGGTTATTCTGGCAGACCCACAGAGATTTCAGCATAAACTTACTTAAAGATGAGCAGGAACTTGCAGAAATTGTGTTCACTGCTAAAAAAACAGGGGCATTGATGGTTGGTGGAGGGATCTCAAAGCACCACACAATCTGGTGGAACCAGTTCAGGGAAGGGCTGGATTATGCAGTGTATATTACCACAGCAGTTGAGTACGATGGGAGCCTCTCAGGTGCACAGCTGCGGGAGGCTATTTCATGGGGAAAGGTGCGTGAGAATGCAAAGCAGATTACAGTTGAGGGAGATGCCACTGTGCTTCTGCCACTCCTGGTATCAGCATTGATCTAACTCTTCCAGTTTTTTACCCGCGCCATCGGATCCGATAATCTAGCAAATTTCTATATCTTCCAGCGGTGAGCCCAAGCAATCCAATCAAAATCATGGGGTAAATCAGGAACTGGAACTGCACTTCTAACACAGTAGTGGACATATCCTTTGCAGGACCTCCAATGTAGGGGTTGTTCATGTCGTCAGCAGTCACAGGAAGTACTGAGGGACTCACCACAAGCTGGGTGGTATAGCCACTATCTGAAAAGACCTCAATCTGTATATTATCTCCCACATCAGCCCCTGGATTGGAAAGCTGTGTGGCAAAATATCCTGTGCTGTCAGTTGCAAGGGGCGAGGAAGCACTGCCCACAGTTTCGCCTGTAGCTAAATTTGTGATGCGTATATAAACAGGAAGTGCAGGTGCACCTGTTATGTTTCCGTAAATCCATATCGGAACTCTGACCTGTTTTGGAACCATTTTCTGGAGGTTTATTGCAATTTGCACACCACTTCTGTTCTCTCGCTCTCCATCCTTTATGTACGCGTATTCGCTTGCGTCCTTTTTACCCATCCAGTTTGTCATCTCAAAGTAAAACTTTGTTGTGTTATCAATTCCTGCCAATGCGCTCATCGCTGCACTAAACTCAATTTTTCCATTACTCAAGCCATACATAATACCAGGGTTTGGGATTTCCTCTGCTTTCTGCCCGTTCTCCCATTTCCATGCCCTTGCACTGATTACCTCTCCATCCCTGCCTTGCAACTCAATCATATATCCATGCGCAATCATTGCTGGATTGAATGTATTGATTGTGGAATTAAGCAAATCAATGTAAACCCTTGCAATATCCATGCCCAAATTCTCCTTAATAACTACTGGCACAGGGGGTGTGGGCTCAACTGGTGGTCTTCCCTGCAAAACAGGAATTTCACAGCCAGCAAGCATCTCGCCATTAACCG
>JBMFNP010000056.1:0-10313 GCA_049970095.1 Thermoplasmata archaeon | reverse complement strand
AACCCTAACTTTGGTTGATGAGATTTATCTAATAATCTCAGCCAGGAAACCGAGAGCCTGCCAGATAGTAATGGTAAGACCTAAGTCCAAAATTTTGAATTTTCAAACAAAACTTATGTTCCCTACAAAACCCAAATCTAAATATACTTGGAACACATAACTGAAATGCCATGTATCCGCCATCTGGGGGAGTGGTAATTAAACCGCAGAAACACCCTTTACAGAGGAAATATACAAGCCCACATGTCGTCTCAGCACACTACTACAGAGGTCCGCCACCCCGCCTTTTCCTTCCGAAATTCATGCTTGCAATTTTCCTTGCAATTGGGTTGTGTGCATGTGGAATTGCAGTTTATCTTATCTATGACAGCAGGATAGAACTTGGGAGGATTGAATGCAACTACAAGGAAATCATTGCAGGAAACGAGTACATCATCAATGTCACCTGTTATGACTTTAAAAATCGCCCACTCAAAGATGTGCGGGTGCACATGGAAGGTGCAAGTGTTGATCAAACTGTAATCAGCGAGGAAAACGGAATTGCCAGATTCAATGTGCTTCCACTCCTACCAATGAATGTACATAACGACATAATCAGAATTTCTGCGTTCCATCCTGCAAAACCAGAAATCGTGTGCACTGCATCAATTGCAGTACATGACTGACACCCAAATCATATATACTCAAAAATCTTCCTCTCTGATGAATGCAGAAGAAAGTGTGCATCCTCCATGATTTTTTCTTCAGTGCAGGAGGCGGAGAGAAACTGGTTCTCACCCTGGCAAAAGGGCTGGGTGCCGATGTTTACACCACCCACATAAACCGTGAGGTAATTAAAAACTTGGGTTTTGAAAACTTTCAAATACATACAATTGGCAATGTGCCAGCAAATCAATTTCTTGCTGCAGAGGTTGCCACATTCTGGTTTTCCACAATCTCCCTGAAAGACAGATATGATGTGTTTATTCTCTCAGGAAACTGGGCGCATTGTGCAGCCCTCCACCACCACCCGAATATCTTTTACTGTCATACACCAGTGAGATACTTCTATGACTCAAGGGAGAGATTTCTTGCAGGTTTCAAAGGCGTAAAGAAAGAATTTTTGCAGTATGCAATTGCACTGCAGAGCATGTATGATAGATACACAATCAGACATGTGGACATGATCGTCGCCAACAGCAAAAATGTGCAGAATAGAATTCAGAGGTATTATGGCAGAACATCGGAAATTGTGCATCCACCTGTGGATACAGGAAAATACAGATTTGAGCGCATTGGTGAATACTGGCTTTCAGTGAACCGCCTTACACCAGATAAAAGAATTGAACTTCAATGCGAGATTTTCCGTGAACTTAAAGGTGAGAAGTTATTAATTGTAGGCAGGAAAGAAAGATCTGCAGAAAATTACCTCAAATCCCTTAATCCACCTGAAAATGTGGTATTTCTGGGAGAGGTGAATGAGCGGGAACTTGTGAAACTTTATGCAAATTGCAGGGGATTGATAACCACAGCAATTGATGAGGATTTCGGAATGACACCACTGGAGGCTATGGCGTCTGGCAAGTCGGTGTTGGCTGTGAACGAAGGGGGCTATAGGGAGACTGTAGTTGATGGAGTTACTGGTTGGCTTCTCCCACCTGCAAAGGAGGCATTTGTGAAAAAAATCAGGGAACTGAATGATGAAAAACTTCTCAGAATGGCAGAAGCATGCATTTCCCATGCAAAAAAATTTGATGAAAAAGTGTTTGTTGAAAAAATGCGTGCAATTATCCAGCGTTTTTAATTTTAGGTATAGGCACAAATTGCGTTCTCATCTGCAAATATCAGGTTCCATTTCCCATAATGCTCATTGTACCTGAATTCTCCGAAGATGCGCACAATTTCCCCTTTATTCAGCGTTTTTCCTTTCGCATCATGTGAAACATAAACATCTGGCGCAAAACATGTGAGCGTATAGCCTGCGTCTGAAATTTCTATCTCAGTGCCTGCAAGTTTTCCAGCAGTAGAATTTCTGATGTAGGTAATTGAGACAATTTTTCCATATGTGTTCAGATAAACATCGGAAAATATATGTGGATTAACCAGTATCTGTGCAATGCTCATATTCAGATTTATTGGTGTTTCAAGAATTTCTATAGCTTCCCTTTTCACAAGGCAGATTTCAAGCACACCATTGTACTCCTTGATTTCACCAGTGAGCCGCAGTTTTGAGCCTGGTAATAGATTCTCATCCCTAAACACCTGAAAAGCATCTCCAGAAGCATAAAAAGAGATGTTTGCAAGCGTTTCAAAATCCACAATTTTGCCCTGCGCATAAGTTTCTCTAATTCTGAAACTTCCAAGATAACCCTCTGTAATAATCGTTTTTCCCATATGCTCCTTTCCTATTGCAGAAAGCTGCACGAACTCTGGTTTAATCTGAATACTGTAAAGAAATAGCAGAAATGTGGAAAATACCGCCAGAACTGCAATTAGAATTACTAATCTCTTCCCAGGCATTACACATCGCCCTCAAACATCAATTCTGGGTGTTTTCCTTCCAAAGCCCAGAAAAGGATTCTTGCGGTTATGTAGGATGCTAGAATTACTGGGAATAGAAGCACAAGGTAAAGGAAAAGTGCTGCGGATGCTGAACTCAGGATTGTTGCCAGTTTGATGGTATTCCAGGAAGTTAGGTAGGGGAAAAGATAGACAAACAATGTGTGGAAAAGAGTGGCAATCACACATCCAAGATAGAACTCTGCACGGTATCTGCAGCCCAGATAAAAGAAAACCACAGTGAGAACAATATCACAGCATATCACCCCTACAGGTAAGCTCAAGATAGAAAGGGGGATAAATGGGAGTGAGAGCACCAGTGATTGCCAGAAAATTTTTTTCAAGTTCACCTTTATCCAGTCAACTTTCATCAGAAAACCGAAGATTTTTGTAAATCCCACTCTGAGTTTTTCTTTCAAATCTACCACAAATCCAAATTTTCTACCCGCTTTTATGTCAAATCTGGTTTTCAAATATGTACCCCATATCAGGATTTCATCCGTTAGAATGGAGAGGAGAAGCATTACAGCAACAATCATCATCGCAAAAATCAGGCTTGAAAGCACATCAAAAACAATCACCGCAACTACTGGATTATAGTCTAAAAGTGATGCCATAAACGCATCAGGGAGCACAACCCAGAATGGTGAAGAATACCCAACAATCTTTCCGTTATACACACCTGGCTTTGTGGAAGCGTAGGCAAAGAAGGTGGCAGTGATGCTATCATGTTTGCCAGCCTCTACCATTTTTATTTTTTCATTTACTACGCCAATCTCCTTCACATTACCATCTAGGAAGACCACGCATTTAACCGGAAGAAAACCGTCGTTTATTACAGTGATATCCTGATTTGAAATATTTCCTGGTTGAAGTGGAATTTCCAGGTTTGCAGGCTGTGTTTTTGCGCCCACACCTACCGATACAGTGACTATAGAATTTGCAAATAATAGTGTAGATAGCATCAATGCCAGAAATGCAATGAAGGTGTAGAGAAACACTCTTCGCACCCTTACTTTTTCCGGTCCGAGAATCAAATTCAACTTTCTATACTTCTTTGTTCCCTTATCTTCCCAACTGAAAAGGAGGAGCATGAATGCAATTGCTGGCACCACCAGGGGGGTTGCAGCAAAAGGCGTACCCCCTGCAGAAATTGCTTGAGAGATTGAAGAAATTGCACTTCCAATTGCCAGAAAGATGTATCCAATCACAGGAATCCTAAATGGGATTGCACCCACACCCACCGCCTTGCCAATAAGATGGTTTTCACGAATGTAAGGTTCTACAATATGGGCACCCGCTTGATCAGGGTATTCATTTGCATCTCCCTTTGTTACAAGCATAATTTCCCCATTTTCCTCCTTTATATCAATCACACGATGAAGCACATACTTATCTTTTTCAATATAACTTTTGTAAACAATTATGTCGCCTGCATGCACATCTGTGATTTTGCATGGGTACCAGAAAACAATATCTCCCCTTGAGAGCGTGGGTTCCATGCTTCCGCTCGTTACCACACTTACAGGCATCGGGTGCTCCTCTGTAATGGAAACAAAACGGGCTAATAGAATAAGTACAACTGCAATGAACAGCACATCCGACACATGCTTCCTCAAGTTGAAACGCATCTGATTTGTAATCTCTTTCTGGTATTTTAAGGTATTTGCACCCCTATGCTACTCTCTTTCCAGCAGCCTCTTTGACATTCTATATCCGTGCACACCAGCCCTGTAATAATCCGGAAGCAACTCAGATATGGAATATCCATGTGCTTTGTAAAGTGCAATTGCGCTTTCATTTGAAGTTTTGACTTCCAGATGCATCTCAACACACCCTCTTTTTATGGCACGCTCTTCTGCATGCTGAAGCAAAACCCTTCCCACACCTCTGCCTCTCCATTTGAGCCCTGTAGCAATTGAGTACAGCCTCGCAACCCTTGTATTTTTTCTAAAGAGAATTATATAATAGCCAACAATATTAATATCTATTTCTGCGACCCATCCCTCTGAATTTGCATCAAACAAAAGGTATTGCATTTCTCTTGGCTTATATCTCAAATACTCTTCAAAAGATTCCTCCTCAATTCTCAGGATTTGTGGCAGGTCTGAAGGGCGGGCGGGGCGGATATGCAGTGCATCACCTTCCTGTAAGATATGTAATAATTTTTGCGTAGATCTCGGGGTTAGCGGCATCTTCATAGCCAGCATCAATTGAAGGGTTATCATTCACCTCAATCACATATACATTTCCATTCACGGTCTTGAGGTCCACACCATACAGCCCATTTCCAACATTTTTTGTTGCTGCAAGTGCAACCTTCTTCACCTTTTTCGGGATGCTATCAATTTCCAGTGCTTCAATCTCACCCCAGAATACCTTACCACCGATGGTTCTTCTTATTTTCCAGAATCCTTTTACCATATGATATTTTGCACCAAAAATCACATGGTTA
This sequence comes from Thermoplasmata archaeon, assembly GCA_049970095.1. Taxonomy (GTDB): domain Archaea; phylum Thermoplasmatota; class Thermoplasmata; order Lutacidiplasmatales; family SKW197; genus SKW197. The sequence goes on along the minus strand of JBMFNP010000056.1, from coordinate 5,320 downwards.
TTCAAAACTCCAATTCTCCAGTCAAAATCCGTGGGAATGTACTTCTGGACTACAATTATGTCACTTCTTCTGAAATATCTCCGTGCAATCTTTATGAAATTTTTTGCATCATTCACCCTTGCCACATGTTTTGAAAAGTTTGTTGTTGGGGCTTTAATGACAGCAGGCCTGCCAAGGATGTGCAATATTCTTTCTGCCGTTTTCATGTTGCATTCCTCTTTTTTCAGAAAAAATGTTTCAGGTATGGGGACACCATGCTTCTGGAGAATCATGTAGAGATGCACCTTGTTGCAGCATATTACAATGCTCTGAGAATCGTCTATTACTGGAATTCCATGAAGTTCTGCCAGCCTTGAAACTACATAAGTTGCGTTTTGGGGATCTGTTGTCGCCCTTATGAAAATCGCATCATATTCTGGCACATAGTCAATATCATCCTTGAAAAGAAACTCAAAAGAATGCCCCTTCTCAATTGCTGCATGATGGAACTTTACAAGTGCCCCGAGCTGTGGAGATTGTGTAATATTTTCCAGATCCACAAAACACCCTATTTTTGCGATATTCTCACCTCCTCTCTCTTTATTTTCTTGAGTGTTCCATTTTCAACAGGCACCGTACCACTGAGCGAGAATTTTCTTTCATTTCCTGCAAAGTATGCGATAAAAACAGGGATTCCAAAAATTCCGTACAGTTGACTTACAGGTTTCTGATATTTTTCATTCCTGGCATTTCCATTCACCACAAGAGTTCTTGAGAGTTTTCCATCCAGGGCTTCCACGCACACTGGATATGTATGATTTCTTGTGAGGGATGCAAGGATTTCCTGTGCCTGGCTTCTCGTTCTCGCAATTTTTGGCTTGTGCATAAATGGGTTCAATGGATAGACTATCGCTGGAAGTCTAAAGTCAAATTTTGTGGTGATGTGATAACTACAGACAGGGATTCCATGCCTTCCAGCAACTTCAAGCAATATTGGAACACAAAAAAAGTCCAGTGCGGAGATCAGTTTATCTCCCTGGTTTCCGTGGGCAAGGCTTTTTTTGAGTAGCAGAAAATACCCAGATTTAAGAAATCGAAAATCTTCCAGCAAATAAGGAACTCTGCAACCTGGAGGTTTATCTTTTTCCTCGGATTCAGTTGTTTCAGCTCTCAAGTTTTCCCATCCTCCAATTAAGCAGGAGATATTTAAATATTCTTAGGACTTTACCCATTAGATGACAAAGGAGGTCCCTAGCGATAGATACCAGGTGGAGACTGAAGAAAGCCAGAAAAAAGAAAAGAAGAAAAAGCAGTATTTCCTCCCATCAGAGCAAGAAATTCTGGGTGCTGCAACCACACTGTTTGCCCTCGGAGGCACAGTTGATTCGCAAGAGAAAATGCGTAGGCTTATACTGGATATGCTCACAAAAGAGAACAAACTGTATAAACTCTCGGGAAAACGAGTTAGAAAAATTTTGCTGCATGGTGGTGTGGTGAAAGTGCATATTGTAGCAAGGGAAAGCGAGGGGGCGCGCCCGTATTATGTTTGTCCTGTGTGTGATACAAAGCTCAGTAAAATAATAAACAGAACACTGAATGGCTCTGAGGTTATCATAGGGTATCGGTGTCCTTTGTGCGGATATTGGGCACACAGAAAAAAGAGGGTTCCCATGCGCTACATTTTTACATTCGTGCGAAACAGTTAAGATTTAATAAACAGATCTCTTCGCATTTATTGTGAGAACATATTCCAACTGCATTGTATGCTACATGCGTCAGGTGCTAGAAGCCCTTGAAATGAATGTTGCAGATGAGAGTTTAAAAATAAAAACACTGCTCGGGTTTGCAGATGCAATGAAATCTATGGATTTTAGAAGATCTCCGTTTGAAAACACAGGTATTCTCCAGGCTGTACTTGCAAAGGCGCTGGGAAATGCAGATCCGTACAGAAATGCAAAGTCGGAAATGAATAAAAAAGCTATTGAGATTGTAGGCAGCATTGAAAGGGAATTGTTAACATTTACACTTGAATCTGCAATTAAAATGAGTGCAGCAGGCAATTTGCTGGATTATGGTCCCAGCGTAAAAAAAGATGAGATCACGATTTATGAGAAATTCAAGGAGCCAATTTATGGGAATGGATACGAAAAGTTTTTGGATGAGATTGAGAAAGAAAGGCTAAAAATTGGATTTCTGGCGGACAATGCGGGAGAAGTGTTTTTTGACAAGCCTCTAGTGCGGTTGCTTGCGGTTCGGGGACATTTAATCACTTATTTTATAAAGTCGCACCCATGGATAAACGACGCAATGCTGGAGGATGCGGAAATCGCAGGAATAAACAACTATGCTATGCTGGATTTTGTGCCCATCTCAAACTGGGAACTTAAACTCCGAGGCCCAGAATTTCTTGAGAAATTGCGGAATTTTGATGTAATTATTGCAAAAGGGCAGGGCAACTTTGAAACACTTGGAGAGATACCGAACTTGAATTGTTTTTATTTGCTGATAGCCAAATGTAAACTTGTAGCAAAGGAGTTGGGCACAGAAACAGGAAGGATTGTGCTGAAAAGAGCCCAGCCATGAAAACTTTGTGTGCTTACCTTGCTCCATGTTTTATGCGATTTACAATTTCAAGGAATTCATCATCATCTACAAATCCTTTCATGCTTCCCAGTTTCTTAACTTCCTTCTGAATTTTCTCTATTTCCTCAGGGGTTGCTGGGATGCCATGTGCCGCAAGTTTTGCAGAGATCACACCTTTACCTGAATGCTTCCCGAGCAGGATTCTGCGTTTTCTGTTGAGGACACCTGGCGAAACACATTCGTATGTAAAAGGATTTGCAAGTACAGCGATTGCGTGAATTCCAGATTCATGTGTGTAAATGTTTTCTCCAACCCATGGCTGGTTTTTGGGTACAGGGAGTTTTGCATATCTTGCAACCATTTCCACAAGCCCTGGTAGTTTCTCTATTGCTATGTCAGTTTCAATTCCCCGCAGATATTTTGCAGCCATCACAAACTGCTCAAGCGAGAGATTTCCTGCCCGTTCTCCAATACCCATTACAGTCACTGCAAATGCATCTGCACCTGTATCCAGTGCTGCAAGAGCATTTGCACATGCCAGCCCGAAATCGTTATGAAGATGCACTGAAATGGGTACTCTGAATTTTTTCTTTAGTTCCGCGGTCAGATATTTTATTGCTTCGGGTGCTGCACAACCCACGGTGTCAGTAATTCCGATTCTTTCAACCCCATACTGTATAGCTGTGGAATAAATCTTATCAAGGAACCTCTTATCGGTTCTGGTGGTGTCCTCTGTACTAAAGCACATTTTCATTCCCATGGATTTTCCAAACTCAATTGAATCAGCCACACTTTTTATTACATCAGTTTCTTCCATTTTCAATTTATATTTTAAATGAATTTCAGAGGTTGCGATGAAGAGGAGAACAAGGTCAATTCCCGCTGCTGCACACGCCTCAATATCCTCCTTTCTACATCTGGATAATCCGAGAATTTTTGCATCTGTGGTTTCTTTTATCCGCTTTATTGTTTCTATTTCTTCATCTGAGACTGCAGGATAACCTGCCTCAATTTCTTTTATACCAGCATCTGCAAGTGCATGTGCAATTTCCAGTTTAGCCTCAGGAGAAAAGGCAACACCTGGCATCTGCTCTCCATCCCTTAAAGTAGTATCATAAACTATTATTTTTTTTGCGTTCTGGTTCTCATTCTTCATGTTGTAAGGGCTGAGCAAGCAATCCATGTGCAGAAGAAAATTCGGGCAGATATTAAGATTTGCGGATAACAGAGGAACATAACTTTTGTTTGAAAATTCAAAATTTTGGACCAATGTCTTACCATTACTATCTGGCAGGCTCTCGGTTTCCCGGCTGAGATTATTAGAGAAATCTCATCAACCAAAGTTAGGGTTCCCCGTTATTCATTTTAACTCACCTGCATTCTGGTGTTCTTTTTTCTTCAAATGTTGATGCCAATAGCTCTGTAATGCTATGCCAATGTCCTTATTTAATGGCTGCCAATCTGGAAACATTGTGTTTTTCTTATGGAATTGTAACTCATAATCAGGATATTTTTTCATGGCTCTAACAAACTTCACTTCATCCCATGAAACAAATTTTTCTTTCCCTCTTTTTGTAGTGTAATATATTCCCAGTTCCGACCATCTTATCTTTACAATGGTAAATAGATAGAATCCTATCCTGGGTAAAATGAAAATCAACAGAGATCCTATAATCGCTAACAAAAAGAATAACATCTTGCCTCGTGATAGTATTACCACAAATATAAATACCACAAAAAAGGCTAAAATGGAAGCATATACGGTTCGGCGTTTTCCGTCACTTATTAAATCTTCCGAAAGTATGTTAATTCGCCACTGGTTATCTGCCTCATTCATCTATATCCCCTCACACTCCTGGTACTATACTCAAAATAGAGAAGCCAACACCAATAAGACTAAGGACCAGACCGATTAATCCAGTCCAGAGTGCAGCTTGATTAACTCCTTTCGCTTGCAATAATGCTAAACCGCTAAAGATAACTCCCTCAAAACTTAACACCAAAGCTAAACAACTAAGGAATGTCACTGCTGATTCCGCAATAGTTATAGATATTAACCCTAACGCAACAGAAGAAAAGAGCAATCCTAGGAAAGAAGTGATTATGCTAGCAGTAGCAGCACAGAACCCAGTAACATCAGCCTCTGCCGCAGAAGCAAGGCCCATATAAAATCCCCCAATACCAAATACTATTCCCAATACCTGCCACCATTTATCCCACTCATCACCGCTACCACTTGAACTTTTTGTTCCACTCTTTTGCTCTTCTGCATAACTTTTAGCAAAATCAATAATTGCCTGCATACTCATACCAAAAGATAAACCAGTTACACTCTGTCCTTCCGTCGTGCTACTGCTGAACACATTCATCATCACAACCACAACGATAACAGAGACTAACAATCCTATCAGCGTACCAAAAGTAGCAGTAAATGGCATCGCTATTGCCAAAGCCACAACAATTGCTACACTCACAGCAACTAACGCCCAATACAAAGCACCCATAAACGCTTCATTCACATATTTCAATGTTGATTCACTAATAGAACCAGTAGAGTCATATTCATCATAAGCATTCATGAGTGCTTCCAGTACACCTTGAACATAACCATCCATAGCAGCAATTACAGGATCAAGCACAGCAGCAATAATTGCAGTTACTTTCTCAATAATCCAATTTATAATCGCATTCACCGCCTTTGCCACCGCCTCCCACACCTTCTGCAACCCACCCAGCAACATTGCCCCCAATGCGGTAA
>JBMFNP010000055.1:0-11116 GCA_049970095.1 Thermoplasmata archaeon | reverse complement strand
AAGAAAGTGTGAATTTTCTGGTAATTGCAGGTCTTACCATTACTATCTGGCAGGCTCTCGGTTTCCTGGCTGAGATTTATCTAATATGACCCAGAATTGCTCTGATTCTCTGTTCAAATTGTCTGGATTCAAATTCCCTCAAAAACATTTCAAGAGTGCTATTTGCGAGTGCAACATCCTCATCCGCAACCAGCCTCTTTTCTACTGCATCTCTGAATTCCTCCTCATCCAGAATTTTCCATCGCATATCAGGAAAAACCCAGATATCCAAAAAAAGGTCGTGCACCATCACTCTATCTCCCTCAACCACAATATTGCGATTTATGTTTACATAATATCCTTTCAGATTTCCACTTGCATCATAAACTATCAGAATTTCATATGGCTTACCTGGGAAATCTGCACAGATTGCTGTGGATTGTCTGTCAATCACAATCTCTCCTTCTACAGCAAACTCCTTTTTCAGATTTGAAAAATCAAAGAGGGAAACAATTATTGTATCATCAGCGTACAGTTTCCGGTTGAGATATACCTCTGTTTTCTTACCTGGCCTTATAGCCACAAGTTCAATCTTCTCGCCTGCTTTCACATCCCACACCCTCTCTTACCTTAACAGCAACTCCCCGTTGGAAACTTTTCACTTCATCAGAAGTAAGTAAAACTCTACCAACTGCAGCAATCTCATCATTCTGGTTTACAACAATCACCTCATCAAGGGGAACAAGATGCGCGTCCATATCAATCACAAACTTTGCAAACACGTTTTTTCCCTTGGCATTAAACTCAAAAGCATCTTGGGTGACAATGCACCGTAATTTTGGTGGTGAAAGATGTTTGAGGAGTAATTTTGCACCCTCTATCTTCAAGTTAAAGTAGCCATCATTTCGCATTGAAAGAATATGGCGCCCATCTCTGAAGATATTTCTTATTCTCCCAGTATTTTTAGAATGCACGATTTCTATATTCCCAGATGTTAGAATTTTTCCTGCACCCTCTCCGAACTGAAAATCACACACTGATTTTATTAAACGCAGTTCAATGTCCTCACTGGCAGGTGCTCTTGGGCAGCACATTTCAATAGCCTTCAAAGTGCTCTCACCTTCCCAGTAAACTGTAAAATCATACTTCTGCACATGTGCCAATTTTCGCATGTATGCGTTCATTAGTGCATTTAAGTCCCTTCCCAGATACTCCGGCATTACAGACACTGCTGGTGGATAAAGAAGAGAAAGTTCCAGAGGTAAAGGACCGAAAGGTGTCTCAATCACAAAATCTGCATCTACATGTTCAAGCATTTTTTTCGCATATTGTTGCCAGCGTTCAAAGTATGGTGAAAAACTCCATGGAAAGATCACCAGAATCTTTCTCGTGGTGCATCTCAAAAACCTTTCAAAAATACGGTTTCTAAACCTGTTAACATCAGGGCGGTAAAGCGAGTATCTACCCTTGTAAAAAAACACTTTTCTTGCCAGTGGTTCGTATTTTTCTAAATATTTTCTGTATTTTAGAAGATGGATAAGGGCATCAAAAAGTTTTGGATGTGCATGTGCCTTTTCTTCCACATATTCCCACAGTTCTCCATTACGAATTGCAGATTTTATTCTTCTGATTTCTCCAAAGGAAACATAGAGGTTGTGCAGGGCAACTTTTTGTATCCTCTCCTCTTCCTCCAGTTCCATCAGTTCCTTCCCTGTTGTTTTTGCACAAATAGGACATTCGCAAGGTAAATCCTCAAGCATCTCCAGATGGAGCGTCCCCCCAGGCGTCAAATAACGCCCATCCATTGCATACTTTGCATATGCAGCAGAATCAAAAAAGTCAGCACCCATCATTACAGCAAGCCCGAAAACAATGGGGTGCCCAGCACCAAATAAATGCAGGGGTGCAGAGGGTGGGAGGTGCATTCTAACTGTCATTCCAATGTCCACGAGGTCAGAAAAGCGGTAGTTTTCCATCAGAGGTACTATTCCTCCAACTGGAAAAAAATCCCCTATTTTAGAGATTTCCTCAGCGCACCATTTTCGCAATTGGGGATAAATTCCACCCTGAACAGGGGTTGACAGCATCATTTCGTGTGTGATTTCTCTTGCCTCCCTTGCTCTTCTCAAAGTTTCTTCAACTTTCTTTCTGGCAAGATTAAAACTATCGCTAGGTTCAACAAATTCATCAAGGATTGTGCCTATGTCGCTTCCAATTTCCTCCTGGTAGGTGATTATCTCATAATTTGTGGTCTCCACCTCTCCATAAACATGGCTCTGAAATGTACCAGAATCTGTCATTATTGGACCATCAAAACCTATAAGATTATGGAGTTTTTTCTCCACTGCTTTATCTCCAAAGCTTTTTTTTATGATGTATGCGTTTGTAATGATAATCTGTGCACCCATCTTCTTCATTTCTTCTGGTTTAATAATATTTCTGCGAGGATTGATAACTGGCATAAGGGCAGGAGTTTCTACATTTCCATGTGGGGTTTTGAATACACAGATTCTTCCAAGCCCATCGCGCTCTTTGAGTTCCAGCATATTCTCAATCTGTTCAGAACTGTTTTTTATCTATTTGAGATTGTGGCTGGTTTACTGTGGAGGGAACAGAAGGGTATGTTTGTGGTACAGGTTGTGGGTTCTGCTGATATGTCATCTGTGAGTGTTGCGAAGGCTGCAGGGTCTGCACTGGTTGAGTGTAGTATTGCGTGTGTTCCCATTTCTTGTTTAACTGGCTAAGCTCTTTCCTGATTTTTCCAAGTCGCACAAAAATTGCAATCACACAAACTAACACAATCAGAAGCATGATCGGAATACCCAAGCAGAAGAACATTGAGATGTACCCTATAAAACCTAATGGCGAAGAGGTGTTAAATAATTGTTCTGGTGTAAAGTTCTCAAACGGATTTCCGTGGTCACTCCCATTGCCGTCTGTCTGATAAGGGTATGTCCAGTGTGATAATCTGCCGAAAGTAAAGCTATCGGTTAAATTTTCTGGCAGTTCTATAATCATGGGTGCCAGCATCCCTGCCAATATCACAAAGCCTACACACCAATACAATAATGCGACTTTCATGTATATCCACCTGTCTTGTCATAACCAATACTATGCGGTTATATATACCATTCCATAGGTACTTGGAAAGTTTTATTAGAGGCTTTTATTTACAATGAACTGAATAGCGGGGTGGGGTAGTCAGGTATCCCGACGGGCTCATAACCCGTAGATCAATGGTTCAAATCCATTCCCCGCTACTATTTCTTGTTTTTCTCTATTCTTGCATACTCTTTTTCAACCTTTTTGAGCATGCCCTTGCCGCCAATCTTTGTATAGAACTGTTTTGCTTCTTCAAGGTGTTTTATCGCTTCATTATATTTGCCCCAGTCAATATACAACCTTGCAATTTCCACCTTTGTAGAATAAAAGCTGTCTATTTTCTCAATTTCTTTATACATTTCCAGTGCTTTCAAATACTCACTTTCTGCCTCTTCAAATTTTTTTGAGAGACGGAATATCTCCCCTTTACCAGACAGCACTCCTGCAATGAGTTCTTTACTCCCTGTTTCCTCTGCAGTCCTCTCAGCCTCTTTAATCAATTCTGCTGCCTTCTCAAGGTTTCCCATTTGTGCATAGGTGGTCGCCATACTGTTGATTGTGCTGGCTAGCATTCTCTTTTCGCCAAGCTCCTTTGAAATCTGTATGGCTTTATTGTAATATTCCAGTGCAGTATTGTAATCCTCCATATCCTGATAGATTGTTCCGATATTGCTTGTTGCCAGCATTTCACTTGTTCTGTCCCCTATTCTTTTTGAGATTTCTAGGTCTTTCTTGTAAAATTCCATGGCTTCTACATCCTCTCCCTTCAGGGAGTATATTCCAGCCAGATTGTTGTAAATTGTGGAAACTCCTGAAAGATCACCTATCTCTTCGTAAATCTTTTTTGCAATTCCATAATATTCTAATGACTTTTCAATATCTCCCATGTCACCCAGAATTATTGCAAGGTTGTTGTAGGTACCTGCAATTCCTTTCTTCAAATTGTGTTTCTTTCGGATTTCTAGTGCTTTTTCCAGATACTCTCTTGCCTTTCTTAAATTTCCTAAAAACCACAAGCCAGTACCAAGACGGTGATATGCCTCTCCCATCGCCACTTCGTCCCCAGCACACTCACTTAGCTCCAATCCTTTCTGATAATACTCTATTGCCTTGGTGTATTCGCCCCTCTTTTCATACACCCATCCAATACTGCGGTTTATTTCGCTCTGGAGCACAAAGTCCCCTTCTCCAACCATATTGCTGGCTTCATTAAGAACTTCCAGACATTTGTCAAAATCTCCCTTTTCCAAGAGAGGATAACTCTTTTTTATAAGAATGCCCACCTTTTCTTTTTTATCCAGTGCATTTTCCAGTGCCTTCTCATATGCACTGATTGCCTTATCAAAATCTGAGAATACAGAATAACAATCACCCAGCATCTTATAAACCTTAAAAGTGTATTCTCTCTTCAGATTTTCATCTGTAATATTTTCAAGGACACCAGCAGCATCTCGAAGATTCTGTAAACACTCAGCAGTGGCATAATTTTTAATTGCAAATTCTGCTGCCATAATTTTGTACTGCACACCTTTCTGTGCATCCCCACCTAAAATGAAATGTCTTCCAATTTCCGCAAAATATTTTCTGTCTTTTCCATATAGTTTTTCAAGTTCAATGCCTGCCTTTTTATGCATCAACCTTCTTCTGGGCGCAGAGGTTTCTGTATAAATTACCTCATAGACAGGGTTGTGAACAAACTTATAAACCTCCTCCCTTGTGTGTATTTGCTCCAGATACCCCGTGGCTATCAACTTATCAAGAATATCCAGAAGTTTGTCTTCATCCATTTCTACAGTATTTCTCAGTGCCTCATACTCAAACATTCTTCCGAGAATTGCACATGCACGCAGCACTTTCTTGGTATCCTCATCAAATCGGGATACACGCTGGGAAATTATGCTTTTGACAGTCGTCGGGAGCTGGATCTCCCCCAAATCCACCTTGAGTTTTCTCTGTGTAATATCAAACAGTTCCTGTTCTGCAATTGCTTTTCCAATTTCCTCCACAAACAACGGGTTTCCACCTGTTCTTTCGTGTATCTCTTCTACCAGTTCCTTTGGTAATTTCCATGTTCCTAATATTGCACCTAAAATCACGGAGACATCATTAACACCCAGGGGTGAAAGTGAAAGGGTCATACAATTGCGTTCAATATTGATATTCAGAATAGTCTCAGTAAATTGGGTATTTCCTACAACTTTCATATACTCATCGGGATATGCTGCAATTGTAAGAATTGGAAGGTCTGAGATTGCCCTTGACAAATAGTGAATAAAAGAAAGTGTTCCAGAGTCTGCCCATTGTAAATCATCAATTACAAGCAACAATGGCTTTTTCTTTGAGATCTCGGCAAATTTCCTCATATAGTTTTCAAGTACCCTTGTTTTCTCTCTGGCTACATTTATATTCGTTTCCTCCCCAGCCTCAGTTACTGCCCCACCAAGGAGTGCCAGTGGAGTGTAAGTTTCCTCCGCTGTGGTTTTTTCATACTTTTCAAGCACATCTGTTAGCGGAAGGTATGGAACTGCCTTCTCATCAAGGCAGTGGCCAAAAAGCACTGCAAACCCCTCTTTTTCCGCATATTTTGAGATTTCAATAATCAATCGGGTCTTTCCAATACCCACAGGGCCTGTTATGAAATACATCCTCCCCCTGCCAGATTTTGCAGATTGAAGTGCCTGCATCAACTCAGAGATCTCTTTTTCCCTGCCAACAAAAGGGATTTCCATGGGCTCAAGAATAGCCTTCTATTAGAAAAAGTTTGCTCTGGTTTTTCCACATGCTATACGCCCCCAGCCCCCAAATAGAGCAAATAATATATACGGTAAAAGTATAGGTAAGGTAAAGGGAAAAAGGCAACGAAGAACTGGAGGCGAACCAGATGGTAGAAGAAATCATATGTAGCGTGGAATTCATAAAGCAGGGAAACAACTACCTGGCAAGAGTTCAGAGCGAAGTGGGTGGCATGCGTGAGTACAGAAGCAACTCGATAACTTCGGTGCTAGAACAGGTAGTTATTGACTTGCAGGAAGAGTTTGAATCTTCATTTGAATAGTTTTTAAATTTTTTGAAAATTTTAATTTTTGTTGAAAATTTTGGCATTCAGATTTCCATTATTCATCATTTCAATCCATTCGCCGTTTTTGAGAACGAGAATTGTGGGTTTTTTCACAAGGCAGTCATAGTGATTTACTGCAGGTGCATCTTCATCATAGTTTGCACCTATTGCCAGATGGCATGTGCCATATACCTTCTCATCTTCTAACATGTTACCTGTTATCCTTGCATTTGGATTTAGCCCAATTCCCAATTCCCCTAAATGTGCGGTGTTTCTAAAATACACATTCGCTTTCTCTTTATCCAGTTTGCCCTCTTTTTCCAGTTCTCTGGTTTTCGCCTTTGCCCTCCTTATACTCTCAACCAGGAGCTTTGCCTCACTACCACCTTTTATACTCTTTGCATATCCATCTCTGAACTCCACCTTCACAGGGCTCTTAACTACCACATCTCCTTCATGTGTTGAAATAGAACCATCAAACACCACAACTCCATTTGTACTCCCAATTGCTGGTGAAATATAAACCTCTCCTGCTGGAATGTTGCCTCCAGTGCCAGGAAGCATATAATTTCCGTCATCCAGTTTAGCCTTTCTCCCAGATATTCCAATCTCAATATCTGTCCCTTTTGCATTTTGAATTTTCACCTTCTCTGCACTCTCAAACAGAACTACCAGTTTACTGGCAATCTCCTGCATCTTTTTATAATCAATATCCACGGTTCTTCTGAAAATTTCTTTTGTTATCCCTGGCATCCAGACTGCCCTGATTTTTTTCATTGCCATGTAGGCATCGAATATGTGCAGGTATTCCTTTCCATCAACGATGTATGGGTGCTGGAGTGCATCCTCATCCTTGCCAAGTTTCATTTCTGAGATTGACATCACTATATCTGGTTCAGATTCAATTGCCTTCCTTACCGCTTTTTCCATAAAATCCATCTGCGATTTTACTGGCTGAATACAGATTACAGGCTTCGCACCTTTTTTGAGGGTAGCAGAGTAAATTGCCTCTGAAATTCCCAGCACATCTGAGGATGGGTTTGTGATGATCAGCACACTCTCACCCTTTTTTATTCCAAGAACATTTTTTACAAGTGCGGATGCACTTTTTTCAAGTGCACGATCCATTTGTGTTTTCTTCTGTTTGTGCATAGAAAACCCAATGCAAGGTATGGTATATTCTTTTCTGAGTGCCCTTTCCTTCACCAAAAATCTCAATAACATCCTAGTTTATGAGCACATCATGGGCTACAATCATGTGGAAATAGAGCAAAAATGGGCAAAGATCTGGGAAACATCAGGTATCTGGAAAGCTGAAAGGAAAAAAGGGAAAAAATTCTTTCTTATCTTTGCTTACCCTGGTGCTTCTGGTGTGCTCCATGCAGGGCATATGAGGGGCTACACATATTCTGACATAATCACGAGATGGAAAAGGATGGAAGGGTATGATGTGCTCTTCCCTGCAGGTGTGCATGCCTCTGGAATTCCTGCGGTCTCATTTGCAAAAAAACTGGAAAACAAAGATGCACTCACAATCTCGCAGTTGAAAGAACTGGGAATTGATGAAAAAACCATGGAAAAGATGAAGGATCCAGAGATAGCATCATATGAATTGATGAAAATATATATTTCAATGTGGAAACAGTTTGGGTTCCTGATTGACTGGGATAGAACATTGATAACAATTTCTCCGGAGTATAAAAAATTTATCACCTGGCAATTTGAAAAACTCATGGAAAAGAACCTGCTTATAAAGAAAGAGCATTATGCACCTTGGTGCCCGAATTGCGGACCCGTGGCAGTAGATCCCTCAGAAACAGATATCTCTAGGGGAGGAACCGCAGAAATTCTGGAATTTACACTTCTCAAATTCAAATACATGGGCATGGTTCTTCCAGCCGCAACCCTTCGTCCTGAAACCATTTTCGGGGTTACAAATATCTGGCTAAATCCAGAAATAAACTATGTTGTAGTTGAGTTTGCAGGGGAGAAGTATATTGTAAGTGAGCAGGCTGCAAAAAAACTGGAAAAGCAGAAAAATGCAAAAATTCTTGAAGAAATAGATGTAAGGAAACTTATTGGAAAGAACTGTGTTGCTCCTGTGGTAGAGAGGGAAATTCCCATTCTTCCAGGCAAATTCGTGGATGGAAATGTGGCTACAGGTGTTGTGATGTCCGTGCCAGCGCATGCACCATATGACTGGGCTGGAATTCTGGAATTGCAAAAAGATGCAGAAAAATACGGGTTAAAAAGGGAATTTATTGAAAAAATAAAGCCCATTTCTCTTATTGAATTGCAGGATGAAGAAAATCCTCTTGAAACCCGTGCGCCAGTTAAACCTGCAATTGACCATTTTCCTGAGCGTGGAATGGCTGCAGTGGACATCTGCACACAGTTGCAGATAAAAGATACTGGAGATAGGGCAAAACTTGATGAGGCAACGAACATAGTTTATAAGAAGGAATTTCACAGCGGAAGGTTAAAGCAAATTTGCGGAAAGTATGCAGGAAAAAAAATCTCTGAGATTAAGGACATAATTAAAGAGGATTTTGTAAAATCAGGTGTTGCTGATAAAATGTATGAATTTTCTGAGGAGGTGGTGTGCAGGTGCGGTAACCGTGTGATGATTTCAGCGGTGCCCGAGCAGTGGTTCATAAAATATTCAGAACCCTGGCTGAAGGAAAACACAAAAAAGCATACCGAGAGCATGCACCTCTACCCTCCAACATACCACGAGGAAATCAAAAAGGTGATTGACTGGTATGGGGATAGGGCATGCATCAGGAAAGGAAAATGGCTGGGCACCGAGTTTAAGTATAAGCCAGGATGGATAATTGAGCCCATTTCTGATTCTACACTTTACCCTGCTTTTTACATAATCTCAAAGTATGTGAACAGTGGAATGCTTAAACCTGAACAACTTACTTCTGAGTTTTTTGATTATGTATTTTTAGGTAGGGGAAACGGAAACCCGGAAATCAGTGAACTCCAGCAAAAAATTCGTGAGGAATTTGAATACTGGTATCCACTTGACATAAACTTGGGTGGCAAGGAACACAAGACAGTGCACTTTCCTGTTTTTCTTATGAACCATGTGGCAATTTTAGAGCAAAAGCACTGGCCAAGAGGGATATTCGTGAACTGGCATCTGACAATGAAATCTGGAGAAAAAATCTCAAAATCAAAGGGAGGTATGATTGCAATTCCAAGAATTGCAGAGATTTTCGGTGTAGATGCATTGCGCCTTTACTATGCCCATGCAGCATCACCAGATGCAGATTTAGAATGGGATGAGGAGAGTGTGCAGATCTACAAATCTAGGGTTGAAAAAATTTATGCTCAGTATGAGGAACTCTGTGGATTTGTAGGTGAGGAAATGGGGCATCTTGAGAGTTGGCTTGCATCAAGGTTTGCAAAGGCACTTGAAGATGCATATAGGTATATGGAGACACTAGCTTTGAGAGAATGTGCAAATGTGCTTTTCTTTGAGTTTTACAACGACCTGCGATGGTATATTAAGCGAGGAGGAAAAAGCAAGTTTGCAAAGCAGGTATTCATGGATTACCTGAAATGCCTTACTCCATTTGTTCCGAATGTGTGCGAAGAAATCTGGCACAAAGAGAATGCAAGTTTAATTTCTGTTGAAAAACTCCCTGCTCTTTCTTCATACTACCACTCTGAGGATGTGGAGGAAAAAGAGGAGTATCTGAAATTGCTAGTTGAAGATATAAAAAATATTCTGAAAATTGTAAAAGAAAAGCCGGAGAAGATTGTGCTCTATGTTGCACCTCCATGGATGCAGGAAGCAGTTAAACTTATGTGTGCAACCAATAGCATGGACATAGGAAGTATTATGAAGGCATTGATGGAAAAGCAGGAATTTAAAAAACATGCCAGGGAAATCCAGAGATTTGTTCCGAAATTTATACAGGAGTTAAAGAAGAAAAAAGTGAGGGTGTTTGACGAACTGAGTTTTCTCAATGAATCCAGGGAGTTTATTTGCAGGGAGTTTAATCTGGATGTAGAAATTCGGAATGCTGAGAATTTTCCTGGTGAGAAGAAGGCAAAGGTTGCTATGCCCCTGAAACCAGGAATCCAGGTGGTGGTAAAAAATGATTGAGGAATATGTGAAGAGATTGACAGAATATTTGATGGTGACTGCGCAGACCGCACCAAAGGGCAGAGGCGAGGACTCGCTGGTTATGAAGGTGGTTTATGGAGAAGAGAAAGAGAAACTTGCGAAGGCAATGTTTGCAATGGCAGAGAAAACTGGGAAAAAGAGATATGAAAGGGATGGAAAGAATGTGGAGCAGTCAGATGCGGTGCTGTTGATTGGTGTGAAACCCCATAAGGCAATGGGATTTGATTGTATGGCTTGCGGGTTTGGTTGCAAGGGTTTTGATGAGATAGGAACAAAAATTGGGGACTTTGAGGGCCCGAATTGTGCATTCAAGCTTCTTGATCTGGGAATTGCATTGGGTTCTGCTGTGAAAAATGCTTCTATTTTCGGGCTGGATACAAGAGTGATGTACACGGTTGGAGTGGTTGCTAAATCCGAGAAAATGCTGGATGCAACAGTAATCATTGGTGTACCCGTGAGTGCAACAGCAAAAAGCCCGTATTTTGACAGAAAGGTTTAGGAGTTACAAAATCACTTCTAACATCTTTTCAATGTTATCAAACCAATATTGTTTATACTCAGCAAGATCTTTTGAAAACATATTCTTACCATGTTACTTTTCACCTTTTTCTAAAATCTGTTTCATTTTTTCTTTCAATGGAGGTAGTTCTCGTTTAAGGATTTCCCAGATGATCGTTATGCTGATTCCAAAATATCCATGAGCAATTCTATTTCTGAGTCCAATCATTCCTTTCCAATCAATATCTGTATATTTGGCTTTTATATTATCAGGAATATTTCTTGCTGCTTCACCGATTATTTCAAAATTTCTAACTACCGCATCTACAGTCTTCCTG
>JBMFNP010000054.1:1269-11292 GCA_049970095.1 Thermoplasmata archaeon | reverse complement strand
TGAATAAATGCAATATTCTGGATGAGCCCTGCTATTCCATCCAGCGGCAAGAGTGTATTATTCTGGATTTGTTTTTTCCGCTCATCAATGCCGTATATACAAACTACTATAAATAATTTACTAAGTCCAAAAATTTTGAATTTTCAAACAAAACTTATGTTTCTCAACCGTTAGAAAACTTTATATAGAAGAACATTTATACCGATTTGAGGTGATAACATGATAGGACAAGGTTTGGGACAAGGTACACCTGTAATTATTCTAAAAGAAGGTACAAGCAGAGAGAAAGGTAAGGGCGCAGTTTACAACAACATCGCTGCTGCAAAGGCTGTGGCTGACGCAGTAAGGACCACACTAGGACCAAGAGGCATGGACAAAATGCTAGTGGACAGCCTTGGTGATGTGGTAATTACTAACGACGGAGTGACCATTCTTAAGGAAATAGATGTAGAGCACCCGGCAGCAAAGATGATGGTTGAGGTGGCGAAAACCCAGGACCAGCAATGTGGAGACGGGACCACAACCGCAGTAATTCTTGCTGGTGAATTGCTTAAAAAAGCAGAGGAACTGCTGGACCAGAATGTGCATCCCACAATCATCGCCAAGGGCTTCAACATTGCAGCAGAGGAGGCAATAAATGCACTTCGGAAGAAAATTGCCTTTGAAGTAAAACCAGAAGATGAAGAAACACTCAAAAAGATTGCAATCACAGCAATGAATAGCAAAGGTGTGGGACTTGCAAAAGACAAACTCGCAGAAATTGCGGTGAAGGCTGTTAAAGCAGTAATTTCAAAGAAAGACGGAAAGCTCACTTTTGACCCGGCGCATATAAAAATTGAGAAAAAGCATGGTGGGAGTGTTGAAGACACCACACTGATTGACGGCGTCCTCATTGATAAAGAAAGAGCCCATCCCAAGATGCCAGTCACAGTAAAAGACGCAAAGATTGCCCTGATAAACTCCGCATTAGAAATAAAGAAAGGCGAATTTGATACACATATCCAGATCAAAGATCCGAGCAAGTTGCAGATGTTCCTAGACGAGGAACAGAATGCATTAAAGCGGAAGGTGGACCTAATCAAGAAGAGCGGTGCAAATGTGGTCTTCTGCCAGAAAGGTATTGACGATGTGGCACTTCATTTTATGGCAAAAGAAGGAATTTTTGCAATAAAACAGATGAAAGAATCAGACATGGTCAAACTTGCAAGAGCCACAGGCGCCAGAATAGTGACTGCACTTGATGACCTATCTGAGGCGGACTTGGGCAGTGCAGCCCTTGTGGAGGAAAAGAAAATCGGAGATTCAAAGATGACATTTGTCACAGGATGCAAAAATCCAAAATCAGTGTCTATTCTGATAAGAGGCGGCACTGAACATGTAGTGGCAGAAATCGAGCGCTCACTGAATGATGCAATCAGGGTTGTTGGCGTGACTATGGAGGATGGGCTGGCGGTGAGTGGTGGCGGCTCAACCGAGATAGAACTTGCACTTCACCTCAGAGATTTTGCTCCAAAGGTGAGTGGAAGGGAACAGCTTGCAGTAGAGGCATTTGCAAGGGCCCTGGAAGTGGTGCCATGGGCACTGGCAGAAAATGCAGGACTGGATGCAATCAACATTCTTATTGACCTAAGGGCAAGCCACGAAGGCAAGCATGGGAAAACCATGGGTGTGGATGTACTCTCTGGCAAAGTGGCAGATATGCTTAAACTAAATGTGATTGAGCCAGTCAGAGTAAAGACCCAGGCAATACACTCTGCAACAGAGTCTGCAGTGATGATCCTCAGAATTGACGATATCATAGCAGCAAAGAAATCTGAACCGCCAAAGGGCGGCGAAGGTGGAGGACCTGGTGGAATGCCTGGTGGTATGCCGGAATATTAACGATGACTCCTTTTAATTTTTTTATTTTTTTATGCGAAAAAAACATCTGGAAATATTGCTTTCAAAGGTAGAGGACATAGAGGCACCTAATGTGCATCTGGAACAGTATTCTACACCCCCTTCTATTGCTGCTGCAATCCTCCACCTTGCAAATTCTCTCGGAGATGTTGAGGGTAAAAGAATAATTGAGCTTGGATGTGGGAACGGAATATTTGCCTTGGGTGCTGCACTGCTGGGCGCTGGTGAATGCATCGGAATTGATATTGACCCAAAGGCAATTGAGAAGGCAAAGGAAAACGCGAACAAACTTTCATTAAATGTGGAATTTATCTGTTTAGATGTGAATGAGGTCACAGGTAATTATGATACAGTTTTCCAGAACCCGCCATTTGGATGCCAGCAAAAGCATGCAGACCTCCCATTTTTAGGAAAGGCAGTTGAAATTGGAAATGTGATTTACTCCCTTCATCGTGGCGAAACAGAAAGGTTTATAGAATACCAATTTGTATCTAAAGGTTGCAGAATAACGCATAAAGAAAGGTTCAAGTTCCCAGTAAAACACAGGTATAAGTTCCACAGAGCATCAGAAGTCAAATTTGATGTGGTGATGTTTAGAGCAGAGCGAGGTTGAAAAAATGCACATAATAATCCCTGGTGAGGAAATAGGGACAGCAGAAGAATATATTGCAGGAAAAGGCACATTTGAAAAAGATGGTTTGATTTTTGCAAGCGTCCTCGGAATACTGAAAATAGACGAAAAGGAACGAAGGGTGGATGTGGAACCAATAAATCCTCCATCTATAATTCGCAAAAGCAGCACGGTGTACGGTGTAATTGAGGACATAAAGCCAGCAATGGCAATTGTGAATGTTTTCTCTGTAGACAGTAAAGTAAGGCAGATTGCAGGCACGACAGTAGGGACTATACACATCTCAAAGATTTCTTCAAGGTATGTAGAAAACTTGGGTTCTATGCTGAGAATCGGAGATATCGTAAGGGCAGAAGTTATTCAGGCAGCACCTACAATCCAACTCTCTCTCAATGCCCCCCATCTTGGCGTTATAAAAGCATATTGCATAAAATGCAGGAGACCACTTGTTAGAAAAGAAGGCACAAAACCAGAAACTCTCTATTGCGAAAACTGCGACCGCACAGAAACAAGAAAAATTGCAGAGGATTATGGAAATGTGGTACCCGACTGGAAAAGGTAGTGAATTGCAATGGGAAGAATAAAAAAGGCAAGAGGCATTAAAGCCGCATCAAGAATAGGGAGAGAGAAACTCCTGGAAAACGCTGAGATTCTTGCAGAGCATCCAGAGAAGATTCTGCCAGTTTGTAACAACAGATGCACCTTTTGCATCTTTGCAAATCTGAAAGAGCAGCTGAAATCTGTAAGTGCGGTAAGTGAGAGCAAAAGTAAACTAAAATGGAAAATTCTATTTGGAAACAAGATAATCAAAGCATACGCAGGTTTCCTTACCGTGAGATTTTCTGACACACTGGCAGTACTCGCAACCGTGAAATTGCCATTTGGAACTTACAGTTTTGCAATGCGCGGAAATTCTCCCAGAGAAATCCAGCTTGCAATCCAACATTTTGATGAACCCATGTGCAAAGCACTGGCATTCCTTAATTATGCAAAAAAAGGTTACTTCTTTTTTGTGGCGGATGATGTGTACTGTTCTGGTAGGGACCTAAAAATGCCAGAAATATTTAAAAAACATCTTCTGAAGGAACTTCCATACAAACTGTTGGAAAGAGAGGGCATCCTTACATGTGGACATTCCCACTCTGCACTCATCATCAGGATGAAAGGCAACAAACTGGCAATAAAAATCTGCAGCAAGTGTGCAAGAACAGATGTCAATCTGCTTTCCAGAATTTCCGCAAAAATCCTTGGTAGACACATAGAAAGCACCTTTACGGTTTCATATCTCCCTTCATTTAATTGTGCTGGCACGTGTGATAAATGCATTTTTGAAGAATTTCATGACGATGCCATTGAGAAAAATTACAAGGTGGGGCACCTAAATGATATGGCGACACTCCTCCAGTACATGAATTCCTACAGGGAAACCCTCAGGAAAAGAAAAACTAAAATATACATTGGAGGAAACACCTGCTTTGGAAACAATATAGAGAAGTTTGTTGAGACCTTTGCCAGTAATGAGGATGAAAAGAAAATTGCGATGATATGCGTGAAGAACACAACACACCCGATTGTTCTGAAAGAAAATACCTTTGCAAAGTTTCTTGAAGAGATCTGGGAAGAGTGTGGTAGGGATGCTCTGATTGCAGTTTCCAGCGAGGAAATTGCGGAAAAATTCTATTCTCCGGATACAAAAGAGCCTTTTGAGTCACTGCGAAAGGCAAAGCGGGAATTTGAATTGAAAAAACTTGAGAACTCCCTGCCTAAATTCAAAAAACTCTCACCACGCGCTAAATTCATACATGAGATTGCGATGGAATACATGCTTGCTGGCAGGCCTGCTGCAATTACCTACATATCTGCAAAAAACCTTGAAGATACAAAAATGCGCACTATTGCCTATGCTTTCCTTAATTACTTTGGTGTTGCAGATGCACATGCTTGGCAGTTTACAAAGGAGGAGAAAGAACTCGGAATGAGTTTATCAAAATTCGTTGAGGAGTTGCTTAATGCACGGGGAGAAAAATATAGAGAAGCATTGAATAATATTCTGCGCTATTCTGGTACTGGTGAAGAAGCAAAATAAATCAATGTCCGAACTCAAATACAAGGGTAATTAGAGTTACAAGAACACCTACAAAGAGCATTGAGAGCCCAGATTTTATAAGATTTTCTTTTGTGAGATGCCCAGTATATACACCAAGGAAAAAGAGGGAGAGAATACTTGCAAAGAATGCAAACACCCCAGCAAGAAAATGCGTGGTAAAAAGAATAAATGGAATTACAGGAATTAATGCACCCAGGAAAGAAAAGCCACCATGTGTTAATGTGTCAATGATGAGTCTTTTCCACACAGATCTACCGAGCAGGGTTTTGGTTAATGCCCCTTTCTTTCTTAGCATTGCACTCTCCAGTTTCCTCAGCTTCATCACCTCCACAGTGCGCTCTGCCATGAAACCACCAAAACCATTTGAAATCCCAAGACCGATACCCACGCTTATCCCTGCAGTCACAATAAGATTATTGGGTGCCATTACAGCATTTAATCCCATCACTGTTGCAAGGCTTCCCACAATCCCATCTATTGTACCAAGCACAGTGTATCTGGCAGGAATTTTGTGCAATATATCCTCTATCTGCATGGCTCTATAGCAATCAGCAATCTCGCATAAAAAACTTTTCCATTCTTCAAATCTTCCCACCGCAGAATTTGCAGAATTTACTGTCAGGTTCTATTTTTGCGCCGCAGTGCTTGCAGTAAATAAAATGTGTGCCTGCAACTTGTTGTGGAGAACCATTCTGTGTCATTGCCATCTGCTGTTCTGGTGTGGGAATTACAGGAGCAACAATGTTTTTGTCTGGTGCAGTGGCAACCAGATACATGAATTCCCAGAAAGAACGCATGAGATTACTTACGTCGTTTTCATACTCAAAATAACTCACATTACCCACTGCAATTGCAAACATTTAAGTACTTTTTTCCATTCCTTGCGAATATGAGGGAAAAAGCACTTTTCTTTTTTATTGCGGTGCTCTGTTTTGCAACGGTTGCAAGTGTGAATATTTCAGCCAGCGGATTTTCAAGCGTGAGCATCACCACAGATAAGCCCAGTTATTTTGGCGGAGAAACCATGCATCTGAGCATCACGGGGGTTGATAGCGACAACAATCCAAATGATAACTACATTGATGTATATGTGTACATAATCAACACATCTGGCTATCTGAACATCTATGAACAGAGGGGAATTCAGGTGAAGCACACCTGGAACGAAAACATAAAAATTCCAGATGACGCAAATGGTACTGGCTATATATATGTGCTGGATACAAACACAACAAACATTCTTGGCTACAAAACATTTTCTGTTGAAAGCGGAGGAGTTGTGAGCGGGGCACTCTCACTTAACCCCAGCATCTACACCAGATCCCACACATTTGTGCCTGGTGAAACTCTGCACATCGGAGTGCATGACTGCATACCTTCCGGAAACTACACGCTTAAAATCATGTTGGGTACAAATGTAAAGTATGAGCAAAATATTACTGTTGATTTGAACGGCAACTTCTTTTTGAACTACACAATTCCTGAAAGCGCCCCTGACTCCCCAAGACCCGATGGCACCAGATACAGTGTTGAACTCTACAACGGAACAGAGTGTGTGGATAGAATCTGTTACGATGTGAAACTTTATTCAATTTATGCAGCCACTTCAAGGAGTGCATACATCCCTGGCGAAAGTGTGAATGTGAAATTCATGGTGCTTTACCTGAAAAATAACACACCCGTGGGAGATGAATTGTTTGGCACCTGGTATGTGCTAACTCCAGATAATACGCTTCTTCAGAACTCTACCAGTTTCCATGCGTCTGTAGGTGAGTTTTCATTTAAGTTTGGAAATGCTGCAGACATTGGATATTATACGGTACGAATTTACTACAATGACTCCACAAATGCAGAGCCAGATAGGTGGGATATGTATAGTGTGATGGTTTACTGCGGAAATCTTGGAGTGTACATATTCTCTCCAATCAACGGGGGTTATGTAAATGCTGGTGAGATTGTTACTCTCAGTTTGAAAACATTTGTAGCTGGTAATTATGACAGAGATATGGGAAATCTACCAGAAGTGAATATCAGGGTGAATATACGAAATGGGGACTTCACTGGAAATTTCCAGACAAACTATAATGGATATATGGATTTCAGCTGGAAAGTGCCAGAAACTCTTGCAGAAGGTACCAATATTGAATTCAATGTAACAGCGTCCAAGCAAGATGCCACAATCTCCAAATCTGTGGTTGTGAGCGTTTACAAATCTGTGAAAGAAGGAATTGTTGCCAATCTCCAGTTTGACCGAGAGAGTTATCTCACTGGAGACAACATCTCCCTACATGTTGTAGCCACTTACAAGAATGGTTCTTCTGGTAATTTTACATATGTGTATCGTGTATACAGGGATGCAGGTGGCACCAACCTACTCACCATGAGTGCCTCACAATCTCCTGATTTCAATTATGCTCCACCACTCAACTTTTTGGGCACACTGTGGTACAAGGTGGAAGTGACAGATGGTGCAGGAAATTTCACATCAGCAACAAAAAGTGTAAGTGTAGAGTACGCTCGAATCTTGCTTTCCGCAGAGAAAACAATGTACTCCCCTGGTGAGACCCTGAGATTCACATATGAAATTCTCTCAAATCTGATGAAAAACCCAGAATGCATTGTATCTGTAAAAGATTGGGCGGGAAATCCGATTATGAACAAAAAAGTGGAAAATGGAAGTTTTGAAATTACCATTCCTAAGGATCCTGCAGAGAGTTACACAATCCAGATAATTGCCCAGGAAAGTGGATATACAGCCACGAAAACCCTCACGATATTAAAATACGCAGGCTATGATTTCAAAATTTCCATATCGCCCTCGCTCTATACCACAAATGTTTACAGGCCTGGCGAAACAATCTACATTTCATATGCGCTCACACCAAGGGAGAACACACCCAGACCTCAATATATACAAATCTCTGTCAGTTTGTATTCAATAAACTCCAATGCAAAGGTGATTGAAACCCGTGAGTTAAGTGGCACAATTACCTACACTTTACCATCGGGTATAGGAAGGGGCACATATCTTCTTTTAGTGAGTTGCACGGTAAATCAGTCATTCACCGGAACTATTTATGGCAGGACTACGATTTCTGTACAGGATAACCCTTCTGTTGCGGATCTGAATGTTGGGGGATTCAGGGCTATGGACATTACACTTCTCATCCTTGTAATGGTGCTACTCCTCCTGATGATAATCTTCTTCATATTTTTCCAGAAGAAGATGAAGGCACACATGCTCCTGCATGGGAGTTCCCAGGCGCCCGCACAGAGCCAAACCCCGAATACACAGACACAACCCTCAGCACCCACGCCACCTCCCAATCAGCCTCCGCAACCCCCAAAAACACAATACTAATTCCCAAAAATTTAATTACTAATTTGGATATGGGCTTTCAATGAAGAATGAAGAGACGGAGGAAAATGTAAGGGTTCCACTGCCTGACCGCTCAAAGAAAGAAATGTTTGCACTTGCACACCAACTACTGGGTTCAACCCATATAAGGGTGATATGTGAAGATGGAAAATCAAGGTTGGGAAGAATACCCGGCAAGATGCGAAAGAAAAAATGGATTCGGGAGAACGAATTATTGATTGTAAGACCCTGGTCATTTGAAGATGAGAAAGCGGATATTGTGCACAGATACTCAAAAACCCAGGCTGTGAATCTGAGCAGAAAGGGTAAACTTCCACCAGTAATTGATATCTTCAGGGGTATGAGAATAGAGGAGGAAACAGAGGAGAGCGAGGAGGGAAATGAGGATTAGAATCCTTCAGATTACAGATATTCACGCATCACAGAAGTTTGCAGGGATGCTGGAAAAAATTGTGGAAACTGAAAAGCCAGATGTTGTAATAATCTGTGGAGACATAACCCATTTTGGTCCCTATTCCTTTGCCTCACAAATTCTGAACTCCATAAAGGTTAGGGGCTTTACTGTGCTTGGAAATTGTGATTTACCAGATACCTTTGAAAAAATAAGCATTCCAGAGAACATCATTCATCTTCATGGTGATGCCACGAATTTCATGGGACAGAAATTTGCGGGTTTTGGAGGTGCAAATGGAACACCCTGGGCATATGGAAATCTCTACAGTGAGGCGGAAATTTATACATCTCTTGCAAAAATTGCAGACGCTGAAAGTATAGTGATTACACACACCCCGCCATGCTCTTTTGTGCGTGCCAGAATTGGCGAAGAAATGGGAAGTGCCGGAGTGGACAGAATCCTTATTGAAAAGAAGCCGAAGGCAATTCTCTGTGGGCATATTCACGAGGCTGACGGTGTTGAAAAAATAGGCTCAACTGTTATTGTCAACCCAGGTCCTGCAAAACATGGGAGATATGCAATTGTGGAGATTGAGGAAAACAAGGTGGAGGCGCTTATAAATGAAGATTGAAAAATTGGAGTTTGAGAAAATTGAAATCCCGAGGAAAAAAGTGTTTGTGATAGCTACTGGCAGTTCTGACAAATATACAGGTGTGCTTGTAAAAATTCTCACAGATGGGGATGTGGTGGGAATTGGGGAGTGCTCTCCTTCTCGTGGAGTCACAGGCGAGACACCCGAAACTGTATGCAGTATCCTACCAGAAATTGAAAAGAGAATCAGGGGACTGCATGTGGAAGAATATGAGAAAATCAGGGAGAAACTCAGTGGCATCCAGGGAAACAGTGCAGCAAAGGCAGGTGTGGATATTGCATTGAATGATGCTCTTGCAAAAATTGCAGGGCTACCGCTTACAAAATTACTGGGAAGTTATAGAGAAAAAATTCCCACTTCGATCACAATAGGTATAGAATCGGTTGAAGAGACCCTTAAGGATGCTGAGCGCCTGCTTTCCGAGGGTGCAAAAGTACTCAAAGTGAAGGTAGGGCTAGACTGGAGAGAGGACATAAACAGGCTTAGAGCAATCAGAGAAAGATGCGGGTATGGGTTTAGATTGAGAGTGGATGCAAATCAGGGTTATTCTGTGAAAAATGCAATAAAGGTGTTAAGGACAATTGAAGAACTGGATATTGAGTTCATGGAACAGCCAGTGAAGTGGTATGATATCAGGGGGCTTGCAGAGGTAACCCGTGCCTCTCCTGTGCCAGTGATGGCTGATGAAGCAGTGCATGATGTGAAAGATTTGCTCATGCTTGCAGAGAAGGATGCGTGTGACATGATCAATATAAAACTGATGAAGTGTGGTGGCATCAGAGAAGCATATCTTCTGGCTCACCTTGCTGAGAACCTGGGAATGGAGTGCATGCTCGGATGCATGAGCGAAACGAGAGTGGGAATTTCTGCGGGTACACATGTGGCGCTAGGTATAAAAAATATTGTTTATGCAGACCTTGATGGACACCTGGACTTGTGTGGAGACATTGTAAAGGAAGGT
>JBMFNP010000054.1:0-1172 GCA_049970095.1 Thermoplasmata archaeon | reverse complement strand
TGGCGCTAGGTATAAAAAATATTGTTTATGCAGACCTTGATGGACACCTGGACTTGTGTGGAGACATTGTAAAGGAAGGCGGGGTGATTACAAAAGATGGAGAAAATACTGTGCCCCTCCATCTCCCAGGCATAGGTTGCGTGCTCTGATTTACACTCCAGACCAGAGTTCGATAAAACGCTCAAGCGCCCCATCATAGAAACTTTCACGGTAGGTGAGAAAGATGCTTTTTACCTTTTCTGGCAAGCACACATAATACAGTGTCCCGTTCTCTGATTGCTTCTGCCCCACTACACCTTCTTTCACCATTCTGGAAATATGCGTATACACTACACCCCTGCTCTTTCCAACATTTTGCAGAAGTTCGTTGAATGTGCAAGGATGCTGCAGCAGGAGAAGTAGAATTTTTCTCGGAGTGGGTTCACGCATGAACATCAGCATCCTGCTGTCAGAGTACGGAAAAGTGTATGGAAAATAGTATTTTTTGCCATCCTTCAGCTCAGAACGCAGGCAGCCAGTATTTTCAAGCACTTCTAGATTGTATGTGAGCACACCTATTGCCAGCCCTGTTTTTCTCTGAATTTCTCTTATATGTATCCCTGGGTTTTTGAGAATTGTCTGATATATTCGCCTCCTAGTTTCAAGTTCAAGTGCGTCCATTACATATCACTTTAGGATGGCAAGATAGAACAGAAGCACTATTCCAAAATTGATGGCAATGTACTCTAGCCCTACTGGAAAGTGAAAATCCGCCAATCCTGTGCAAAGAATGTAAGCAGTTTGCACAAAAAACAAGAGGTAGGCAAGCCCCACTGCACAGAATTTCAGCTGTTTGGTGCGTTTCCATGCAGCAAATCCGAGCACAGAAAGCAACAGCGTAAGCACAATGAGCACGCTGCATGCAAAAATTCCCAGCGTAAACTCAATCTCATTGATGAGTGTAGATTGGATTGTAGTATATAAAATTAGGGACCTGACGGGCGTGTAGATTTATTCTATGATTTCCCACTTTTCACAAGCTCTTTAATTTTTTCTACGCCCTCGTTCCTCCGAAACATTTACATCCAATAAAAGCCATTTTTTCTTCATGAACACGGGATTTCAGAGAACCGGTTGCAGATGGAAGCCCGGGGATGGCAGTGGGGGATTGTGATGCAGATGGATTGTTAGAT
>JBMFNP010000053.1:0-11928 GCA_049970095.1 Thermoplasmata archaeon | reverse complement strand
CCATACCTTGAAAGGGTGAGGTTGCCGTAAGGGGAAGGGCGATAGCCTCGCCGTCTGCAGAACGCCCTTCCCATACCCTGAAAGGGGGAGAGGTTACCGTAAGGGGAGGGGGCTCTGCCCCCTCCCCTCGCCCAAAACTTTTTATTTCCCTCTCTCTTTCCTGGTTTTCGGTGAACGAGTGGGTCTGACACTGTTTAAAGGCAAGGAAAAATCCACTGCCCAGGTTTCAAGAAAAGAGGAAGATTTACTTGGAAAGGTAGCGAGCACGGAAGTGTGGAGACTTAGCCCAGACGCAACCGCAAGCTTTGTCAGAGAATTAATTTCACTCATGTTGAGTGTGCCCTTTGCAAGGGATTTGCACATGCGCACCCCACCACACCTCCCAGAACGCATAAACCTCATAATTGAAACGCTTACCACAAAAGTAACTGAACTTGAGGTAAAATACAATTCGCTGATTCCTTCCATTGAACTCTACTATCATCTGGGATGCATCCACTACAATCTGCAAGAGTACGCAAAAGCTGAAAATTACTTCAGTAAGGCAACAAAAGTGGATGAAAGAGATTTCAAAAGTTTGCTTGGGCTTGGGCTTACCCAGATGGAATTGAATAGAGACACAGAAGCCCTTGAAACCATGAAAAAACTCATAGAACTGGAACCTGACAACGAGGTAAGCTGGTACTCTCTGGGATTATTACTTTACAAACTCAAGAAACATAATGAGGAACTTGAATGCTATGAGCGGGCAATTGCAATAAATAGGAAGTATGAGCCAGCATGGAATAACAGAGGGCTGACCCTCTACGAACTTGGAAGATATGGAGAGGCTGCAGAAAATTTTGCTGAAGCACTCAAATTAAATCCAAAAAATGAAAAATTCTGGCATGGAATTGGACTTGTGCATATAAAACTGAACGAGCTGGAAACTGCATTAAAGGACTTTGAAACTGCAATCCAGGTAAATCCAGAATATGCAGAAGCCTGGTACAGCAGAGCACTGGTGCTTTACCTCCAAAATCGCGGGAAGGAGGCAATTGGTGTAGTTGAAAAAGCCCTTGAAATACGGAAAAATTTCAGGGATGCATTGATATTGAAGGGTAAAATTCTGGAAAAAATGGAGAAATACACCGAAGCCCTGGCAGTTTTTGAGGAAGTGATCACTCACTGGCCAGAATCACCAGAGGCATACATTGGGAAGGCAGAAGTTCTCGTAAAACTTGGGAATACGAAAGATGCACTGACTGCAATTGACACTGCAATTAAGTATTCTGAAAGTGCTCAAGCATACATTGTGAAGGGGAACATTCTCAGAAAGTACGGGAATTTTGAAGATGCTGCCAAACAGTATCTGCGTGCCCTTGAGAGAGAAAAGGCAGATTACCGCGTAATGCAACTAGCAGGTGAAACCCTCTTTGAAGCTGGAAAATATAGGGAAGCTAGCGAACTTTTCAAGAAAATTTTGAGTGTGAAGGTGAATTCGCAT
Source organism: Thermoplasmata archaeon (assembly GCA_049970095.1). GTDB lineage: Archaea > Thermoplasmatota > Thermoplasmata > Lutacidiplasmatales > SKW197 > SKW197. Next base: position 10,442 of record JBMFNP010000053.1, on the reverse strand, counting down.
GAAGCTTGGTTCTGGAAAGGAAAGTGTGACCTGAAGAGCAATGCTATTGATGACGGAATCCACGCTATTGAAATGGCAATTTCTCTTTCTCCAAAAAATGCAGATTACATAAGATTCATGATAAACACAGCAAAGCATCTGGGCAAAAGAGAGATCTATCTGAAGTACGAAGAGATGCTCACACAGGTGGAGCATGATAATCCAGATGTGTGGTTTGAGAGGGCGAGTGCGTATTTTGAAAATGGAAAATTATCAGAGGCAGTGCACTCCCTTGAAAAAGCCCTTGCGCTCAGGAGAGACCATCTAGATGCCTTGCTACTCCTTGGAAAAATAATGTATCATCAGAAGAATTACCAGAGAGCAATTGAAGTTCTTGAGAATGCCATTGAAATCAATAACGCTGACTTCTCTGCCTGGCTCTTGATGGCAACTGTAAAGAATGAGATGGGGGAATTTAGTGATGCCATAATATGTGCAGAGCGGGCACTTGAGTTGAAAGAGGATGCTGAGGGATACTATCAGTATGGGCTGGCACTGAAAGGTCTGGAAAAATTCGGTGATGCTGGAAAAGCATTTACAAGGAGTTTTGAACTTGATAGTACATTCATAAAATCCCTTGTGGCAAGGGGCGAGGTGCTGGAAAAACTGAATTCTCATGAGAGTGCAATGGAAAGCTATCTTCTTGCATATCAGAAATCTCCATCGCTCGAAATTCTTTCAAAACTGATTCAAATTGCAGAGAGAACTGGGCGCCTTGATGATGCAATCAGATTTGTTGAGGAAGGGCTAAAGAAGGATAATAAAAACCCAGAGCTTTACCTTGCCTACGGAAGAATTCTGGGGAAGAAAGGGAGAGAGAAAGAGGCTATTGGTGCATTTGAGGAGGGACTCAAGGTTGCACCAGAAAATTTGGGACTTCTGAGCGAAGTTTTCAATGCCTATTCAAAGGCTGGCAGGTATGAGGATGCAATAAAAATTGGTTTAAAGCTTGTAGAAATCAATGAATTCCCAGAGTTATGGTATATGATTGGCAATAATCTTGTGAATATTGGAAAATTTGAGCGTGCCCTTGAGTGCTATCAGCAATGTCTTGAATTAAAGCCAGATTTTGTGCATGCATACCTTGCAAGAGGAAAGATTTTTGAGGGGCGAGGAGACACAGAGAGTGCAGAAAAGGAGTACAGAAAAGCCATAGAAGTGCAGCCAGAGGGCTATGAAGCAAATTTTGCACTTGCCGTACTTCTTAAAAACAGGAAGGAATTTACCCAGGCACTGGAATACATTGAAAAAGCGCTTGCAGCAAGAACCACGGCAGAGGGATTTATTGAGAAGGGGAGAATCCTGGTTGCACTGGGGAAGCTTGAGGAGAGTGTAAAGGCGTACGAACAGGCATTCAATCTCTCACAAAAAATCCCAGAAATTCTGTATGAGAAAGCAAAGGTGCTAAGATTGCTCGGGCTCATTCCTTCGGCCATTGAAATGCTGGAAAAAAATCTGGAATTGCACCCACATCTTCCCACATCTCTTGAATTGATGGAGTTGCTGGAGAACACTGGAAGCATGGAACTTGCACTCAAGGAGTGTGATAAGGCAATTAAAAACCATGGTGAGAAACTGGAACTTTTAGTGATGCGGGAGAAATTGCTTCTGAAAGCTGGAAAACTTGAGGAACTTCTTGAACATTACAATCAGATCCTTGTTAAATCAAGAGAGCCAGAGACACTTTTCAAGAAAACTGAGTTGCTCTGGAAACTGAAAAGATATGCAGAGGCAAGGGAAGCGGTTGAAGAACTTCTCACAATGCAGAAAAAACCAGAATACTTTTTGCTTCATGCAAGGATAGTGGCTGACGAAGGTTCAATTGAAGGTGCGCTTTCCGTGGTTTCAAGAGGGCTGAGAGCATTCAAAAACAATTCCGAGCTTTTGATGGAAAAAGGAAGATTGCTCATTCTCGCCGGAAATTTTGAGGATGCGGAAAAAATTCTGACAGAGATCATTGAAAATAACCAGAACCTTACAGCACTCCATTACCTTGCAGACTTGAAGATAAGGAGAAATGCATATCAGGAAGCAGTTGAAATCCTTGAGAGAATTAAGAAGATAGAGCCAAATGCAATTAATGTCCTAATACTCCTTGGAAATGCATACTTTCAACTCCATAATTATGTGAAGGCTCTGGAGAATTACACTGCAGTGCTGGAACAATCTGAAAATTTAGAGGTGAGGGAAAATATTGGAAGAATTTATCTTGCAACCAGAAAATATGAGGAGGCGCTGAAGCATGCAGAAATTCTGATAAAAAATAAGCCAGAAAATGTGAAGTACTGGCTAATGAAGGGCGAGGCGCTAAGAGGGTTAAAAAGGTACATTTACGCACTTGAAACCTACAATAAGGCCCTAAAAATTCATCAGAGAGCGCCAGAACTCTGGTTTGGAAGGGGTGTTGTGCTGGCTAATATCGGGGACCTTGAGGAAGCAATCAGAAGTGTAGAGAAGGCTATTGAGTTTGAAAGTAGTACTGAAGCCCTGAAATTGCGTGCAAAATTACTTGTTGAAATTGGAAAGTATGAGGCGGCACTTGCTGCATACCAGGAGATTCCAGGCGCTGACGACGATGTAGAATGCCTTCTTTACAGGGGTATTGCACTTGCAAAAAAAGGTGATGAAAGTGCATCTGCAATCTTTAAATCTGTGCTTTCAAAAGATGCGGAAAACCCCACTGCCCTCTACTACCTTGGAAAAATTGCAGGGGAAATGGGAGATTACAGGAATGCAATTGCATATCTTACAAGGTGTGTGGCTTCACAGCCAGAAAATACAGAGGCAAGGAGGTTAGTTGCAGAAATCTATCTCAAGCTGGGGGATAGAGATAGTGTGTTAAAGGCTGCTGAGGCGTATGAGGCAATCTTAGAATATGAAAGCAAAAACATGGAAGTGCTGGAGGCACTTGCGAGAATAAACTATCAGTTAGGAAAATTTGAGAAGGCACTGGATTACATTAATGGTTTTCTTGCAGAGGACCCAAACAACATTTCTGCCCTTCTTCTGAAAGGAAAAATTCTTGGGGCAACTGAGAAATGGAGGGATGCTGTTAGGGTGTTAGATAAGATACTGAAGATTAAGGAAGTTGCTGAGGCACATCTGGAGATTGCTGAAGCCCTTATACATATCGGGAAATTTGAAGATGCAAAAGCACATATTGGAAGATATGGGGAATTGAAGGGGATGGATAGAGAGGCAATTCTCAAGCTTGCAAAAGTAAATGAGTTGATGGGCAAATATGCCGAGGCAGATGAGAATTACAGAAAACTTCTAGCGATTGAGTGGGGGAAAGAGGGTATTGAGGGTAGAATCCGTGTGCTTGAGGCGATGGGAAACTGGAGAGAATTGTTTGAGTTTTATAACGAGCTTATCCAGAGAGAAGATGCTGAGAAATGGAGAATTGCAGGTTATGAGGCACTTGCTAAATTCGGAGGGCAGGATGCAATTATCAAATTCCTGAACGAATCAATTGAAAAATTCCCTACATCAGTGCAATTACTTGTGAAAAAGGGAGAGTTTATGGAAAGATTTGCAGGAGGGGAAATAGAGGCTGTGAATGCCTACAGAAAAGCCCTGGAAATAGAGCTCACAAATGCAGAGCTTTGGTACAGATGTGCAAAACTTTACAGAAAGATGGGAAAACTTGCAGGTGCTGCTGAATGTCTTGATAAGGCAATTGAATTGAAACCAGATAATCCAGAATTCCTGACTGAGAAGGGGAATCTGGCATACTCCATGCTTGAAATTGATGTGGCTGTGAAAAACTTTGACCAGGCAATTGAGAATGCAGCAGATGTACCAGAACCCTGGGTTTCGCTTGGGAAATTGATGATGGATATTGGAAGGGTGCCTGAAAGCCTGAAGTGTTTTGAGAGGGCTGGTGAAATTGCGGAGAGCCCAGACATCCATGCATATAGGGGCATGGCTCTGCTTAAAATGGGAAAACTGGATGAGGGTGTGCGTCAATTCCAGAAAGCCCTTTCCATGGATAAAAGCCACAAAATTTCCAGGTATTACATAGGTGCAATTCTAGGAATGCGTGGTGATGCAAACGGAGAGAAAATTCTCTTAGAGCTTGCAGATATGGGTGCAGATGTGCATATCCAGCTTGGGAACATATATTTCAGAAATGGAAATTTAGAGAAGGCAATGGAGGAATATGAGGAGAGTGTGAGAATTGAGAGAAACAAAATTGAGGGCTGGAACAATTTAGGGGTTGCACTGTGTATGAGTGGTGCACTTGAAGAGGGGATAAACGCGTTTGATGAGGCGCTGGAAATTGAGAATGAGTATGCGAGGGCATGGTACAACAAGGGTATTGCCATGCTTAAAATGGAGGCATGGAATGAGGCACTTAATGCACTTACACTGTGTGCAAGAGAGGAAGGCTTCAATCCAGATACACAGGTTGCCACGGGAATTGCACTCCTTGAAATGAAAAGATTTGAGAACGGAATCAGATTGCTTGAAGAAGTTGCGGAGAAAACAGCGAGCGCCATCGCACTTTACAATACTGCGCTTGGCTATCTTTATGTGGATATGCCAGAAAAGGCAATAAAGTTTGCGAGGCAGGGTTATGAAAAGGAGGCAGGGGATGAGTTCAAATATCTGATGCTTTACAACCTGTACAGACTTGATGTACAGGAGGCTCTGAAATTCGTAGGTGAGGCAGGAAATGTGAGTTTTTCATTCTGGAAATTCTGGTTGCTTAAAGGATACCTTGAACTGCTAAATGGGAAATATGGAGAGGCAATAAGAAGTCTGGATAAGGCAACAGGGTGCCCGCATCCTAAATTAATCTGGCTCCTGAGAAGTTATGCTTATATTCGGGAGGGAAAATACAAGGATGCAAAGCGCACTCTTGATTTGTGTTCTGTAAAAGGAAAGTCGGATTTTGGGGAACTTTGGCAGAGGGGTGTGGTTGCCTATTCGCTTGGAGATTATGAGGGTGCTATAAAGTTCCTTTCCCAAGCACTCAAACTCAAGAATTCCAGTTCCGTCAATTACAACCTTGCAGTGGTTTATTTCAAGATGGGAAGGCTTGAGGATGCGCTGAGGGCTCTGAAAGCGAGCCTGAAGGTTGAGCCAGAGAATGAGAAGTACAGATACTTCCGCTCTGTGCTAATTGAAAAAATTGAGCAGATTTCTGAGGGATGTGCTGAGGAAACCGTGGGTGAGGCTGTAGTTTTTGAGCATGGAGCCTCTGTGCTTGATGAAAATGATTTGTGTGTTACACTGAATGTGGACAGGAAGCAAGGAGTGCTGCTAACTGTAAAGAATGAGATGTTCAGAACACTGGAACCGTTTTCTCTTGACATTGTTGGAATCATTTCTTCTGCAAGAATAGATGTACCTGAGTTGGGTTCAAAGGAAGAGAAGGTTTTCCAGCTCTCATATGAGTTCAATGAGGAAGAGGAGGAGCATGTGGTGCCTGGGATTGATGTTAGCGTGGAGGCAAAACTTTATTCAAAACATGGAAGAGTTTATTGTGAGGTAACAATCCAGAATCTCAAGCCATTTGCACTCACGAATGTAAAAGTGAAACCCCTGGTAGGACTTGGATATACTTCCCTTGTTTCTGAAAAAATCATAGAGAAACTCCAGCCCCTGGAGACAAAAAAACTGAAATTCACAATGATAAGTGTGAAATTCCGTGAAATGCTTGAGAACTGGAAGCAGAAGTATGGTGAAATGGAGCCTGAGATTGAGATGCCTGAGATCAATGTGCCCCTGCCTTCACCACAGATTCCGAAATTCCAGATTGAGGAGGATTTTGCGTTTAATAAGGTTTCTGAACTGAAAATTCAGAGTGCGTTGAAAAGCATGGAGGTGCGTTCAAAGGCAATTGAGGAGTTGCAGAGCGTAGGGGTTTTGAAGGAAGCGGTGAGTGCAGGGACTGCGCTGGTAGATGACCTGGAATTGAAGCATGTAAAGGGTTGATTTAACTCCTTTTTTCTTCCAGAGCTACAAGTTTTTCAAGTATTATATCAAGCTTCTTGTTGTGTTCATCAAGTTTCGTATTGAAATTCCTGAATTCTTGCATAAAAGCAAGAAGTGTTTCTGAAAGCACGCCATATTTTTTGTCAAGTGTGTCAAATCGCAAGTTCATATCTCCATGCATTGCATCTATCTTATTTCCCAGTGCGTCAAAGCGTGTGTTCATGTCCTGGTGCATTGCATCTATCTTATCTGCCAGTTTGTCCTGTTTTTCTAGCATCTGATCTTGTTTTTCCAGCATTTTATCCTGTTTTTCCAGTGCCTGATCCTCTTTTACCAGCATCTGTTCCATCATTGCTAGCATTTTCTGGCCAGTGAAAGTCATCACGCTCAGGGTTTCTGCAATCTCATCCTCATCCCTGATAACCTTGAATTTTGTGAAATCCAATTCTGGCATTCCATATTCTGGCGAAACCTCTGAATACACAATAATTTCCTCAACCTTTCCAATCTGTGGTGAAGAAATTGCATTTTTAAATGCCTCAAGTTGTTCGGGTTTTTCCACATCCACATAAATCTCTACATTACCATCATCCAGGTTCCTTACACTCCCCTTCAACTTCATCTTCTGCGCGCATTTTTTTACAAATTCTCTGTAACCTATCTGCTGGACATCACCGCAAAGCACAAGTCTATACCGCATCATTTAAACAATGCAAATGGGGTATTAATATTTGTCTATCAATTGTGGGGGCATTGCATTTATCACTTTACAATCTTTATATAACAAACCTTGTTGTTTGCAAAACGGTATCCATAATCAGTAACACCATTTGTATCCATTGCATCTACCTCAATCTTGTATAGCCCAGCAGCCCATGTGCTGAAATCCACATTATAGAGTTTGAAAATTTTGTAGTCGGTTCCAGTTGTTTCTGGATTAATCAGTGTCTGATTGCTCAGCACCTCAACACCAGTGGTTGCATTTATTACACGAATCACTGCTGCTGAGATTGCGGCTGCACCATAGCCAGGTACTGCAGAGATATTTGCCACAATATCCAGTGTGTCTGTAGTTCCAAAGCTCACAAGATAATCATTCATGAATGCACCGTTTTTCTGCACACCCACCCATGCAGTGCGTGCCATGCCCGCACCTAGGGGCATGAATGTATAGCCAGAACATCTTTCAACCGAATCAAAGTACACCCTTAAACTTGCCTGTCCTGTGGGTGAGGTGACATTGATTGTCATGTTGATGTATTCGCCAACATAAACAGTTTGAGCAGTTAGAGAAGTGAGTGTGCCATTCCACCAGCCAGTTCTCCCAACCTTTCCCAGATACCAGTATCCAAGTTCTCTTTCTGCGTTTGTTGTGGCATTGTAAATAATCCATGTTATGTTCACATACGGAAGTCCTTTTGCAATGTAGAGGTAGACCCTGCCACAGTTTGTGCCATGGTCATCCCAGAGAGGTGCACATACTGCAATCTCGTTATACCAGTAAGCATCAGTAGTTAGATTTGTTATATGCGCCACACCTCCGTAGACACAGTAGCCATACTTGTCGCCCGTGTACTCGCCACCAAAGGTTATGTCTGCATTGCTTGCATACAGGTGCGTCTGAAATGTCCATGTGCTTCTCCCATAAAAAGCATAGATGTTCCCTTTGCTGGTTTCTGTGTAGGGTGCACCGATGAGCAAATCTCTGTAGCCATCCATATCAAAATCACCGCCACCAGAAACCGAGTAGCCAAAGCCCTCAAGCGATATGTTTCCTGTGATAATTACACCCATTCTTGAACGGTTAAATGAAAATGTGATGTTGTAGAGCACAGGGGTGTAGGCAGCGTGTGTGGTGCTCATCTCAATCTTATACCTGAAAATTTTGTTGTCTGGCTCATTCTGTGTGAATCCGTAAACAGAATTATTTGCGACCTGCGTCCAGGTATTTCCATCATCCCTGCTCACATATACCTTTATACTTGTGGCTGATGGCATAGTGTAATTCCAGAGTGAAAACACATTGTAAATGTAGTCCACATCTGAAAAACGATTGGAGATAAGGTAGCCAGACGATTTATAGGCATAAACCGTAATATTATCCACAAATGCATGTACGGTTTCCGTGTCATAAGTGTCAAATTCAAGTGTTGTGATTTGCGAGACCTCATTAACATATGTCCCTGAGGAAATCATACCATCGTTGTAGTATAAGTCAAACTTCTGATGCACAGAATCAAAAATTATTGATAATTTCCACCAGGTGTTCTTCGTGTATGTGCCTACATTGTAGTATGTGCTGAAATCTGGTGTCCATGAAATTACTCCATCTCTTATCCTAACCTCAATTGCCCACATTCCATCAGCACTTCCTCCTCCACCGGATGTTAAATCAATGTAGAAGGTGCCACCAGCAGCACTTGCATCATAGAGCCACATCTCAACAACGCCAAAAACAAGAGGAGTGAAATTTCTGTACATATCTACACCCACCCAAGTGTCTTTGCCTGTAGTTAAATTGTCCCATATCTCCACGGATTTTCCGCCAGATGGATATGAGGTTGTATCACTTATGAGAATGTTCTCACCTGGAGGTGCATCCGTGACAACCCAGCCATCTGGATTATTACCCACAGATTGTGCATCAAAATTATCACTGAGAGCAATCACCTTCTCAAGCGTGATATTACCACCTGCGTCTATTGCAACACCACTCCTTATCGTGCCATTCGTAAATTCATCAAGTGTGTCATGCACAATCCTGGTCTCTGTTCTGATTGCAGAGCCATAGTAGAGATAGACATTGCCCGCGGGATTGTATTTTATTCTTGCAAACTGGATGTAGAGATTATTCTGTGTATTATCGCCTGTTTTCACAACATCCCTAAAGCGCACGCGCACAAATCCAAAGTTCCACTCAGCATCGCTTAACTTGTATGTGTATGTTGAGAATGTGCCTGCGCTCTGATAGAATGTTGCTTTTTTGTTCCATGCACTTCCATTGTAAATATAAAATTCAAAATCCTCGCCACTTGCACTGTAATTTATCTGTAAATAGTAATCTGAAGAGACCCTAACAGGTGAAAACTGAAATTCAATATCCAGCATGTATGTGCTTGGTGTAGTTATATTGAGATAAACATTATCGTAGTATATCTTTGTGTACGTTGGGGATTTACTTCTTGCAATATTTAATATGGTTGTGATGCGCAATTTGTATGTTCCTTCCTCTGAAAAAATAGTTAAATCTGATAGTGTCCGGCTTATGGGAACCCATGCGCGATCGGTGCGAGTAATAATGCTTGAGGTATAAATTGTATATTGTGAGCCAGATGGAGTTATGATAGATAGATTGAAGTAAGTTGGGCTGGAACCTGATGCGCTGTAAAACTCCACCCTTCTATTGAGTTCAATAGTTGCAGATGTGGGCACACCAAGATAATAATCAAATTCAGCTTCCCATATTCCAATCCCGTTTGTGTCTGCATTTGTCCATATACTCTCAAGTTGTGTAAATATTGAACCTTTTGGGTTTCCGGCATTTCCATCGTAGCCGTTTGTTACTGCTACCGCATCTGTGCCTGCAGCTGCACTGCTCCATCCATCTGCACTTGTATTAAAATCATGGTTTGTGGGTGCGCTTGTAAGCCCTGTATTCTGCTCAGCAAGCGTCGCATAATCACTATCATCATCCTTTGCATTATCAAAATTAATAATACTTCCGAACCTTATCGCATAGCCATCTACATAGCGGTACATTTCTATAGGTGGGCCCGGTGCAATATTGAGCCAGATAGCATCAAGTGTGAGTGTATCTGCGGTTGTGTCTGAGAGTGTTCTATCACCATCAATCACACCAATCCAGAGCTCTCCTGCATTCATACTGCCAAAGTTAAACTGCATAATTGTTTCTGTGGTTGATGTGAGCGAAAACATGTATGTCCAGCTATCAACGGTGCCAGCACTGCTCAGGGAATAGTAAAATTTCATTGTCTCTCCTGATGTTTTTCCCTCAATAGAAAGTGTTCCAGAGGGAAATTGAGGGATTGTGAGCCGCCATTTGTGGTCAAGGAAATGAGTTGCCTTTGATAAAACACGGAGATAGACATAATCAACAAAGAGGTAATCTCCGGAAGCATCAGAATAAGTGGTAATCAAAATGCTAACATTGTTTGTAGAATTAATATAGTTTGAAATTCCTGTTACTATTGAGCCATGCATATCTGTATCAGCAATATACATGTTTTCATAGCCCTGCTGTTCCCAAAACCCACTTGTGTAATTGTATATCCAGATTTTAGCAACATATACAGAACCATAGCCTTCAAAGGAGAATGAGAGTGCAACCACATCGGAAATGGATTCGTTAATATGAAATTGCACTCTCCTGAAGAGGTAGGTGTTCGTCACAGAATTGGGGGGGTTCCATCTGACATCATCAGAACTTGCAACCTGTGTAT
>JBMFNP010000052.1:0-12507 GCA_049970095.1 Thermoplasmata archaeon | reverse complement strand
TGCCCCTTACGGTAACCCCACGGGAGTGCCTCTGGCACTCCCAAGTTTTCCTTTTTTCCGTGCACGCTTTTCGGGCGAAGCCTGAAAAGGGTGCCTGAAAAGGGTGCCACGAGAGGCCCCGATGATTGACCACTACACTACGGGAGCTGTGAGCACACATAAAAAGGAAGATTATTTATATTTTGCTCATTTTTCAAATCAGGATGTATCTGTTACTCATGGGCGAGGATGGCAGAAAATATATCGTCCAGGCAAAGAAGGGCATGCAGAGGGTTCAAGGACTAGGAGTAATAAATACAGATGTGTTTGATGAAGATGCTGTAGGTAAACAACTGGAATTTTTTGGAGAAAAATACCTTGTGCTGAAACCTGAACCAGAAGATTATATTGATTTGATAAAACGAAAGACACAAATAATTCTCCCTAAAGATACTGGCTACATTATAACAAGATGTGGAATACTCCCAGGAAAACGGATAATTGAAATAGGGTGTGGTGTGGGGGGTCTAACAATCTTTCTTGCTAGCATTGTGGGAAAAAGTGGTCATGTTTTTGCATATGAGCGAAGAAAAGAACACATCAGCGAATGCATGCGAAATATAGATATTATGGGTCTTAGAGAAATTGTGGAATTTTTTGAGCGGGATGCTGCAGATGGGTTGTTGCAGACAGATGTGGATGCAGTAATTTGCGATATTCCTGAACCCTGGAGTCTTGCCAGAAACATAAGAGATGCCCTTAGGCTGGGTGGCTGGTGTGCCTGCTATCTCCCTACATACAACCAGGTCGAGAAAACATATCTTGCATTGACAAAAGAGGGGTTTGGAGAGGTGGAATGTGTGGAATTGCTTCTTCGCAGAATTGTAGTTGCAGAAAACGCAGTGAGACCTGATTTTTCAATGCTTGGACATACGGGCTTCATTGTTTTCGGACGAAGAATCCGTTAATTCAGAGCACAGCCCCATATGTTGGTTTATCCAGATAATCTGCATCATAGAAGATTATTCCTTCCTGCATTGCCTCCCTTCCGATTATGTTCTCTGCAAAAAGGTTTGCACGCCACCATACCTCCAGAACAGAAGTTGCAAGGGCACCTAAATAGTTTGAGATTAGAGGAACTTCATACCTATAAAACTCTGTGAGAAGAATTGCATTCCCATAAGTTATGTCCCTCTTATTTAGCAGTTCAATGTATGCCTCAAGAAGGTTCTTTGCCTCATGTGTGAGATTTTTCAGGTGTGTGAAATCCTCTACAGATTTGTGGAATGTAAGGTTTCCTTCTTCGTCCATCAAATACCAGTTAAGTGCAGGTTTATCATATCTGAGCACATACCATTCAAAATTTTTGCCAGGATAGACAGGAAGATTGAGGAGTTCCTTTTCAGCAAACACATCCAAGCTCATTTCAGTGGCGTATTTATCTGGGTTCATGGAAATCTCAGCACCAATAATTTCCGCAGTTTCCACGCTACCAAATTCATTTGCATCTGCAAAGGAGACTACTTTTCCTAGCCCCTCTTTGGTTGTAAGCAATGGAAGGATTTCAGAAACCTTCTGCTGTAACTCTTGTTGCGAAATGTAAATGTCGTATTCTTCCATCTCCGCTTTTGCATTCCTATATCTTTCATTTATGACCTTTATTGCATTTCTATACTGGTGTTCATCAATTCCGTTTCTGTTTGCCAGTTCAGTTATTTCCTCACCTGAATTTGCCCACAATCCCCTGCATGAAAGATTTGCAGTGTATTGTAATCTTGTAGAGAGATGTCGCTGGAGAGGATACAATCTGCAGTAAAGTGGTCTGTGTAGATATATTCCACATTTTCTTTGTTTTAAAAAAATGCAGGCACCGTGTTTATTTTTCAATTTTATTACATATTTGTATTCACCATCACTAAATTTCCTGATCACATTTTCTTTCAGTTCTGGCTGTGAAAGGAATTTCGGAAGTTCTGTATCTGGTATTTCAGGTTCACATAAACAGCAGTACGCACACTTATCGTAACATGTGTACCTGCTACCCATAAATGCGTATGAAACTTCCATGAATCCACAACATTGCAAAACTATATATAGTTAGGGGAGATTGTTGCAATTGAGAGTTTTTGCACTGGTTTAAGTTACCGGAACAAACCGAATTTCCCTGAAATCACTAAATATCTCCTGCATATTCTCATCTGATGCTCTATATTGGAATTGATGATACTGACTCGGTTAGAGGAATGTGCACCACCTACCTCCTGACAGAAGTTATAAAGGAGCTTATGGAGGAGGGCATGGACATCATTGGTTATCCTAAACTGGTGCGGTTGAATCCAAATATTCCATGGAAGACACGCGGCAATGCTGCACTTGCAGTTGCTGCAGGGTATGGTAAGGGGACCAAAAAAAAGTTTGCAGAGATTGATGGAAAACCCGTGTTTCTCTATTTTCGTGAGGGAAAGCACATTGAGAGTGAGATTGAAGAGCGAATTTTTTGCAGAATTTCTTCACTTGTAGAAAGGTATGGGCGGTTTGAGGAAGAGAATACAAATCCAGGTATTGTTATTCTCAGGAAAAAACCACCTTACAGATTCTACATGAAAGGTGTGAGAGGGATAGTGGATAAGAAAGAGGTTTTAGGGGAACTGCAACACCTGGGTGGTAGATGGAAAGAATACAAAAACGGGCGTGGCATTATCGGGAGTTTTTGTGCAGTTGCCTGGAAACCCTTAAGGCATACATTTGAGATTCTGGCATACAGAGAAAAATGGAGATGGGGCACTCCCAGACACATAGATGAAAGCTCGGTAATAGAGATGGATAAAAAATTCAGAACCACATTCAATAATTATGACTATGAAAATTCCAGGGTAGTGATTGCGCCGCATTCACCGTGCCCAATTCTTTTTGGGATTCGTGCAACATTGCCAGACGAATTGATTTCAGCAATGTATACTGTGAGGGCAGATGAGCCAGTTGATAGGTGGTGTATTTTCCAGACAAATCAGGGAACTGATGACCATATTTTGAGGGCAAGGATTGCAGATTGTGAGCCAGGGCTTTCTGTAAGGATTAGGGGGGTGGTGGTTTGGGGCGCAAGAAGCATTGCAGGTGGGCATGTGATTTTCCATGTGAGCGATGGCTCTGGCGAGATTGACTGCACTGTGTATGAGCCTTCAAAGGAATTTACAGGAATTGCGAGGCGGATTATTGAAGGCGATTTTGTGGAGGTTTTTGGTGCTGTGCGCGGCAACCCGAGAACCATAAATGTAGAAAAATTGCACATAATAAAGGCGGAGCCTCTCGTAGTGAAACTTGAAAATCCAGTTTGCAGTAAATGCGGAAAGCACATGAAGTCCCGAGGCAATGGTATGGGGTATGAATGCAAACGGTGCCACACAAGGGCACCTGAAAATGCTGCAAATTACCAGATCATTGATAGAAAAAACCTTGAAGGTTTTTATGAGCCAGCCGTCTCAAGCAGGAGACACCTCGCAAAGCCACTGAAGTTATTACTGGGAGTGTAAAAAGTTAAGTAGCCTCTGAAAAAGGAGGAGGGTCCCACGCTCTTACTCACAAAACCCAAAGATTTATTTCAAAGCAAACAATCTGGATTGTATGGAGGACTTGTTTAAATTTGCCAGATATCCATTTCTTCGGGGTGCAGCAGAGTACATAAAAAAGGAGAACATTGAACTGGAAAGTTTGCTATCAGACGAAATATACGCTACAGCAAGAGACCTGGGAATCAGGCGCGCTACCTCAGCAATAACAAATCCCACACAGTCCTACGGATTTAATCCAACAGAGGAAATTTCAGCCCTCAATATAATTTTAAGTTATCCAGTGGCAAGAATGATAATCTCTGCCACAAGGGACAAGGGTGCAATTGCAAGGTATGCTGTATCTGAATCAAAGAACTTTTCAATAATTGCAAATACAGAAAAGCCAGAAACCCTATTAGAAATCAGTAGTGACCTTGGAATATCTGCGGATTTTGACAGAAAATTCTCAGTGCATTTCACGGACTATCTCATGTACACTTCACAGTTTCGTGGAAACCCTGAGTGGAAGCTCGCACATCAAGATATGGAAAGGGGTTATGTGTTTCTCAGCAAAGAAAAATTTGTGAGGTTGCTTGAAGAGAAATTGAGACGAAAGATTGCGTCGGAATTACCTCTCCCTGTGAATGAAAAAATAAAGAGCAGTTTTAATGCCGCCATAGCCAGCATCAAAGATGAAATTCAGAAGCGCAGAAATGCATTTCATAAAGAGGAGATGGGCTCATTGAATGAAGAAGCCTTTCCCCCCTGCATGAAAAAAATTCTTGCCCAGATAAGAAATGGTGAGAATGCACCCCATATGGCCAGGTTCGCAATTGTGGCGTTTCTGAAAGGCATAGGGCTCGGCTCTGAAGAAATTTTGAAACTCTTTGCGAGCTCACCAGACTTTGATATTGAAAAGAGCAGATACCAGATAGAACATATTACTGGTAAAATTTCAGGTACAACATACAAATCTCCAGGGTGTGCAACAATGAAAAGCTACGGACTCTGCACACCAGATGAGAATCTTTGCAAGCAGGAGTGGTTAAAGCATCCCTGGGTATATTACCGCAAAAAAAACATGGAATTAAGAAAGGCGAAAACCAGTTAGTTGCTCCAGCCCGATCACTGCGTTCAAAAGGAATTGATTTAACTTAACACTCAGCCCATGTTTTTTACCCGTCTCCACAATATGCCCATTAATCTCCCTTATTTCGGTTTTTTTTCCTTTCATAATATCCTGGAGCATACTGGAGTAATTCTCCCGTGTAGTGTGTGCAACCTCTTTTGTGATTTCCACACAATCTACATTCTTATTCACAAACCCACAATCCTTTGCGATTTTTTCACTTTCTTCAGCCACATCACATAGGAGCTTTTCAAGTGAGGGATTATCAAGCAATGCGCCATTTTTCACTCTGAAAATTGCGGTGAGCGGGTTGATTGCTGAATTGACCACACCCTTTATCCAGATTTCCTGCATAATATCTTCTGATACATCTGTCTTTATACCCCCTGCAGTGAGCAGGGCAGCAAATTTATCTGCATACTTTTTTTCCCTCCCGCCCACAACAGTTCTTCCCAACCCGTTCAATCTGATTTTCCCAGGCTCAAGAAAAGATACACCAGTGCTTGTGATGCATGCACACACATTGAACTTCTTTTTAATTTTCTGAGTTTCGTGCTCAATCACTTCTATATTATTCAGTCCGTTCTGCATGCTTACAATTGTTCCACAATCTAATTTTCTTGCAATTGTCTGAATTGCATGAGGTGTGTCGTAGGATTTTGTGGTAATAATAATAAAATCCCAGATACCGTCTGGAATTTGCTCAAACGCTGGGATTTTCACACATTCCTTAACCAACCCTTCAATTTCCAGACCATGAGCGTTTATCCTGGCAACATGCTCCTTTCTACCAATCAGTGTAACTTCGCACACCTTAGCCAGTCGTGCACCCACAAAACTACCTATTGCTCCTGCACCAAAAACCAGCACATTCATTTCGTGCACTCCAGCATTCTCTTTATAGGAAGATACGCTCTTTCCCTGATTTTTTCATCAATTTTAACTGGGTAAATCCTTTGTTCCATGCTTTTCACAACCTTTTCAATTGTGATTTTCTTCATATTAGGGCATATTGCTGAAGCTGGAGGGTAAAATTCCTTGTTTGGATTCTCCTTCTTTAATCTGTAGCACATTTCTTTTTCAGTGGCAACAATAAACTCGTGTTTTGGAGAATTTTTTACATAGCGTACAATACCTTCAGTGGAACCTACAAAATCTGCCATATCTATGACATCAGGTATGCATTCTGGATGTGCAAGAATTTCTGCCTTTGGGTGTTGTCCTAGCAAATCCATTATCTCTTTTTTGGTAATGTCTCTGTGTGTGTGACAGTATCCTGGCCACAAATGAAATTTCTTGTCTTTCACAAATCGCATTACATAGAGCCCGAGATTTGTGTCTGGCACAAAGATTATTTCCTTGTCTGGAATACTCTGGCATATTTTCACTGCGTTTGCAGAAGTGCAGCAGATATCAGCCTCCGCCTTCACATCAGCAGTTGTGTTCACATACGCAACCACTTTGGCATCTGGATGCTCACTTTTGTATTTTCTTAAACCCTCTACATCCACCATTCCTGCCATTGGGCATTTTGCATCTGGTTCAGGGTGGAGTACAAGCTTATCTGGATTTAGAATTGCAGCAGTTTCTGCCATGAAATTCACACCACAAAAAACAATCACATCTTTTTCTGTTCTGCTTGCCTCTATTGAAAGCCCCAGGGAATCACCAAGATAATCCGCAATATCCTGAATCTCTGCACGCTGATAATTATGCACCAGGAGGATTGCATTTAACTCCTTTTTCAGGGTAAGCACCTTTTCTTTGTAATCCATGGTGTGGATATAACGCAACATTAGTTTATAGTTTTTGGAAGGTGTAAATGAAGTTTGGGGCAAGGTGAGGCTGGGTGTAGTGGATAAGGAGGGATACACACCGTGTATACGACCGCGCAGGAGGGGAGGGAAGGAAACTGCGGGTTTCCAGAGTGTCAGCCCACCCACCCATATTCTTATTCCTCTTCACTCATTAGTTTATAAAGTAAATAAGCCAACGCAGCCAATAATAATCCTATCACAATTGCTGCAACAACATCTCCTTCTCTTTCTGCCTCGCTCTTTTCTTCTTCTAATATCCTTTTGAGCTTTTCTGCCTCATCGGGGATGTAGGAAGCGTAGAAAAATACCGCTATGTCGGCAACTATGGTGTGAAATTGATAGAATAAATCTATGCCACCAAGAACCGAAATGTTTATATTATCGGTCTGCTTTATGTCTGACAGAAAGTAAATGTGAGGTGATTGAATGTCGGATGCGGGGGCAATGGAAGGGAATTTCGAAATGTGGGATGAAGAAGAAATACTGGAATGGATGGGACAGATAGAAAACCTGCTCAAGGAGATTCAATCAATCTGAACTCAAATCTGTGAGGGTTTTCTGCATTCTGTCAACACTCTTAGGTTTTTCCCTTTCTTTTTCTGATTTAATACTAAACAAATCTTTTATCAGGTTTTCCACCCTCTCATCATTTCCAAAAATAAATCTTACATCTTCTGGTGAGAGATGCAGTCTTTTTACCATCGCTCGCCTGAATTCATCATTATGCTGGAAAATGTATGTAAAGTATGGATAAATTTCATCTTTTGTCTTTTGAATTGAAAGATGGCATACCCTGCCAATTTTATAATTGAGGGCATAAAGTGATTCCCTGGCAACCTTTGAATCCCTCATTTTAAGGAGTATCATTGGAAATGAGAATTGTTGAAATCTCGGTTCTGATTTTTTTGCCACTGCAACACCGCCCAGCATGAGTGCAAGCGCGTATTTCCAGAACCCGTATTTGTTTCTGCGATAAACCCTTCCGAAAAATATATCTGCTTTTGAGAGGGCATCGTACCCTGCTGCAAGATCCTCAACCTTCTGATATGCTCTCGGTAGATTTTCATCAACCCATAAACTCAATTTCTCTGGTTCCTCATCCACCATCCGCTGAATTTCCATCGCCTTCTTCAAATTCTTTTCTTTGAATATCGCTGCTAAGAGTGCATATACATCGCTTTCCCTGTCTCTTACACCTACAGTATCTTCTGGAAGGATTTCTGTTCTTCCGATGGCAAGCGACTGTAGGTCATTTACCGCACTTCTAACATCACCATTTGAACGCTCTGCAATCATTTCAATTGTGCTCTCTGGTATCTTCAGGTTTTCTGCATCTGCAATTTTTGCAAGCAATTTTTTAATTTCGCGCTTCTCCACTCTCTTAAATCTTATAATTTCACACAAGTCCTTAAATCTCCCCTTCCTTGTAAGTTCGTATTCATCATTTACAATAAGAATTATTGGATTTTTTGTCTGAAGAATTGCCCTTATGATTGCACTTGCACCTCCTCTGTCGCTGTAATCTTTTTTTTCCTCCTCTTCAACCTCTTCCTCTTCATCCGCAATTCCATCCTGAATTCTTTCGTAAAGATTGTCTGCCTCATCTATGATTAAAAGTTTTTTTCTTGTTTGCGAGCCAAAGAGGTCGCCATAAATTCCTCCCCGAAGGATAATGTTATCAATGCTTTTTGCATTTCTTGCGTCAGAAGCATTCACTTCAATAGGGAGCCAACCAAATTCATTTGCAAGGGCATGGGCTGCAGAGGTTTTGCCAATACCTGGCTTACCAGATAGAATCACCGCCTTCTTTTTAACCTTTCCAGATGCCCATTCTTCACCCCATATCTTCAGTTTCTCCAGTGCCTGTTTATTGCCTATAACTTCCTTGAGCAATCTGGGCCTGTATTTCTCAACCCACATCTCAGACATTGCAGTGCGCTATATACCTGCAATTAGAAAAATCTTTGGATTTGTGCTTGAAAATCAAGAATTGCCATTTTTTCTATCTCCAAAAAGATAAATGATGAGTGCAACCAGTGCAAAAAGAGAAGCAAAATACATTATCATGTGAAATGTAATTATGGATACACTGGAAACTGCAATATTTCCTATCACAACCCCTGTGATCACTGGTCCGAGGATATTTGCCGCACTTGTGGTGCTGCTTAAAAGCCCACTTGCGGTAGCGTGTTCCTCATTCCTTTCATTTATGTATTTCAGTGCACCCACATACATTGTTGCCCATGAAATGCCCAGCAGGATCTGGGTTGGAATCATTTGATAGAAATTAGTGGCAAATGTAAATGAAGTAAAGGTGATTGCAGAAAGCCCAAAACCTATGGGCAGAAGTTTTGTGGATGCCACTTTATCCAGCGCAAACATTGAAACTGCCTGTGTTCCTGTGTTAAGGGTATAAAGGAAACCTATCTGAAAAGGGGTGCACCCAATCTTGGCAAGAAAAACAGGAAAAATTGTCCAGATTGCAGTGGCACCCACATGTCTTATTAGCACACCACTGTACGCAGGCCAGCCACGCTTGATCACCATTTTCGGAAAGAGAGGGACGCTGTGTTTTATTTCACAAGTAGAGGGAAGTGTGTGTGCAAGGGCAAGTGCAGAGAGCATGAAAACTGAGCAGGCTATAAAAATCTGAGTGTAATTTCCAATCATTCCTACAACCAGGGAACCAAGTGCTACCCCTGCTGCCCCAAATCCCGCATAAATTCCCAGCTTTTTCCCACTTTCATAGGCATAAGCAATCAGTGCACCAGGGAAAATACCAAGTGCTGCCCCAAGAAAGATGCGCACCGCAAAAAGAACAGTAATTGAATTAATAAATACATGGAAAAGCCCAGCAATAATTGAAATTCCAAGCCCAAAAAGAATCACATACTTTTTTCCCTTTATATCCGCAACTCTCCCAAAATACCATGATGTGAGGAAGAGCGAAAGATTATAGCTGACTATAATTGCGCTGAGCTGGAAACCGCTGGCTCCGAGTTCTGTAGCAATGTTTGGGATAAATAGTGCAATACCAAAAGTTCCAAAATTCGCAATGAAATTTATTGATGCTGCCTTGTATAACCCGGCGTTCATCAAGTGGGCAAACAGAAAGGAATATTTGGAGTTTTAGATGCTGTATTCTCAGAGCAATAGCATACAAAGATACCAAAAAGATATATCTCCATTGGGCATTATATGGGGCGATGGGAAAACTCACACCGATCATGGAGCAGTATTTCAGAATAAAGGAGCAGTACAAAGATGCCATTCTTTTCTACCGTATTGGTGATTTCTATGAAACCTTTGATGAGGATGCAAAAATTGTCTCAAAGGAACTGGAAATTGTGCTCACATCCAGACAGAAGGACGAGGAAGGCAATAGGATTCCGCTTGCAGGTGTGCCCTATCACGCAGTTGAACAGTATCTGGCAAAACTTGTGAAAAAGGGATATACTGTGGCAATCTGCGAGCAGGTGGAAGATCCAAAGCTTGCAAAGGGCATAGTGAAGCGTGAAGTGGTGCGCGTAGTCACTCCAGGTACAGCAATGGAACCAGCACTTTTAGACGCAAAGACAAACAACTATCTCTGCAGTATTTACATTCTTGCGAACAATGCGGCAATGGCATTTGCAGATCTTTCAACAGGTGAATTTTTTGTTATTTCTTTTGAAGAAAATGGAGATTATCAGAACATAAAAACAGAATTCATGCGGTATCGCCCAGTGGAATGCATCATCCCAGAATTTCTGCGAGAACTTGCAACAGAAATTACAGAACTAAAAACTGGTGCATATCTCAAGCCATGGAAATTCCCAGACAGAGATGAAGGCAAAAAAATTCTCAGTACCCATTTTGAATCAATTGACTTAGACAATGATGCTCAGTTAATCTGTGTTGCAGCCCTATACCAATACCTCAAAGAAACCCAGAAATCATCAAAACTTCCATTCAGCGAAATAAGGAGAATAAAACGGGAAAGATTCATGCTCCTTGATAGCACCACACTTCGGAATCTAGAAGTGGTTAGAAACATTCGCGATGGCACTGAAAAAGGCACTGTCTTTGAAACTATGGATTTTACAGTTACTGCACCAGGCTCAAGATTACTCAAAAAATTTCTTCTCAATCCACTCCTTGATCAGAAGGAAATAGAACAGCGTCTGGATGCTGTGGAGTTCTTTGTCAAAAACTCCCTTGCCAGATATGAACTTCGTGAACTCCTTAAGGATACCCAGGATATGGAAAGAATTGCAACTCGGATTTCCTGCAATCGCTGCACCCCAAGAGACATGATTGCCCTCAAAAACACTCTCAAAGTCCTGCCTGGAATCCAGAAATTACTTGGAAAAGAACAGTTGCCCGAGATCCTCACAAAAATAATTGAGAACATAAAGCCAATGGATGATGTTGTTGAGTTGATTGAAAAAGCAATTGTGGAAGACCCACCAGTAATTGTAAAAGAAGGGGGAATAATCAGGGAAGGTTTTTCATCAGAAGTTGATGAATTGAGGAAGGCGCTCACACAGGGTAAGGACTGGATTGCAGAACTTGAGGCAAAGGAGAGGGAACGCACAGGCATAAAGAACCTGAAAATTGGGTATAATTCAGTATTTGGATATTACATAGAGGTGACAAAGTCATATATCTCAAAAGTGCCTGAAAGTTATATAAGAAAGCAGACGCTTGCAAATGCAGAACGCTATATCACCCAGGAATTGAAGGAAAAGGAAACCCTGATTTTACATGCAGATGAGAAACTGAAGGCATTAGAATACCAGATTTTTGAAGAAATCAGGAAGAAAATCGGAGAGAGATGTGGTAGTCTCCTGAAAATTGCAGGTGCGCTGGCACACATTGATGTTTTTGCAGCCCTTGCGGAAGTCGCAGTGCAGTACAGATATACTCGCCCCAAATGGAACCAGAATCGGGAGATTTTCATCAGGGAACTGAGACATGCAGTGGTTGAACGCAACATTCCTGAGTACATTCCCAACGATGTGAATATCTCAGAGAGAAACAGAACAATAATCATAACTGGACCTAATATGGCTGGTAAATCCACATACATGCGACAGATTGCGGTTGGAATTTTACTTGCCCAGATGGGTTCGTTCGTACCTTGCACATATGCAAATCTCTCAATTGTTGACCGCATTTTCACCCGAGTAGGTGCCTATGATGACCTTGCAATGGGACAGAGTACATTCATGGTAGAAATGCTGGAAGTTGCAAACATCCTCAAAAATGCAACCCGTGACTCCTTGATAATTCTTGACGAGATTGGAAGGGGAACAAGTACATTTGATGGTTTAAGCCTGGCATGGGCAGTTCTGGAATACATTCATATGAAGATAAGGGCAAGAACTCTATTTGCCACCCATTACCACCAGTTAACAGAAATTGCAGAAATGTATGAAGGCATACAGAATGTGCACATAGCAGTGCGGGAATCTGGTGGTGAGGTTGTTTTTCTCAGAAAGGTGATTCCTGGTGCGACTGACAAGAGTTATGGAATATATGTTGCAAAACTAGCAGGTGTGCCTGAAAGCGTGATTTCCAAAGCTAGAGAAATCCTTAGGAAAATGGAGGAGGTTGAACTCAGTATCCAGAACCCCAGTAAGGCAAAAAGAAGGGAACCTAGATACACCCAGATGCTTCTTATAGATAGTCCAGCGCCCAAACATCCGGCAATCGTTGAACTTGAAAAAATTGACATCAACACACTAACACCTATTGAGGCATTCAATACAATAGTGCGGCTTAAAAAAATGCTGGGAAACTGATGGAGGAGCATAAATGCCTGCACGAATTTAAGTATCAGTCCTATATGCGGAGAGGAATTAAAAGCATGAATGGATTAGTTTGGACAGAAACTTTTGGCGGCGTGCAACCCCATCGTGGGTGTTGTGCGTTCGGGGTATCGTCAGAACCCTTTTGCTGACGCAAAAGCATGGACTGAAAAACTTGGGGGTGTCGGATGACACCCCCGTGGGGGGTGAGGTTACCGTAAGGGGAAGGGCGCTAGCCTCGC